>DASYOD010000001.1:0-3360 GCA_036008085.1 Terriglobales bacterium
TGGATGGCGTAGAAGGCATTCTGACCGCTATTAACAGCGATGCAACCTTGGTGGTATCGGTGGAACTCATCCAGAGATCGCTCGCTATTCGGATCACCGGTTTTGCTGTCGAACCAGCATAGACCCGTTTAACTGTTTTTGATTAGCAGGCAGCAGTCGCATCTTTCACGCCCAGCTGTTACTCCATACGAAAAGTGGCGTCGCATTCCGGCTATCGCCGGATCATAGGCAGTCAGTAGCACCCTATAAATATTAATCAGCCAAAGAGGAAACCTCCGTGAACGAAACAAAGCGTCGATTCATAGTCAGCGCTCTGAAGTTCTTTGACGTTGGATTGATCATGTTGTCTTTTACTCTGGTCTCTGTTTGGATGATTTCTGCGGGTAAAGGTATTTCGCTGGCCAGACTTTTATCCGTCCGCGTGAAATTATCGGATTGTGCTATTTTTGCCGTGGCTCTACTCGCAAGCCACGCGATGTTTGCATTGTGCGGTATGTATGAGTCGCGAAGACTTTCCACAAAATCCGCGGAAATTGTGGATGTCTTGAAAGCAGTCACTCTCGCGACAGCTAGCTTGGCATTGGTGGCAGCGCTGTGCCAGGTTAAGCTCATGACCCCGGCTTTCCTCGCGCTGTTCTTTGCGACATGCTTTGTCTTCGTCGCTTCGTCGCGCCTTCTTATGCGATATTCGCTCGCAAGAATACGGCGGCGCGGTCATAACTTGCATCACATTTTGATTCTGGGCACCAATGGTCGCGCTGTCGAGTTCGCTCGACGCCTTGAGGCGTCGCCCGAGCGTGGCTACAGGCTGCTTGGTTTTGTGGATGACGCCTGGCCCAGAATGGACGAGTTCCTGGCGACGGGTTTTAAACTGGCCTGCGATAACGCCGGTATTGCCGAGTTCTTGCGCCATAACGTTGTGGATGAAGTCGCCATTTTTCTTCCGTTGCGCTCTTTCTACGAACACGCGGCAAACATGGCGGCGCTCTGCGAACAGCACGGAATGATCATTCGCTTCGATTCGGATATCTTTGATCTGAAGATTGCCCGCTCGAGCGCGGACGTATTTGACGGTGACGCGCAAATTACGGCTCGGAGCAGTGGGTTTGGAGGCTGGCCGTTCGTGCTCAAGCGAACGATCGATCTGGCGGTTTCCTTCGCCTTGCTGGTGCTTCTCGCGCCGCTGCTGCTGGTGGTTGCGCTATTGATCAATCTAACTTCGCCGGGCCCGATCTTTTTTGGCCAGGAAAGAGTTGGTCTAAATAAACGCAGGTTCAAGATCTACAAGTTCCGCACCATGATTCCCAATGCTGAAAGGATCCAGGAGGAGCTGCTGCATCTGAACGAAATGAAAGGGCCGGCTTTCAAGATCAAGAACGATCCCAGGGTAACTCCTATCGGCCGGATTCTGCGAAAAACTAGCATTGATGAGTTGCCACAGCTTTTCAATGTTTTGAAGGGGGACATGAGCTTGGTCGGTCCACGGGCTATGTCGGTACGGGATTATCAGTTGTTCAACGAAGATTGGCAGAGACGCCGCTTCAGCGTTCCGCCGGGCATCACTTGTCTTTGGCAGATCAATGGGCGGAATCTTATTCCATTCGAACAGTGGATGGAGCTGGACATGCAGTACATTGATAAGTGGTCGCTTTGGCTGGACTTGAAGATACTGGCTCGGACGATTCCGGCCGTGTTAAGGGGATCGGGAGCGGCTTGATGGGCGCCGACGCGAGGGTTTAAGCCGACGGGTCGCGAAGTCTCGCACTTCGGAAACAGTCACGCAACTCATTTCAACTTAAGGGAGAGCAATTCATGGGCAAGTCTCGAATACTGGTAACTGGCGCGGGCGGTTTTATCGGACACCACCTGGTAAAGCGGTTAAAGGCAGAAGGGAACTGGGTGCGCGGGGCCGACATTAAGGTTCCGGAGTACGAGCCCTCGGTCGCGGACGAATTCGAGGTTCTGGACCTGCGCAAGTACGAGAATTGTTTGTTGGCAACGCGAGGCGGCGTTGATCAGGTCTATAACCTCGCAGCGGATATGGGTGGAATCGGGTATATCACGGCTTACCTTGCGGACATATCGCGGAACAATATTCTGATCAATGTACACATGCTGGAGGCCAGCCGGCAAAACGCGATCAAGCGTTTCTTGTTCTCGTCTTCCGCTTGCGTCTATGCGCAGAATAAGCAGAAGAGCGCGGACGTCACTCCTTTGCGTGAAGAAGACGCTTACCCTGCCGAACCCGAGCCTGGTTATGGCTGGGAGAAACTTTTCGCTGAAGAGATGTGCAATTATTACCGCCACGACTATGGATTCCAAACCTATTCGGTGCGTTTCCATAATGTCTACGGTCCGCTCGGCACGTATGAGGGCGGCAAAGAGAAGGCTCCGGCGGCGATTTCACGAAAGGTCGCCTTGGCACACGACGGCGGCGAAATCGAGATTTGGGGCGATGGCGAGCAGACCCGCTCGTTTATGTACGTGGACGATTGTGTCGAAGGTTTAGTTCGTCTGATGGCGTCCAATCATCACGACGCACTCAACCTGGGCACCGACCGGCTGGTCACTATCAATGAACTAGTCGACCTCGTTTCAGGCATCGCGGCGAAGCGCCTGATCAAGCGGCACGATCTCGGCAAACCACAGGGCGTACGTGGTCGCAATAGCGACAACACCCGCCTGAATCAGGTATTAGACTGGCAACCTTCTATTTCACTCGAACAAGGCCTGGACGTGACCTACAAGTGGATCGAAGGCGAACTCCACAAGGCTGGTCGCGTGCCCTCTCAATCAAAGAAGGCGCTGGCTTAAGAGGCGAGCCAAAACGTATGCCCGACGTAACCCCCAGTTTGGTTTTAGCAATGGTCGCCGCCCGCTATGGTTAAGCCTGAATCGACTGGCACCGTGGCCCGCAACACGCTTTGGATGTTTTGTGGCCTGGGACTGAGACTGGTCATCCAAGCATTGTATTTCGTCGTAATCGCGCGATCCCTGGGCGCGAGCGGCTACGGGGCGTTCATCGGAGTCGTTGCCCTGGTCGGCATCGTTTACCCCTTTGGGGACTTGGGCAGCGGCGGCCTGCTCGTAAAAAATGTTTCGCGCGACCAGAATCAGTTCCCGGGTTACTGGGGGACGGCGCTGCTTACGACGGGAGCGTCCAGTTCGGTCCTGTTCCTAGCCGTCCTCGCGTTGTCGCATTTCACCCTGCCTGCAGCGATTCCGCTCCGGCTGGTGCTGTTGGTGTCCGGCTCCGATCTTGTTGGACTCAACGTCATCACCATGTGCGGCCAGGCGTTTCAGGCCTTCGATCGTCTGCACTGGACGGCTACGATCAACGTGCTGGTCAGCGCCAGCCGG
>DASYOD010000002.1:0-3865 GCA_036008085.1 Terriglobales bacterium
CGAGAGGTCGATGGCGATGGCCTGCAGGATCTCCTTCGCATGATCGCGCAATTCGAGCGGCTTCATGTGCTCCGCAGCTGGCAGGCGCGTGGCGGCAAACGCCTCCCACTGCTCCAGGATGGTTTCGATGTTTCGCGTGATTAACTGGGCCAATCGCATGCTGGATACTCCCGCCGAGTCCACGTTATGCCGCCGGGCGTAAGAAGGGAACTGATAACCCCCGTTCCGTCGCCTCACCCAGCACCCCGGTGCCACCACCGCCGGGCAGGATTCCCCTGGACCCGGCACGGGCTCGTGGAGGAACTCCGCGGCCACTGACGGAGGTTCCCCATGAATCGTGCTCTCGCGCTATTCGGTGCCCTCGTCCTCGCATCGACGACGACGCGGTCCTCACGCGGCTGCTCTTCCCGAGCGAGGCCATCCGGTCCCGGCGCCGCTCGCAATTCGACCAGGAGAAAACTCGACTTTGGACGCTGCGAATGCAATATAAACTCTCTCACTCCGTCTGGTACAAAAAATCGGTCCGCTCAGTTACTCCCGCTCGATCCGAATCAAAAAACGCCTGACTCGTTCAGTTTCATCTCGCCGCAGCGACCGCGCTAGCGCTTGGGTCCACGCGAACTCGCCATTGACCGATGTCGAATTTCCCATTCACGTGCCTCAATGACTCGTCTCACCTGGTCCGAATCAAAGACTTGAAAATTTGGCTCGACTCCGCAGAAAGGAGCCCCGCCGAGCTGGCGTTTAAGAGCCGTGTGCCGGACATTATCGGACGCTGAGGACCGCAACATGTGAAGCCGCTACGCTACACCGTCCGCTACTAGCGACCTCCATCGTGTGCTACGGTGTCCGCCATCTTCGCTCCGCGTGATCCCATCGGCTTTTCGGGACCGGTGGTCGTGTCTCGGGCCGTCTGCCGCTCCATCTCGGCATCCAGGCAAGCGCCAAGCAGCACCACGTAAGCGGAAATGTAGAACCAGGTTAGTAGCACCACGACTGCGCCTAGCGAGCCAAAAGTCCTGTCGTAGCTGCCGAAACTGGTCACGTAAAAGGAAAAGCCGATAGAAGCAGCGATCCAGAGCGCGGTCGCGAAAATGCTACCCCAGCTGACCCATCGCCACTTAGGCGCCTCGCGCGAGGGCGCAAATCGGTACGTAGAAGCTAGAGCAATGACCATCGCGATGATCAATATTGGCCAAGGAAGGATGAAACCTACGATCTTCAAGGCTTTGCTGAGCGACAAGAAATCGACAACGGCAGGAATCGCCGCGATCAGCAATAGAGCTATGATCGCAAACAGAATACCCGACACGGTCATCCCCAACGCTACCGCCTCGAATCTTAACGTGCTCCGCTTTTCCGACTCTTCATACGTGATATTGAGCGCCTCGATGACGGTGACTGTCCCAGCTCTGGCGCTCCATAGAGCAATCAGGAGGCTGATCAGGAGGCTGATGCCAAGTCTTGAGGAGCTGGAGCTGACGAGAGACTTGAGATAGGCGGTGATCAGGTTCTCGGCTTCGGCCGGGATCAGTCCGCGAACCGTATTGAACTGGTGCTGAACTGTAGCGGGATCGGCGAACAGCCCATAGATCGCAACCAGCGCTGCCAAGGCCGGAAAAATTGATAACATTCCGTAAAATGCAACACCGGCAGCGAGCACAGACAGATTTTTATCGCTGGTTGAGGTGTAGACTCTTCTGAAAATGCTCAGCCAGCCCGGCTTCGCGATGTCGCTTGGCTTATCCGCGTTGTAGCTTCCTCCCTCTGTAGGCAGTGATTGAGCCATTTACGGCCTCCCTGAAAATCATCTCGGCACGCTCGCAGGGAACTAAACACTCGACGTAGGGATCCGCGATGGCGCTCAGGCTTCCTTTTTCCTGGCGGCCGCCTTCATCGTCATCTGAAAGACAACCCCGGCCATGACAATCGCCGCACCAGTGATCAAAAAAGAAAGCCACCAAGCCAGCCAGAGATGAATCAGAAGAACAATACCGCCCAGCAGAAACAAAGATCCGTAAGACAGGGCCACGATCAGGAAGAGCATACCCGCTATCTTGTCGGTCTGTGCTTCGAGCAGCAGCCCAAGCTTGGCTACTAGAAGCTCCATCTCGGTTCGAGCTATTCGGGATAGATCATCGATAGTCTTCGACAGCACTTCTGGCCAATTCGGAGTGACTTCTGCCAATGCCTGACGACTGTTGTTATCCATTTTCGTGCCTTACCCAAAAATTGCGTCGACCACGCGCTTTCCGGCTTTGCTTCCCGATGCTGCTCAGCACTGTACGCGCAACCGGTTTACCTACATCTTCAATCGCAAAACCGCGGAAGCCGAGCGCAAGCCCGAGAGCCAGCGCCAGTCCCGACAACAGAAAGATTCTTTCTCGCACTAAGCTAGTCGGGCTCAGCGCAGCGCGCGTCTCCCGTGCTTTCCCGGTTATCGATTCAATATCTTTCCGGAGGTCCCGTTTTTCATCTTCGAGATCGGATTCGAGTCTGTGTAAATTTTCGCTGTCGTTCATAAATTTTTCGTCAGTCCGTGTACTAGGATCGAATCGATTCTCAGGGCGGTTTCACGAAATACGTCTGGAAGTGTATCGAAGCGTTTCCAAACTCGCGACGCGGTCAACGTGCGGCGGACCGTGCTGCGAGTGGCTAAGTCGAGTGTATGTGTGAGCAAATGACGTGCCGACTTGCCGATGCTCGACAAATATGCGTTTGATTCAGGTTTCTTCCCACCTATGGTGCAGATGCCGCCAAAATAACCATATTGCGGCGGCGAGCAGGAGAACTGCGGCCGCCACCCACTGACCGCCCTTACGCGCCACATGTGCCACCCAGTCCAACTGATCGCCGACAAAGTAGCCGATCGTGATCATTACAGAACACCAGATTAACGCTCCCAACACGTTCCATCCTAGAAAACTCCAGAAGCGCATTCCGGCTGCACCAGCCATTGGTCCCGCCATGAAACGTGCGCCCATGATGAACCGCGCTAAGAAAACAGCCTTGTTGCCATGTACCTGAAAAAACGTCCGCAGGTGCTCGTAGCGTTTTCGTAGAAATGTGGATTTCTGCGAAAGCCACCCGAACAGCCATTGTCCACCGGTGCGTCCAACCACAAAGCCGCACGTGTCCCCTGCGACGGCACTCAGAATTGCGACGATATACAGGGTGCCCAATTCCAGTACGTGGCGCCCGGCGAGGAATCCAGCGGCAAGCAGGACTATCTCCTCCGGCACCGGTATCCCAAAGTTACCTATGAAGACGCAAACGAAAATGCCCGGATAGCTCCAGCGGCCGAGCCAATCGGTCATTTCCATGGGACTCAAGATGTGATGCATATGCAGCTTCGGCGGCGGCTATCGCCTACTGAGAGTCGTCATCTTCAATACGCCAGGCCAAACAGTGCGCGCAGCCGACTTTTAGTCAGCATTTAAAGCCAAATCGTTGCTAAGAAGCCGGTAGTATAATGGTTGGCGGAAGTGGTGGTTCCGCGGCAGGCTGTTCCGAAGTAGGCCGCTCCGATCCATGCTGTCGCGTCGAAACAGATGAGGTCGAGGCCGGCTTACTGCGTTCCACGATGGGCTGTTTGTGAAAGACTATGGAATCCGTAGCGACCGCGCGCTTCACGCGCACGAGTTTGTCAGAAGAATAACAGAAGCTCACCGGATGTTTCTCGTTTTTGGTTAAAATTTCTGTCGGAGTCAGCACGACCTCCGTAAAGCCTAATGTGAGGACATCTGCAGCGCCTTCTAAAAGAGCAACTCCAACCTTGCCGCCAGCACCATAGCCTTTCGTATAGAGTTGGTAACTATCGCAATTTGTGCCGTCTGTCTGAATTACATTATCGTCCGGAGCGCCC
>DASYOD010000003.1:0-5137 GCA_036008085.1 Terriglobales bacterium
GACGTATGAAACTGGGTAGTTGCGATTCTTCAAATAGGCAATCTCAGCGGCGGCATTCTCCGGCGTGTCATAAAGCAGAGCTACTGGAATCATGGCCGGCAAACCGCGCGTAACACCGCTCGTATAGAAAAGATCGAAGCCAACCTGTGCTTGCTTGGTCGACAGCAAATCGGAAGGCTCGTGCCAGGGATCAACCGAGGAGCAGTACGTCGCAGACTGCTCCTGATCCGGCGTGTGACGAAGAATGTCGTGGAACGATCCATCTGGCGTCGTCGTTCCTAAATAGACTTCGCCAATGGCATAGCCCACACAATTTCTCGGGTCGGCAAATTTCGGATCAGCCGACTGATGAGAATCACATGTGTTTGACGATCCGGTCATCAGAATGCGAACGAAACGAATCAAACCTGGATTGTCGGACAGGCGAATCGTTTCGCTTCCGCCTTTTCCCGAGGTCACGGAACCATGTGGAAATGTCTCCCATACACCTTTGGTTTGAGCCTTGATGGGATCATCTCCCGTCCAGTATTGCACCTCGTACCGAGTTGCATACGGATTAACCCAGGCGATGCGAATGCTGTCGATCATCTGATTTTGCGCGAGGTCAAGGATCACCCACTGCGGATGGAGCGAATCGCTTTCTCCAGTGAAGCGTTGCGTGAGGTAGGGATTGCTCTTCCAGTAAGTATTCGGGTCACCGTCCGTAAGCCGCGAAAACCCGGCGTTCCCGGTTCCGTCGTTGCGTGTGGTGCCGCGATGCGGCAGCGAATATCCATAAGAGTAGCGAATCATTTCCGTCGGTGTGGAAGAGCCCGTAAAGTAACCTTTCCCACTAGGATCGCTCCACGTTCCCCGCGGATTCCAGTGCCACGCCTCCATCGCCAATTCGGTATTCTGCCGATAAGTCACAGGCTGCCATCCCGAAGCAAACACCTGCTGCAACGTAGGCTGAAGCAGATCATTGTCGATCGCCGCGGCGGGGATGCGGTCAACTCCGGCGCCCAGGGTCTGGTTCGGTACGAAATGATTGGTGGAATGCGCAGGCGCTGCATCCACTTGAATGCTCTGCGCCGCACATGTGGCTAATATCAATAAACATTGCAACACCAACAGAATGACGGCCATCGGATTCTTCACAGTGGCTCCCTGAGAAATGCGTCGCGCTGAATATGAGAAACAGGCACGTAGTATGCCATAGATCGTTTTGAAATCACTTTTGGCTAGATTAGTGACATACACAAGCGTACATTTTGACAACGCGCCGCCCGAGCTTGGCATCTTAGCCTACTAAGTTGTTTGCTTGGTTGCAGGGAGGATTTATGAAGTGGCTCCGTGTTCTGTCTTCTTTCCTGCCACTTCTTTGCGGAAGTATTCTTACCTCCTGCGGTACGTCGAACCAAAGCACATCCTCGAGCAGCCCCACCCCGATCGTACCGTCCAGCCAGATTCTGTACGCCATTAACAATGGCAGCGTCTCAACCTACAACGTAGATGTCAACGCGTTGACCTTCACTCCTATTGAGCAACCCGTTAACCTGATTCCGAATGGTTCGCTGGTACAGTTCGTTCCCGCACCACATGATAATTTTCTCTACGTCTTGTGGACCGATGCAGGAAATCGACAACATCTTTCAGTATTCGCAACCGATAGCTCGGGTGTTCCGGTGACGCCAGCGGTGCAGACTGTGGACGCGCCTTCGCTTTATCAGTTCAATATTCATCGCAGCGCGCATTTCGCGTACATGATGCAGGTCGATAATTCCGGCAACCAATACGTCTCCACACTGCGTTTGTTCCAAATAAACCCGACCGATGGCAAGCTCCGTGAATATCCGCAGGCGCAGGGCACGTATGGTCCGTATAATGTCTGGCCGGCCGCACTCTACGGATTCAGTGCCGACGGAACCAAGATCTACCTCAACCGGCAAAATTCTCAAGGTACGTTCTACGATCAGCGCCCACTGAACACGGGAAACGGCACGGTTGGCCCTGGTGTCGTGCTTTACCAATTTGCAAATACAACTGGGGCAGGTTCTGACACGTTGGTCATTGGAACGCAGGTAATGATTGATGAACACCGCGCTCCCGGAATGTCCGGCTACCTCGACATTTTTCCGCTTATCCCACGGCCGAAACATCATTTATTTCGCTGCACTGCCCCTATGCTCGCGGCTTGTGCGACTGCGACTAACGTTCAACTGAGCCCGGTCGGTAAGTATCTTTTTTTGACTGACCCTCCAACCCAGCAGATTCATGTGGCGCGCATTCACCTCACCGCTATGAACGTGCAGGATACGGGAAACTCTATTCCGATGACAGCGCAGACTCCGGGGTTCGCCTTCAGTCCCGACGGCACACTGGTGTACGCCATCCTCGCTAGCGATTCAAGCCTGCACGTGTACTCCTTCGATTCCTCGACCGGGCAAGTTGTTAGTGGAAATGCTCCGCTGCCTATGGGCAATAGTTCCGGCTTCGCTCCCGCGTCGCGCCCATAGACTTTTCCGTTCGTCATCCGAACTGAGCACATGGCCAACCTTCACAAGAAATTGACCGCATCCGCGTGTCGCGATTGATATAGTCACAAGAAAAATGATAGCGAAATCCAACCACGCTTCTCTCGAGCTATGGCGCCGCGACTTTCGCCTTACCCTGCATCTCGCCCTGCCATTGATATTCGCAGAAGTGGGGTGGATGAGCATGGGCATCGTCGACACAATCATGGTAGGACGCCTGCCCAACAGCGCCGTGGCCATTGGTGCGACCGGCCTGGGACAAAGCCTGTATCACGGTGTGGCCATCTTTACCGGCGGGTTGCTGCTTGGAATGGATAGGTTCGTCGCCCACGCATATGGGCGTGAGGATCTAGATGATGCCCGCCATTCGCTGGTGAACGGGTTGTTCCTCGCCTTCGCGCTTACACCAATCCTGATGCTCGCCGTGTCTTTCTGGCCGCCGCTGATGCAGCGTTTTGGAATCAGCCTGGAACTTGTGGAGCCGATGCGCCCGTACCTGCGCGCGCTCAACTGGGGTTCGTTGCCCCTGCTCGCATACTTTGCGCTTCGGCGATATCTGCAAGCGGTAAACGTGGCCCACCCTATTATGTTTGCGTTGATCTCGGCGAACATCGTCAATGCTTTTGGGAATTGGGTTCTCATTTACGGCCATCTTGGATTTCGCGCCATGGGCGTTACCGGCTCGGGCTGGTCCACGTGCTGGGCTCGCATCTACATGGCAGGCTGCCTCGCAATTACTCTGCTCTGGGTGGAATCAAAACGGTTGCGACCTGGGTGGACAGGCATGATCAGAATCGATCTCAGCAGAATGGCGGCGCTACTCAAGCTTGGAGCCCCGGCCGCGAGCCAGATCCTTTTTGAGATCGGGGCGTTCTCCGCTGCAGCCGCATTATGTGCCAAGCTCGGCCCCGTGCCCCTAGCCGGACACCAGATCGCATTGAACTGCGCCGCCCTGACATTCATGGTACCGCTTGGGATCAGTTCCGCTGCCGCGGTGCGAGTGGGACAAGAGCTAGGCAGACGCGACCCCGATGCAGCCCGGCGCGCAGGATGGTCTGCCATTATTATCGGAGTTGGATTCATGGCCTGCTCCGGCGCGGTATTCGTTTCAATTCCGAAAATGATTGCACGCTTGTTCACTCCCGATCCAGCCGTCATCCGGGTAGGCGCACAACTGTTGCTGGTCGCCGCCGCATTCCAATTATTCGATGGCCTTCAGACTGTCGCCACCGGAGCGTTGCGCGGCGCCGCTGATACGCGGACTCCCATGCTCGCTAACTTCGTTGCCTATTGGCTGATGGGCCTGCCACTCGGCTATGTCTTGTGTTTCAGGTTAGGGTGGGGTGCGCTCGGGATCTGGATCGGCCTCTGCGGCGGTCTGATGATCATTGGATCCGCCCTGCTGGTCGCGTGGCACAGAAGAATGCAGTCGCGATGAGGGTCATTCCGAAGACCCGCGTTCTCACGGGCGGGCGGAAGAATCTCTCGCGCGCATTATCGAATGGCCAGCCGCTTGTCAGCGGCCCACCGCCTGCGTATCATGCAACCGTGATGACAACTAACAATGCGGTTTTACACACCGGCCTACGCCAAAAAGCAGAACTTATGTCGGCGTCCGACATGGATCGCTCAATAGTTCGGCTGGCCTACCAAATCGTCGAAGAAAATGGGACGGATGGTTTAGGGCTGATCGGGGTCCGACGCCGCGGCGTGCCGCTGGCCGAGCGGCTGAGCAATTCGATCTCACATATCGAAGATATCCGGGTTCCCGTCGGCACATTGGATATCACGTTTTATCGCGATGACCTTTCTACCGTCGGACCGAAGCCAGTCGTAAATGAATCGGAGATAGGGTTTTCCATTCAGGACAAAAATATCGTGCTGGTGGACGACGTTCTTTTCACGGGGCGCACCATCCGCGCTGCGCTGGACGCGCTATTCTCACAAGGTCGGCCCCGGCGCGTACAGCTTTGCGTGCTGATTGACCGCGGTCACCGTGAGTTGCCTATTGAGGCCGCATTTGTCGGCCGCACCGTTCAAACCACCATGAACGAAGTAATCGAAGTTAAGCTGAAAGAAATCGATAACACGGAAAAAGTTCTTCTCATGGAGAAGTAGTGCAAGTGTAGGCGCGGGTCCACGCCCTTGCTTTCGTTGCCGAAAATCATACCTGATAGAGCCTCGTCGAAAACCATAGCGCAAAGGCAAGTCGAGGTTTAAAATCAGGCGCTATCCGTTCCCAAACTTTTAATGAACCTGGCGAAAAAAGAAGTTTCAAGCAAACAAAACCAGCGTCTGCTCGAAGCCGCGCGCAAAGCCATGAAGCGTGCCTACGCTCCATATTCTCAGTTCCGTGTGGGCGCTGCATTACTCACGTCGAAGGGCGAAGTCTTCACCGGATGCAACGTCGAGAACGCGTCTTACGGCTTAACGAACTGCGCGGAACGTACCGCGATCTTCGCCGCGATAGCGAAATCCGGCCCCGGATTGAGCATTCGCGCCATCGCTGTAGTAAATGACCAGGGCGTTCCCTGCTCGCCTTGCGGGGCCTGCCGCCAGGTGATTTACGAATTCGGCCCCGACGCGACGGTCTTTTTTCAAAGCTCGAAGGGATGGAAGGAAAG
>DASYOD010000004.1:0-4274 GCA_036008085.1 Terriglobales bacterium
CGGAGCAATTCAGGCTGGTGTAGACAAAGAACTGGACCAACTGCGCGACCTTAGCCGCAACAGCAAGCAATTCCTGGCCCAGATCGAGCAGCGGGAACGGCAACGTACTGGAATTAATTCACTGAAGGTTAAGTTCAATTCCATCTTTGGATACTATCTCGAAGTTTCGAAACCCAATCTGCATCTGGTCCCAGCGGATTACGAGCGCAAGCAGACTTTGGTCAATGCTGAGCGTTTCACCACTCCTGAGCTGAAAGAATACGAGTCGAAGATCCTCGACGCGCAGGAAAAAATAGTGGAGATTGAGCGCCGGCTGTTCGCCGAGTTGCGTTCGGCGATTGCGGGCGAAGCGCGACGCATCCGGCAAACCGCTCTGGCACTGGCGGAGGTTGATGTGCTGGCGGCATTGGCACACGTTGCGGCCCTGCGAAATTATTGCCGGCCTAAGTTCGACGATAGCGCGGATATCGAGATCATTGGCGGAAGGCATCCCGTGATCGAGCAGCAGGAAATGGCCGGGGGTAACGAGCGTTTCGTCCCCAATGATCTTTATCTGAATTCGACCACGCATACGGTACTGGTGCTGACCGGCCCGAATATGGGCGGCAAGTCGACCTATCTTCGCCAGGCTGCACTGATCGTAATTCTGGCGCAAATGGGATCGTTTGTGCCAGCGGTGTCGGCTCGACTGGGCGTAGTGGACCGCGTCTTTACGCGCATTGGTGCGAGCGACAACCTCGCACGCGGGCGTTCCACCTTCATGGTGGAGATGACCGAAACCGCCGCGATTTTGCACACAGCGACGCCGCACTCACTCATTCTTCTCGACGAAGTAGGACGCGGCACGGCGACTTATGACGGTCTGGCGATCGCATGGGCGGCGGTGGAATATATTCACGCCCGCATGCGTGCCAAAACCCTTTTTGCCACGCATTATTTCGAACTCACTGAATTGGCCGAACGATTGTCTGGAGTAAAGAACTATCACGTGTCGGTAAAAGAGACGGCCGGCGGAATTGTATTTCTAAAGAAAGTAGAGCCGGGTGCAGCCGATCGCAGCTATGGCATTGAAGTCGCGAAACTGGCCGGGTTGCCGAATGAAGTAATTGACCGTGCGCGGGAGGTACTAGCGGAACATGAGAGTGCAGAACAACGTGTAACGGAGCAATTGGCGAGTGACGAGCTGCGCCCGCGACCTCCCGCACAGCTCACTATTTTCACTCCGCTGTCGCAACCAGTTCTGGAAAAACTGCGCGACGTTGATTTGAACCGCCTGACTCCGCTTGAAGCGTTGAATTTGCTGGCGGAATTAAAGAAGCAGGTGGATTGAAGAGAAAGACCTCAATTTTCGAAGAAATCGGTCAACTGCTGATTGTGGGCTTCGACGGCATTGAAATATCTCCGCGACTCCGGTCGCTGCTCACACGGCTGCAACCCGGTGGCGTGATTCTTTTTGCGCGCAACATCACTAGCGGAGAGCAGACGCATAGGTTGCTCAAGGAATGCCAGTCATGCGTTTCCACCCCACTATTCACTTGCGTCGATATGGAAGGTGGCCGTGTAGATCGCTTTCGCAACGTCATCGGCCCCGCACCCTCGGCTGCCGATGTTTTTGCCGCTGGCAATCGCGCGCTCTATCGAAAACATGGAAAGACAATTGGCGAGTCTTGCAGGACACTGGGGTTCAACACGAACTTCGCCCCGGTTGTGGATTTAGCTTTTGAGGCCTCACGCAAAGTTATGAGTTCGCGTTCGGTTTCAGCTGATCCTAAAGAAGCTACCCTCTACGCCCGCGAATTTCTTGCCGGACTTCGATCGGCGAGTGTGCTCGGCGCAATCAAACATTTTCCCGGACTTGGCGAGGCCAATCTTGACACTCACCACAAACTGCCAAAAGTGCAAGAATCTTTGAAGAAACTCTGGGAGTCGGACATCGCGCCATATCGCGCGTTGAAACGCGAATCCCCATTGGTCGTGGTAAGCCATGCGGCTTACCCGGCGGTGACACGCGATCATATACCGGCTTCTTTATCGAGGAAATGGATTACAGATATTTTGCGCAAGAAGATCGGCTATCGCGGGCTTGTAGTCTCCGACGATCTCGAGATGGGCGGCGTCCTGCAAGCTGCTCCCATTGAACAGGCGGCTGTGGAACATATTCGCGCAGGCGGCGATCTGTGCCTGATCTGTCACACCGAGGAATACGTTATTCGCTCCTACGAAGCGCTGGTGGAAGAAGTGAAGCGTGATACGAAATTCGTGCAACGCGCAAAGGAATCGGTCGCTCGACTGCGCGCATTCAAGAAAAGCTCCAGAGAGTTGAAGCGTCCGCCACCTGTTCCCACTGTCGCAAAACTTGAAAAACTCGCACGCCAGCTGTGGGAGTTCAGCGAACAGATAAGACTAGCGACGATAAGAAGACAGGGCCAGGCATGATTGTCGCGGGCGTGATGAGTGGAACCTCAGCCGATGGAATTAACGTGGCGCTGGTGCGGTTGAATTCATCGCCAAGCCGGGCGAGGACGCCCAGCCTCCATTACCTTGCGCACGCGGAGTACCCATATCCGAAGCAAGTTCGCCGGGCCGTGTTGGCGGCAATGAACGCGACTAGAGCGAGCGTGGCTGACTTGGCCAGGTTGAACTTCTTGCTGGCGGAACTTTACGCAGATGCCGTATTAGCTTCACAGCGCCGCTTTCATTTAAAAGCTGAACTGGTGGGCTGTCACGGCCAAACGCTTTATCACCAGGGCGAAGCCGCTGCGTTTATGGGACGCAAGCTGACGGTCACATGGCAGACTGGCGAGGGCGCGATTCTGGCTGCGCGTGTCGGCGTTCCTGTGGTTTCCGATTTTAGACCTGCAGATATGGCTGCCGGCGGCAAAGGAGCGCCGCTAGTTCCCTTCCTCGATTTTCTTTTGTATCGCGACAGTCGCGTGGGCAGGGTTGTACAGAATATCGGCGGAATCGCAAATTTCACAGCCATCCCCGCAGGCGCATCGGCTGACCGGGTGATAGCCTTCGATACCGGGCCCGGCAACATGGTGATTGATGCCGTCATGCAGCGTCTGTTCGGTAAGCCGTACGATCGTGACGGGAAAATCGCTGGTTCCGGCACCCCGCTCGACGACGTTATCAACGATATTTTGCGAGCACCATTCTTTCGTCGCAAGCCGCCGAAGACCGCAGGTCGCGAAGAATTCGGACGCGAGTTCACGCTGGAATTCATTCGTCGCTGCGGAGGCGCAGATAAACGCGACATCGTAGCAACGGCTACCGCATTGACCTCTCGTTCTATCGCTGATGCGCTGCGGCGATTCGTCGTGCGACGAACCAGCACCTATCGAGACTTCATTGTTTCTGGCGGCGGCGCAAACAATCCAATTCTCATAGCAATGCTGGCAAACGAATTGCGTCCCATCGGTCTGCGGATTCGTTCCTCCGACGAATTCGGGCTGCCTTCAGAGGCGAAGGAAGCAGCCGCATTCGCATTGCTGGCTTTCCAAACATGGAATCGCAGGACGTCGAATTTGCCTTCCGCGACCGGAGCAAAGAGGCCAGCGATTTTGGGAAAGATTTCTTATGCGTGAGCGGACAGCGCTTTGCCGCGCTGCGGCGCATGTACAGCCGAGGGCGGTTGTACCCTTGTGGTCTTTGCTGGCTATTGCACTTCTTGTTCCTCTGTTGTCGTGCTCAGCCAAACCCATTTCCAGCACAGTCGTTATGATCATCGAGAACAGCCCTACCAATCTCGATCCGCGGGTTGGTTTGGATGCGCAGTCCGAGCGCATTGACGAGTTGCTCTTCGATGACCTCTGCACCCGAGACGAGCACTTGAATGTTCGGCCGGGATTGGCGGAGCGATGGGAAATTCCTGATCCCCGCACTTACATTTTCCACTTGCATAGAGGCGTGAAATTTCATGAGGGACAACCTCTAACTTCACGCGATGTGAAGTGGACTTTCGATTCCCTGCTGCAAGGAAAGATCCGCAGCACCAAAGCCGCTGCCTATCGCCTGGTTGATCACATCGATGCACCTGACGATTACACGGTGGTGTTCCATCTAAAAGAGCCATTCGCCACTTTGTTGTGGAACATTTCGGATGGGGCCATCGGGATTGTCCCCTATGGCAGCGGCGAGGAAATGAGCCGCCATCCAATTGGTTCAGGCCCGTTTCGCTTCGTCAGCGCCGAACCCGATAAAGAAGTCATCATCGAGCGCAACGACGCTTATTGGGGCGCAAATGCGCATCTGGAGCGGGTGCGCTTCGCAGT
>DASYOD010000005.1:0-32198 GCA_036008085.1 Terriglobales bacterium
GGCAGAAAACCGGTTCCCGAATATCGTCCTGAACAATTACTTCCGTGGCCTCCACGGGAAAACGCTTGTCATCAAAGTGAGCATTGATAAGCTGCTTGGACCCAAGACGTCCGCTGTTCATGCAAGCCCAAATGCCAACAATGAAGGCAATTATCAGCCAAACGTGGCCTCGAAAATCAAGCTCCAGCTTCTCCATCCGCGCGCCGAAACTTTGCAGACGTGAGAGGGCGGCGCGCAGCCGAGGCGCAATCTTATCGTTGCCAACGGCTTTTCCGACGCTGCTGCTCAACATAGGCGCGACAATCAATGTGAGCAGGATGGCAGACACCGGAAGATTGCGCGAAGCGTAGAGACCGCTGTAGGCAACCAACAGAATTACAAGCAATCTCGCCGGCTGCTGCTGTCGCCGGGCACTTGCCACAGCCGTTATGGTTGCCAGCAACAAAACCGCGAAGCACTGCTGCGCGGCACCGTGAAAGTCCGGCGATCGGAATTCGCTGACCTGGTTCATCAGGAATTTATCGGATAAATAGTGGTAAATGTGAAGGTGCAGCTTGTAGCCATATGGGTTAACAAAACTCGCTAGCAGCGAGAGCAGGCTGACCACACCGAGCCGCTTAAGCCAACCTCGAATGCGTTCCCTTTGCTCTGGACAAGTAAAGTATTCGATCCCTGCGGCGACGATGTACACGGCTAACAAAGCGAAACCGAAGACGAAGCCGCCGTGCACATTGACCCACAGCAGCATCAGAAGCGGTAAGAAATAAATGCGCCGATGTTCGCTGTTCGGTTCCGCTGCAGAGTCCAGCAGCTCAAGCCAGATCACAGTAAATAGCCAACTGAAGACATGAGGCCGAGCCAGAAAGTGAACAGCCGACGCTGCCAATGACAGCACCAGCATAATGAGCACAATTGGCAGGCTGCCGCCACGCCGCATGGCCAAGCGAAATACCAAGACGAATGTGGCTGCCATAACTGCAGCGGTGACGAATACCACTCCGTTTAGCCCGAACCAATTATGAACGCCCGCAATAAAGACGTCGTAGAGCCACTCCCATGCGTACCAGGAGTGACCGCTCATGGTTGCTGAGAATGGGTCGAGGCGGGTGACCGAATGCGTCTGCAGCATCAATTGTCCGTTGCGGATATGCCATCCTGTCCCCGCGTCACGCAGCAAAAGTCGGCCCATCGCGCCGCAGCTCAGGCCCAGAAGCAGTGCAACAAAAAGCAAATCAGAAACGGAGGGCATCAAAAAAAGAATCCAGCGCGAGGAATTAGCGCGCTGCGTGCCTATATTACCTAGAGGTTCTGTTTGGGGTAGTTTTGAATGCAAAGCGTGTGCTCGGGTGACCGGGCCATGTTATCCGATTAAGACGCGGAAGTGTCAGAGAGCTTGGCCGTTCCGATCACGGACGATATAACAAATAACCGAGGCCGACTCGCATGTGATGGAGCAGGCTATCCGGAAAACTCGCGGCGATGGTTAGTCCCAAAGCAGCGTGTACCACGCCTAAAGGGAAAAGGTTACGATAGCGGCGAAACAGTTCGCAGAATATTAAGCCACCAATGAAGCTGAGCACGCTCAGCAGCGGATTTGGCACGTGTGCAATACTGAACAAAAGCGCCGCGCGCACCGCCGCGCGACGACCGCCAAGGGCCGATTCCAGGCGCACAAAGAAGAACGACTGCAAAATGAATTCTTGTTGCAAAGACCAGATGGCATATTGCCAAGCCCTTTTCCACGGCGCCGGCTGAGGAGGCCCCAGGTTGTGCATCAACCAATCAGCCACGACAATCGCCGCGACCATGAGTGCTCCGATGGCTAAAATCGAGGTGACTCCATAGAGAGGCCGGGCGAGTCCTAATTCACGAACTGAGTAATGACCACGTACTGTGAACCACACGATACAAAATGCCGCAAGAAGACCGACGAAGGTGTCAATGTGACCTTGCGGCGTCCACACTGCGATCATGATCAGAACGAAGACCAACCCTACCTGTTGCAAGCCGGACAAACTGAAGGACAGACTCGGGCCAGGCTGCTGAATTTGGAGGGACGGAGGCTGGCGATCAGAGTTAACCTCGGTAATTAAAGTTTTCAACTCGGGGGCCATGGGGTGAATCTATTAATTGGAGTGCGGTTTATTCTATTGTAGATCAGGCGAAAAATCGGATGAACCTCAAAGCAACACCGCAGGTTGTGATTATCGGAGGGGGATTTGGCGGCCTGAACGCAGCTCTCAGTCTCGCTCACCTTCCGGTAAGAATCACATTGATCGACCGCAGAAATCACCATAATTTCCAACCGCTGCTGTACCAAGTGGCAACCGCCGGATTGTCTCCCGGAGAAATCGCCACGCCGATTCGCTGGATTGTGCGCAAACATCGCAATGTCGAAGTTCTCTTAGGAGAGGTACACGATCTAGATCTCGAACGGCACGTTGCAAAATTCGCCGATCGCGAAATTTCATACGACTATCTGATTGTGGCCGCTGGCGCGAGCCACGCTTATTTCGGACACGACGAATGGGAACCGTTTGCACCGGGCCTGAAAACCATCGAGGATGCGTTGGAAATCCGGCGTCGGGTTTTACTTGCATTTGAATTAGCCGAACGCCGCGCGGCCAGCAGTGGACAGAAGATACAGTTGAATTTCGTGATTGTCGGCGGCGGCCCCACTGGAGTGGAACTGGCCGGAACTCTTTCGGAGATTGCCCGCCGCGCTTTGGCGGACGAATTCAATTTCATCGATACCAGGAGCGCGCGAATCGTCCTGCTCGAGGGTGGTCCACGAATCTTGCCCGCCTATCCCGAGGACTTGTCGCGCAGCGCGGAGCAACAACTCCGTGCACTGGGAGTTGAGGTGCACACATCCACGATGGTTACCAACGTCGAACCTGCCGCGGTGTACATGGGAGCGACGCGTCTGCCTGCTGCGGTAATTCTATGGGCGGCCGGAGTAGCCGCATCGCCATTGGGCAAGAAACTTGGAGCGCCCGTTGACCGCGCGGGTCGCGTGATGGTGAATGCCGACTTGAGCCTTCCCGGACATCCTGAGGTTTTCGTAATTGGAGACCTGGCTGCACTCAAAGATAAAAATGGCCAACTGGTGCCGGGTGTTGCGCAGGCTGCGATCCAGCAGGGAAAGGCGACGGCCAGAAATATCGCGAACGAACTTGAAGGAAAACCACGCCGCAATTTTCATTACCTCGACAAAGGCAGTATTGCAACCATTGGCCGGGCCGCGGCGATTGCGGAGTTCGGCAAAATTCATATCTCCGGATTCATTGCCTGGTTGTCGTGGCTATTCGTCCACATCTTTTTTCTGATCGGGTTTCGTAACAGAATAATGGTGATGATTCAATGGGCGTGGTCGTACTTCACGTACGAGCGCGGTGCCCAGTTGATTACGGGCGACCAGACTCTACCCAGCTGGCCGGAACTGATGAAGCAGCAAAACAGCTCCCAACAGGAGCAAGGCAAAGAGAAAATCACCGCGGCTTGAATCGGCCAGGCTAACGTGCGTCCCCGACCGTCTGGCGTCGAAGCCGTGCCGTGACAATGCCCTCCGCCTTTTTTGCGTGAATATTCGCCAACGACGCGCTATGCAGCCAGGGCTTAGGAGAACGACCAGAGTCTTTCGCCCCACAAAGAAAGCGCTCTCACCCGCTATAATCTCTATGCTTTGAAATTTCTACGACTGAGTGCGGTTCTTTGTTTGCTTCTAACCGCGGCCACTTTTGGCGAGACGCCATCCACTGCGGGTGAAACGGTGTTGGTGGTGCCGTTTGAAAATCAATCCAAAGCTCCGGGCATCGAGTGGATCGGCGATTCGTTTCCCGAGTTGCTGCAAGAGCGCCTGAATTCGGCGACACTGTTTGTGCTGCCTCGCGAAGACCGCATTCGCGCTTACGACCGTGTGGGAATCCCGGTCGGACTCCATCCCTCGCGAGCCACGGTTTACCGCATCGCCGAACAACTGGATGTGGACTACGTGGTGCTGGGTCTTTACCGCTTCGATGGCCGGACTTTCACTGCCACGGCGCAATTGCTGGACATGCGCCGGCAGCATCTGTTGCCTGAGATTTCTGAGTCGGGTCCGCTGATTCAACTCATCGACATTCAGACGGCGCTGGCGTGGGATGCCTTGCATGAGCTTCGCCCAGAAATCTCGATTAGCCGGCAGGCGTATCTAGCCGCCGCGCCTCCCCTCCGATTGGATGCGTTTGAAAACTACGTTCGCGGTGTTAACGCAGCTAGCGCGGACGAGCAGATTCAGCACTATCGCGAAGCGCTTCGCCTGAACCCAACTTATTCCGCGGCGTTGCTGCAATTGGGGAAGGCCTATTATCAGGGACGCCAGTACGCGCAGGCGATCTCCACTCTCTCGCGAATGCCGGGAGACGATGCGCTTGCACGAGAGACGAACTTCTATCTTGGCCTGGCCGCCTATTATCAGGGAGATTTCCAGAGAGCTGACTCTGCCTTTCACTTCGTTGCGGCGCGATTGCCATTGGCCGAGGTTTATAACAACCTGGGAGCAGTCAACTCTCATATCGATCGAAAAATAGCCGCCCAGTATTTCCAGAAAGCGATTGATGCAGATCCGAACGATCCTGATTATCACTTCAATCTGGCGACAGAGCTTTATCGCGGCGACGATCTCGCCGGTGCTTCCCGGCAATTGCGCGAGACTCTGTCGCTGAAAACTACAGATTCCGAGGCGAGGTCTTTGCTTAACGCAATCACATCAGATGCGGCCTCTTCAAACCGAGGAGCCAAAAAAACTCCGGCGGAGCGTATTCGCACTAACTACGATGAAAGCTCTTTCCGCCAGCTTGCCCTGAAAATCGACGCTGCCGCCGAGCCTCGTTTAGCCAAGACTGATTCTCGAACCCATGCGAAATTCCACTCCGATCGCGGACATCAGTTGTTGGCTCAAGGCTTCATCACCGAAGCCGAAGACGAGTTTCGCAAAGCACTCGCGCTCAACTCCGCAAACGCCGAAGCTCATTCAGGCCTTGCCAGTGTGTTGGAATCTGAGAACGAGCTGTCCGCAGCTCGAGCTGAAGCCGAACAGGCATTGCGGCTGCGCCAGTTCTCGGAGCCGCTTTTAGTGTTAGCCAAGCTTGATTTGCGAGACAATAGAGCTGAAGCGGCCGCGGAGAACATCGACAAGGCTTTGCATTTGGAACCCTCCAATGCCGCTGCCCTGGCGCTTAAACGCGCCGTTGCAGCCAAGCTGGCGCAGGAAGCGCAGCCGCTGCCCAATCGATGAAGCGTTTTATTTTTTCCCGTGTTTCTTTAGTTGCTGGATTGCTGTTCCTCGTTTTCTCGACTGCCTCTTCCGCCGAAGTCTTAAAGATCGTTGTCGATGACGCAATTACTCCTGTCACCGACGAGTACATCGGGCGTGCCATCGCAGAAGCTGAACGCACCAAATCCCAAGCGCTGTTGATTGAGATCAATACCCCGGGCGGTCTGCTCGATTCGACTCGCGATATTATCGAAAAAATTCTCGCCTCCCCTGTGCCCGTAATCATCTACGTGACTCCTAGCGGAAGTCGCGCCGCGTCTGCCGGCTTCTTCATTCTTGAGAGCGCCGATGTCACAGCCATGGCGCCCGGGACCAATACCGGCGCCGCTCACCCCGTTTCACTGGGGGGCGGCAAGATGGACGACACCATGAAGGAGAAAATTGAAAACGACTCCGCGGCGCTCATGCGATCGGTAGTAGGGAAGCGGGGGCGCAACGTGGAAGTCGCCGAAACGGCGGTGCGCCAGTCGAAGTCCTTCACCGACCAGGAAGCCCTCACGCAAAAACTGATTGACTACGTAGCGCCAAGTGAAGACGATCTTTTTAAGCAACTGCAAGGTAAGCAGGTCAAGCGATTCAACGGCCGGACGGTAACGCTCAATCTGGTCGGCCAATCCGTTCGCCCTTTTGACATGACACTCAAGCAGCATATTCTTGCTTATTTGCTGGATCCGAACGTGGCGTTTATTCTGCTGGCCGTCGGCGCGCTCGCGCTTTACGCCGAGTTCAATCATCCCGGCGCAGTGGTTCCGGGAACCGTTGGAGTGGTGTTCATCCTGCTGGCCGTTTTCGCACTGAACCTGCTGCCCACGCGCTTTGCGGCAGTGGTCCTGATCTTTGCCTCGTTCATTCTGTTTGCGCTCGAAGCGAAATTTGCCACGCACGGAGTGCTGGCGATCGGCGGCATTGTCATCCTCACCTTGGGAGGGTTGCTGCTGGTGGACGCGCCTATTCCCGAGATGCGAGTCCATTTGCTGACAGCACTCGGGGTGAGTATTCCGCTGGGAGTTATCACGGTTTTCTTAATGAGTATCGCGCTGAAGGCCCGCGCCAACAAGGTCGTGACTGGAATTCAAGGTCTGATCGGAGAGGTCGGGTTTACTCAAAGCGCTTTATCACCCCAAGGGAAAGTCTTTGTCCATGGTGAACTGTGGGATGCCATTTCTTCCGCCAACCTTCCCGCGGGCCAGCCCGTCGTAGTGCGCCAGGTGGATGGACTGCAGCTACGCGTAGACCCGGTGCGGTCAGGACAGAACACCCAGTCTGCTGTGATTGAACAAACTTCCTAAGCTCGGGGTAGCGGTGAAAAAACTACAACCCGGTTCTTCCGACCTCGTTTCATTTGCCCGTCCCCTCAAGATCTATCTTCTGCTGGACAGGCCCGATTAGGTCTCTTCATATCGCCCCAATAACCCCAGTAGTCACCGCTCTTTGTCTTCCAATTGCGATACAATCCGCCTCAGGAACATTCCTGACAATCAGGCGTGGAGGCGCAGATGGAGCTGGGCTTTGGTTTCACGACCATCGTAATTATCATTGCCGGTTTATACCTGCTAAGTTCAATCAAGATTCTGGCGGAATACGAGCGCGGGGTTATCTTCCGCCTGGGCCGATTGCTTCCCCAAGCCAAGGGACCGGGCCTGATTTTCGTATTTGCTCCGCTTGACCGCATGGTTCGCATATCGTTGCGGCAGGAGGCTCTGGAAGTGCCCCCACAGGATATCATCACGCGCGACAACGTCACGTTGAAAGTAAATGCGGTCATATTTCTGCGGGTAATCGAGCCCCGCAAAGCCGTGGTCGAGGTTTCCAATTACGTGTATCAAACCTCGCAATTCGCGCAAACCACGCTACGTTCGGTGCTCGGCGAACAGGAACTGGACGAACTGCTGGCTCATCGCGACAAGATCAATCTCCGCCTGCAGAGCATTCTCGACACCCACACCGCCCCTTGGGGAGTAAAAGTGGCGAACGTGGAAGTCAAGCAGGTGGACATGCCGGAATCCATGCTGCGCGCCATGGCCAAGCAGGCTGAGGCAGAACGGGAAAAGCGCTCAAAGATCATTCACGCGGAAGGTGAGTTTTCTGCGGCCCAGCGCTTGGTGGATGCGGCCCATCTGCTGTCCAGCGAACCGGTGAGCATCCAGTTGCGCTATCTGCAGACTTTGACGGAAATCGGAGTAGAGAAAAACACCACGGTGGTATTCCCCGTTCCCGTGGACTTTTTTTCCGGCATGCAAAAGCTGTTAGCCAAGCCGGATGCAGACGCAGCTCCCGCGGCTGCTAAAAGTTAAGCAGTCCAAATAGGCAACACAAACGACGAGGTGCACATGACAACTGCTACTTCTCAAGACACGGAGATCACGCTGGGCACGGGTAAGATGCTTACCCTGTTTTTTGGATTGGTGGCAATTTGTGCCGTCTTTTTCGGATTGGGCTTTTCCCTGGGAAGAACGTCGGTCAAGATAACCGCGCCCGATTCAGGGGCTCCAGCTTACGCTAGTAGCGCTGTGCGCCCTTCGGCTGTCAAACCTGCCAGCACTGCCGGTTCGACCGATATGACATTTTACAAGGCAGTTCAGGGCAAGGAGGATAGTAGTCAGCTGGCTCCGACCGAGGT
This sequence comes from Terriglobales bacterium, assembly GCA_036008085.1. Taxonomy (GTDB): domain Bacteria; phylum Acidobacteriota; class Terriglobia; order Terriglobales; family Acidobacteriaceae; genus JABDBE01. The sequence continues at coordinate 7,938 of DASYOD010000005.1, forward strand.
TGCGGCTTCAGCGCCGGAAGCCATTCCCCCATCACCGGCGGCCGTTTCTGATCCTGGCGCGCCGTTAAGCAATTATTTCGTTCAAGTAGCCGCGGTCAGCAAAACCGAAGACGCGGAAGCTCTAGTCGACGCCCTCAAGAAAAAGCAATATCCGGCGTTCTCCACCAATACGCCCGTTGACAAACTCATCCACGTGCAGCTTGGCCCGTATTCCGACATTAAAGAAGCAGAAGCCATGCGCGCCAAGCTAATCAGCGACGGCTACAACCCCATCCTGAAGAAATAATCCGTCTACTTCGGCTGAGGCATCACGCGCAGATACGGCTTCAACGTCCTCCATCCGCCAGGGTATTTCTGCTGCGCCTCTTCGTTTGAAACTGCGGGCGGAATAATTACATCGCCGCCTTGCTTCCAGTTTGCCGGGGTTGCAAGTTTGTGCTTCGCGGTGAGCTGCAGCGAGTCGAGGACGCGCAACACTTCGTCGAAGTTGCGGCCGGTGTTCATGGGATAGATGAGCATCAACTTGATTTTCTTGTCCGGGCCGACGACAAATACTGTGCGTACAGTGGCATTGTCTGCCGCGGTGCGGCCTTCGGAGGTGTGACCGCTCTCGGCGGGCAACATGCCGTAGAGTTTGGCAACCTTCAGTTCGGTATCGCCAATCATCGGATAGTTCACTTTGTGGCCCTGTGTCTCCTCGATATCAGCCGCCCACTTGCTGTGATTGCTCACTGGGTCGACGCTCAGGCCGATAATCTTGGTGTTGCGTTTTGCGAATTCAGGCTGCAGCCCAGCCATGTAGCCGAGTTCCGTGGTGCAGACGGGCGTGAAGTCTTTCGGATGCGAAAATAAAATCGCCCAGCCGTCTCCGATCCATTGGTGAAAGTTGATGGTGCCTTGCGTGGTTTCAGCGGTGAAATCGGGAGCTGTGTCATTAATCCGCAGCGCTTTGGTTGTGCTTTCGGTTAGAGTGTCGGTGGCCATAAATGTCTCCTCATTAAAGTTATCGGGTAAGCGGTTCACCCGCTCTGCCTCGGCTTTCGGAAGGCGGCGTCTCGGCGGGAAAAACGAAACCCACCCTCAGCTATGGGTGGGTGTGCGAGAAACTTTCTCCACTACCCACACGCCAAGGCTCGGGTACAACAACCCATCCGCCGAGGCGTGGAGCCTGTGTGCATGAAATCAGCATACCGAGGGAGCGAAAGTCAGTCAAACTCAGAGCAGGATACACGTTAAAGGTGCAGCGGTGGAGGCGGTACAATTACCATCCATGGCAAAAGAACTTCGGCTATTCCCCTTTGTGCAGTTGGACGTCTTCACCTCAAAGCCGCTCGAAGGCAATTCTCTGGCGGTCTTTCCTGATGGCCGCGGACTGAATGATGACGAAATGCAGGCGCTGGCGCGGGAGATGAATCTTTCCGAAACTACTTTTATTTTGCCGCGTGAATCCTCGGTCGAGCGTGAACGGGGAGTGCGGGTGCGAATTTTCACCGTGCAGGAAGAGTTGCCCTTTGCCGGCCATCCTACCCTGGGGACCGCGTTTCAATTGCGGGGATCGACAGGTACTCATGAGGTTGTGCTGGAGCTTACCGTGGGTAAGGTTCCCGTGCGATTTGAGGAACGAGCAGGCCAGCCGGTTTTCGGCGAGATGACGCAAATCGATCCCAAGTTCGGAGAGCGTCATGATCGCGAAGCGGTAGTCCGCGCTTCAGGATTGCGCGATGGTGATATCGACCCTTCACTACCCATACAGACAATTTCCACTGGCGTACCGTTCACTGTAGTTCCGATTCGCGGGCTGGAGATCATGCGCAATCTACATGTGGACCTGAAAAGCTCCGCCGAATATCTGGAGCGGTCGGGCGGAAAGTTTTTTTATTTTGTGACGCGTGAGACAGAAGACCCCGCAGCCCGACTACACGCCCGCATGATGTTTTATAACGGTGAAGATCCGGCGACTGGCTCAGCGGCGGGGTGTGCTGCGGCTTGGATGGCAGCCCATGGCGTGGCTCAACCTGACGAGCGCGTATTGATCGAGCAAGGACTCGAAATGAAACGACCCAGCCGGATTTTTGTGCGCGCCTCTCGCCGGGATAACAGAGTGGTTAATGTGCGCGTCGGTGGAAATGTTGTCGAAGTTCTTCGCGGCGAAGTCAGTTTCTGACAACGGTCACGCGAATCTCTAGGAAAAATGCTCCCATGCATAAGTGCTTGAATTTTTCAATGGGGCGACTCTCCCATTAGCATCGACGGCACTTTACAGTAGGCGGCTTGGGCTTTACGATTCATGCCGCTCTGAAAATTATTTATAAAAGTTTTCGGATCCCCGGGCGGCCATCTCGATGGTGCGCTTCTTCGGAAACAAAATGAAACCAAAACGAACGATCCTCTGTGTTGACGATAACGAACAATCGCTTTCCATCCGCAAAGTGATGCTCGAAACCCGCGGCTATCGCGTGCTTGCGTGCACCGGTGGGGTGCAGGCACTGGAGCATTTCAAGAAGGGCGGCGTCGACCTCGTGCTTCTGGATTTGACCATGCCCGGTCTGGATGGAAGCAAGCTCATCGAGGAAATTAAGAGTATTTCACCGCACATACCCACCATTCTTCTGTCGAGCAAAGCAAAAATGTACGACACTAAAGCAGATGTTTTTCTGCCTAAGGGGATGTACGCGCCGGTAGAGCTGTTGGAGCGGATCCGCGTATTGCTGGTGCGAAAGCGCGGTCCAAAGCGTACACAACCGCAAGTCGCGCAATCTCGTGCGCAGACCAGCGCCGCCTGATCCCAAGAAATCTCATTGACGTGTTTTATTTGAGCCGGTCGCTGGCCGATTCCCGCGTTCTCACATCGGCTTCGTGTAATATCGAAGGTTTGGATGTCAGTCATCATCGAAGCCGTGGACGTGCGTAAGACCTACCGCGTGGGCAAAGTTGAAGTGCCCGCGTTGCGCGGGGTTTCCTTCAGCGTGGAAAAGGGCGAGTTCGTGAGCGTCGTTGGCCCTTCGGGCAGCGGCAAGTCCACGCTTTTTTATCTTTTGGGCGGGCTGGCCAGAGCCGATTCCGGGCGCGTAATCGTCGATGGAGATGACTTCGCGCAGCTTTCCGACGCTGAACGGACTCGTATGCGCAAGCGCAAGATTGGATTCGTGTTTCAGAAATTCAATCTGCTGCCCACGCTCGATGCTCGTTCAAATATCGAAATCGCGGTGGATATTGCCGGAACCAATGGAAATCGCGATGCCGCTTACTTCAACAAGATTGTGGGCTTGCTTGGACTGGAAAAACGTCTTCAGCATCGGCCTTCTGAGTTATCTGGGGGCGAGCAGCAAAGGGTTGCGCTGGCGCGCGCGCTAATCAACAAGCCGGCCATTGTTTTAGCGGACGAACCCACGGGCAATCTCGATTCACAAAATTCAGTAATCGTGTTGAATATGCTGCGGCATTCGAATCGAGAATTGGGACAAACCGTGCTCATGATCACCCACAATCCAGAAGCCGCAAGCTATGGCGACCGTATAATTCACATGCGCGACGGCGAGATTGTGCCGCCAGAAAAAGACCCGCAATGGGTCGGGCCGAAAAAAATCACGTAACTTCCTGGAGATCAGCAGCGATGGACGATTTGAAAAAACCGATTTTGCCCGGTAAGGGTGCGTCAGATTATGAACGCTACCTGCGCACCGACGAGTTGCTGTCGCTGCAAAAGCCGCCGGAAGAATTTCTCCATAAAGATGAGATGACGTTCCAGGTAGTGCACCAGAGTTCAGAATTGCTGCTGAAGGGCGTTGCATGGGAGTTGGCGCGCGCGCGCGCACTTATCGAAGAAGGCGATTTTTCAAACTCCGCCCGGTTGATTCGTCGCGCCAATCAAATGCTCGACTATCCAATCTCCATGCTGCATGTTTTGGAGACGATTACGCCGTACGACTATCATCTGATTCGCGCGGGACTTGGGCATGGCAGCGGCTTGGATTCGCCCGGTTTCCTGTCCCTTCTTCATGTCGGGCCACGCTTGGGCGAGGCGTTCCATGCCCAGTTGCGCAATGCCGGGCTTACCGTGGACGACCTTTATCGGCGCCATGAAGAATTCTTTGGTCTGCACGATGTGGCGGAATGCCTACTCGATTTTGACGAGCGCGTCCACCTGTTCCGCTTTCATCATCTGAAGCTTGCTCAGAGAATCATCGGTGGCGGAGTAATTGGCACCATGGGCACGCCGGTTGAGATTCTTCATAAAAGGATGGAGCACCTGTTCTACAAAGATCTTTGGGACGTGCGAAACCAGATCACAGCCAAGGCCTACGGAGCTACCCAGAAACCCGCCACCGGTTGCACGTACTAAGATAAATCCGCTCCAGCCCTAGCGAATGCGCGAATCGTTCCCAGATTGCCAACGCGGTTTTTAGCCTCAGATCACTTCAATTCCGAGGCGAGGGCTGCTCATGGATTGCAAGATGAGAAAGCAGCGTCCGGATGTCGACAGAAGTGTCAACACCAGGACTCTCCGTTTATGCCACAAACGATGATTTATTGCCTTGGAGTTAGTCCGTTGGGAAAGCAGTTCGTACAAAAATGTTCAGAGCGCTGATCCAAGCGCACGTTAAAACCAGTGTCAACGGTCAGCCAAACCCCATCGCATGCGTGCGCTCGGAGCAGGGCTTGGCGGCAACAAGAATGCAGAACGAATACCGAGGCTTGCAAATGGATTGGGTAAAACATGGAGTCAAAATCGCACATTCGGATGAGCTTGATTTGAACACCCCACAGACGTCAGGTATGACGCGGGCTGCCGCAATTACTCACGCGAAAGCCGGAGCAAGCAAGTTGTGGGCCGGCACAATGGTGGTTCAACCGGATCAGGCTTAGCAGATTCGCATCCTGTTTTTCCTTTATAGCGCGCGGCAAACGTGAGTTCAGTTCCGTCCGGCATCGAATGGCCGCAAAAATACTGGCGGTTGAAACTTGAAATAAGCGGGCGGTACGTGAACTTCTTTGCCGTTCACCAGCAACCCGTTGAACTTCGATCCCAGCGCCTTGGCTTTTTGATTCAGCACGGCTGCGCCAAGATCTTGCCACTTTCCCGTATCCAGACGGTCGACCAGCGTCTCGAAAGCGACAACGGTCTCAGCCGGGGTGAACTCGCAATGACCGGCGCGATGCACAAATACTTGACGCAAAAATTGACCGTTGTGCTCTTCATCAATCACAGTTTTATAAGCACTCTCATCTTCAACCACTACCAGACCGTCGCCTTTGGTATGCAAGGTCAACACAGGAATATCAATCTGTCCATCGAAAATAATATTGCGTTCGAGATAAGTGAGAGCCGACGCTTTCGCCTTGATTCGTGCCGCATTATCCAGCGTCTGGAGATCAGCCTGCAGATCAAGTCCGGCTTTCTGATAAAGCGCCTGAACTTCCGCGTAATCTACTGACTTCTCAAGCTGCTTCTCATAGTCAACGGCATTATTCCACGACCCATTGCCGCCGGCGCGCTTCTCGAGTTCGGCTCGGAAGTCGAAAGCAAAAGGAAAATCAATCTCCGAGAGCCAGAGATATTGGTTCGCCTCCTGGGCGACATAATCCGTGGGCGGTGGCTCAGGAGACAGCGGATCAAACCATCCCGGCGTGTCATCTAAAGCCGCGCTCAAAGCTATCCTCGCGCGACCCTGGGCATTTTTCTGTGCTTTATTAAGAATGCCCTCGGCGATGTCGACATTCTTAACCGGATGTGTGATGTTCACGACCTTCAGCCCAGACCCCGCTCCGAGCAAAACGTCGAAAGCAAAAGCCGAGTCAAGCGCCTGGTTCCAAGTTCCCACGCTTCCTGCCACCACGCCGCACATAGGGAGAGCCGCGTCAAAGCGTTCGGGATATCTCTGTACCAATCCCGCAGTAACTATGCCGCCAAGCGAATGCCCCCAGGCAATAGTCCGACTGGGTTTTCCTACCAGCTTCTTGAAAGTGTCCAGCACTTCGATCTGATCAGGCAGTGCCTGCTGAACCGCCCAGCCTGTGCCCGCGTAAGATGATCCGCCCAATGCATAACCATTCGCCAGAAGATAAGCGCCGGTAATCGGATCCCCCACGTCGACAGCCGGGTTCGAGAACCCGGGAACCACATACCCGTGGCTGTAGAGAAGCAGGGTTCCATTCCACTTCGACGGAACCTGAATCAGGTAAGTCGCTCCGTCCGAAAACTTACCGCGATAGGTCTTTACTCCGGAGGCCAGGGCACGTCCCGCGAATAAACCCATCAGTGCTGCCGAGAACGCTGCGGAGAGAATTAATCGCCTGAGCATAGTGCGCACGTGCCGACTCCTGAACTAGTTGAGCAAACTTTATTTCCGGCGAGGAGCTTTGTCAACGTGATAGAACACGCGAGTTCATCTCGTGCGACTTGAGGAAAGCTTGTTCAAAAATAAAGAGGACGCCACTCGAGGCGCCCTCTTTTGTTGATTGCTGTAGCGGCTCCCGTCTACGGCTCGGGGAACCCAGCATAGTCCACGTTCTGCTCGGGCACGCCACCAATCTTATGCCGCCCGTCGGTCCAGGTGACATAGGCAGTGCCGGTACCGTTGCCCGCGTCCGCAGCGTTCAGAGCCACGTTGTAGTCGTAATCGCCGGCATAGCAAGACACGACGCCGCCGTCGTCCTGAGCTGGCTGCGTGATCAGCTTGGTGCTGATTGTGATCTCCGGGTTCCAGGAAGTGCCATTGGTCTTGGACTGACGGCCTACGCGCTCGTAGTTGCATCCCGGATCTCCAACGCTGTTGCAAGCGCTGGTGGCCTTGCGACGATCATACCAAGAAGCAGTGACGTTACCATCCGCGGTAGCGGACAGCGAAGGCATCCACTGGGTCTTGTTCGGAGCGTCCTTGTCAGTGTTGAGTTTGATGGCCTTCGACCAAGTCTTGCCATTATTCGTCGACCGTTGGTAAAAAATATCCCCGTGGTCTCCATTGGTTCCCGCGCCAGAGTAAACGTAGTGCACCACGCCGTCGGGGCCAACTGCCGGTTCACCCCAGCCCATGTGCCGGATGATCGGATTGACCTGATAGAAGTATCCGCAGCTCTGATCACCGACGGGGTTGAATCGTGGACCCATAGTGACTTGAGTCCAGGTTTTGCCGCCGTTGGTCGATCTGATCATAATGTTCTGACGGGTCGCGTTGCCCCCGCCGCCCTCATCCATGCTGGCAATGAATACTGTGCTGTCCTTGCCAACCAGTTTGGCCCCGCGCGGTGAGCCAGTAACTTGGACATCGCGGAGGAAGAGGGTGCTGTTTCCGCCCACCTGGAGCGGGGTGCTCCAAGTCGAGCCGTCATCCGAGTAGGTAACGAAAAGACATCCACCCGCCCCGCAGCTTGTAGTGTAGTCATTGTAGGAGATATACATGCGACCGTACGTTCCGCTGGTCGGTTCGTTGTCCACCCACATTGATTCGCGGTCGTCGGAACCGCCGTTGTGAGCGCAAGCTCCAACCGTCCAAGTTTTGCCATCCTTGGAGGTCCACAAGCCGATGCCGAAACCGCCGCAGCCCGTTACCAAGTCGCCGCCGAAGAACTCGCCCATCTTGGAGTTGTAAATCACGATTGGATCCCCATAGTTCGTGCCATGGGAGTTGTCTTCAAACGGGAAAATTTCTGTAAAGGTTTTTCCGCCATCAGTGGAGTAGGACTGGCCACCGTAGTTTCCCCCGTTGAATGACCCGTTGGCGTTATAGTTGACCACGACGGTCTGGCCTTTATTCGCTGTGCTGGCGGCCACCATGCTTTCGCTCCCACACAATTCGCTGGAGGAGTTGCATCCTGACGCGTTGCTGACACGGACGTTCGGGGGAGCAGCCGGCTTGTGGTTCACGCCACTGTCGGTCGGTGTCCCACCTTGCAGGATGCCGCATTGAATAAGGATTAAACCAGCACGCATGTTGTCCTGCATCATGAGCGACGCGACATCGATCTTGGCGCAGTCGACGCCTAGCGAATTGGTTTCGGCGCTGGCGGGTGACGGTTGAAGGACGCACGCCGCCAATAACACCGCAGGCAACGCAAAGTAACAGAGCGCTCTACACCTACTGTTCCTCATTTTTTTAATCCCCCTGTTTTGTTGATTTTCGAAGCTCCGACGGTGGGTTGGAAGCACGCCTCTGCGCGTCCGGGACAGGAGCCACCGCAGTCCCAAAATATTTTTCATCCATCCAGATACCGGCGTTCTTTTTCAGATCGTTTAACAGCGCTTCCATTTTTTTATCTTGCAGTTGCTTTTCGATATGCGACGACACCTGTCCGAGTTGCTGATGGTCGCGCTTGACGAGTTGAATGAGTAGAAGGCGGGCTGGAGTGTCTTCCACCTCGGACCACTCGCCATCTTTGAGTGAGGATGCGACTTTTAACATTTGTGCCGACAGCTCTCCGCGCGAAAAAGTGAGCGGGTTGGGATCAAGCATGCCCTCCTGGGACTTTGTCAGATCTCCGGAAAGCTTTTTCACGTCAGTTCCCGAGGCGTAGGCCTTGCGAATTTGCTCCGCCTTGGCTCTCGCAGCCTGCGAAGTCAACGCCTGCACGCCTTTGGAGTCCTCTGGCTGCTTCCAGATGAAGAGCCTGCGAATTTGCACCTCCTCATAATCAGAGGCGTGCGCGTTGTAGTACTGGGTCACTTCGTCAAAGGTGGGCTGGGCTTGCTGCATAAGGGTGGCAAACTCCGCATCGGACAGCACCTGCATGCGCGCGATGGCTAACTGCCGAGCGACCTCGGGTGAGGAATCTAGATGTTTGGCGAGGGCCTGTTGCGAGAGCATCAGCACCGATGCGTAGTCATCGCCCAGGCGTTGACGATCTTTATCCGGCGCGCCCTCGTCGCCATGGCCGGGCTCGATTTCACGAATTCTGGATTCGAATTCTTCTTTCGTAACCTGAACGTCCCCGACTTTCAACACCACTCGGTCTGCGTCAGAAGGCGCCTGCTTTGCGGACGAACTCGGAGAAGAGTTGGGGCTGGCGGGTTCTTGCGCGTGACCTAAAGTCGCTATCAGGGCCGCTAATACGAGGAAGCAAGCTGGACGAGGTCTGATTAAGTGCACTTAGATTCCTGAACACTGGCCAACCTTCAGAGGTGGAAGCGTATCAATCGCTGCCGCCCGAATACGGAGGTTGTAGCCAGCAAACTCAGCACTAATCGGACCCGGTTTGGAAGCACGAACGATGCCCGGTAGTAGAGCGTGAGAACTTTAGTCCATAGAGAGTACGGCTGTCAATATGAAAACTTATGCACAATTAGGATCGAAACCGGAGTTGCAAATGATATTGAAAGCGCTTGTGGACGGGCATTTTCGCGATGCGGGGAGAAACCTTTCATCCAGCAATCAAGATTTCATATTAGGCTGATTGGTTGACTGCTTCGTTCATTTCCTCGATCAATTCTTCCGGCTTTTCTTCCAGCATGAACGCGAGCACTTCCTGAGGCACGGGATTATTCCAGACAGGAGCAAAAGACTGGCGGTGGAGCGGGGACGGTCCGTGCTGGCGCAAGGCGGCGAGGTGATGAGGCGTGCTGTATCCCTTGTTCGAAGCCAGTCCGTACAGCGGGAAAACCGGATCCCATTCGCGCACCATCCGATCACGCTCGACCTTGGCGAGAATCGATGCGGCGGCGATGGAAGCCGAAAGCGCATCGCCGTGGATTATTGCCCGCTGCGGGAGCTCGGAGTCGAGACGTAGTGCATCGATCAGCAAATGGTCGGGGCCAGGTTCGAGGCGCATGACCGCTTCCCGCATCGCGACGCGCGAAGCCTGATAGATGTTGATTTGATCGATGCGCGCGGCATCAACCGCCGCGATGGCCCACGCGACACAATGTTCGCGGATACGGTCAGCTAACACCTCACGCCTATCCGCCAGCAACAACTTGGAGTCGCGCAGCCCGCGAATGCGATAGTCGGGATCGAGAATGACGGCTGCAGCAACGACTGGACCGAACAACGAGCCGCGTCCAACTTCGTCGACGCCGGCGATCAGGCGCGCGCCCGTTTGCCACGCCAGCTTTTCAAATTTAAGAGTGCAGCGCAGGCGCTTCAGCAGGCGAAGCTTGGCTGCGGACGGAGAGAGCGTTTTTGCGCGAGCGCGGTTGGCTTTTGCGGACACGGGCTGAATCAGGGGGTCGAGATAAATTCATCTTCGCCGAGCAAGGGGTTGTGAAGCAAGGTGGAAAAGCAGAGTCAAATGCCGCTTTGCCATAGTCAGCTAGAATGGCGACTCTGGGCAGGAGGGAACATGCGGGAAGTAAGCAGCGGCATCTCGCGTCGACTAAACAAGCACGCCTTAGTGCACTCGGCTAGAACCGCGATCGCCGCTGTCGTCTCGCTGCTCGTGGCACGCGTTCTCGGGCTTCCCGAGGCTTATTGGGCCACCATCTCGACATTAATTATTATGCAGTCGACCTTGGGAGCGGCGCTGGCCGTCTCCGAGCAACGTTTCGCAGGGACCGCGGTTGGAGCCCTACTGGGTGCGCTGCTGACCTTCTACTTCGGATCGAACACTCTCGTGTTTGGGATGGGCGTATTCGCGATTGGATTGATTTGCGCCGCACTTCGACTTGGCGAGGCTTACCGAATGGCCAGCGTTACGTTAGCCATTGTGATGCTTGTCGGGCGCACGAAATCAGCGTGGATCGTCGCGGCTCACCGGTTCGTCGAAGTCTCGGTGGGAATCGCAGTGGGGTTAGCGCTGACCGCGGTCTCGCCGCATGAAGACGCGATTCCCACGCCTCCGGCTACCTCGTCGAAATAAGCTGCGCAATTACTTCGCCGTCGTGGCGGCGGTCGCGTGCTCGCGCTCGACATCTTTTAGGCGGGCAGCTTTACCGCGCAGCGCGCGCAGATAATACAGCTTGGCGCGTCGAACTTTCGACGAGCGCACCAACTCGACTTTATCGATCACGCGAGAGTTCTCGGGGAAAATGCGTTCGACTCCCTGACCGAAGCTGATCTTGCGGACGGTGAAACTTGCCTGGGGACCGCGAGAGCGCGAGATGACAACGCCTTCGAATGCCTGCGTACGCTCCTTGTCGCCTTCCTTAATCTTGACGTGGACGCGAACGGAATCGCCGGGAACGAATTTCGGAAGGTCGGTGCGTTTGGTCTTGGCCAGCAGCTTTTCAATGATCAAGTTCGACATATATCTCGTCCTCTATTCTATGAATTCCTAATGTGGCGCAGGCGTATCGCCCGGGTCGCCCAAATCCTCACTTACTCAAGCTCTCATCCAGCAATTTCTTATCTTCGTCGCTGAGCGCGATCTCTTGCAAAAGATCGGGCCGATTGCGTAGCGTTTTCTCCAGCGCAGTGCGACGGCGCCAGCGGCGTATTTCTTCATGATTCCCTGACGCCAGCACTTCCGGAACTGCCATCCCGCGAAAGTCTGCGGGACGCGTGTAGTGCGGGTAATCCAGCAATCCACCCGAAGCGCAGGTTGAGTTCGGGCCGTTCCCAGCCTGTGTCTCCAAGCCATTGGTGAACGATTCCTGCTGCGTCGAGGCCTGATTCCCAACTGCGCCGGGAATTAGTCGCGTAACGCAATCTACAATCACCGCCGCGCCTAGTTCGCCACCGCTCAGCACGTAGTCTCCGATGGACAACTCGCGGTCGGCTAAGTATTGTCCGACGCGCTCATCGACTCCTTCATAACGGCCGCAGATCAGTACGATTCGATCGAGGCTAACAAGTTCGCTAGCTACGCTCTGATTGAATCGCTGACCCTGCGCCGAAAGAAGAATTACGCTCTCTCGCTTCAGGGTGCGAACTTCGCGCGATGCGACATTCATTGCTTCAATACATTCAAAGATCGGTTCCGGCTTGAGCACCATGCCCTCGCCGCCGCCGAATGGGCGGTCATCCACGGTCTTGTGGCGATCGTGCGCAAACGCCCGCAGATCGTGTACTTCGATTGTTACCAAGCCGCCTTCTTGCGCCCGGCGGATGATGCCGTAATCCAGTGGTCCGCGAAAGAAATCAGGAAAGATCGTGACAATTTCGATCTTCATCGCGGGACCAGAAATCGTTCACCACCGAGACACAGAATCACAGAGATTTCTTATTCTTGTTCGCCGTTTTTCTATGTCCTTGAGCTTGCTGTTGCTTTTCTTCTGCTGTCAGCGGAGCGTCCAGATCGAGCATTCCTTCGGGCAGTTGCATATGTATCTGCTTGTGCTCGAGGTCTACGCTTTTCAGATACGCCTCGGCGTAAGGAATCTCATGACGCTTGCTGCCCGCGCCCACAATCAGCAACGGCGCTTCACCGGCGCCAAACTGAACATCTTCAACCTTGCCAACCTCGCAATTCACGTCAAAAACTACGCAGCCGATCAAATCGCTTACGTAATTCCATCCTGACTCAAGCCGTGCCCGCTCACTTCTTGGAACCTGTAATTCGCAGCCGATTAAAGTCTCCGCATCCGAGATCGAATCAATGCCGGAGAACTTCAGAACCAGGTCGCCCTTGTGCGGCCAAAATTCTTCGATCTGCAACTCGCGCCGGTTCCCCTCTTGCGCCAGAGCGAACAATCTCAGACCAACCCTGAAGCGGTCAGGAACGTCACTATGCAACTCGACTGCGATTTCGCCACGGCGGCCCTGCGTTTTTCGGACGCGGGCCAGGGTCACGAACTCGCCTGACTCCTTTATTCCAATATCTCCAACGTGAAACGCTTGTGCAGTCGAATTCCGGCAGCGCCGACCAGCGCTCGTAAGGCCCGTGCCACGCGGCCTTTCGCGCCAATCACTTTGCCCACATCGTTCGGAGCAACTTTTAGTTCCAGCACATCGCCTCCGGCTTGGCTGACCGAAACCTGATCAGGCTCGTCGACGATTGCTTTTGCGATCTGCTCAACCAACGCTCGCACGTCTCCGCTCTGCTGGGTCATCCGCGGTTCCTATCGGTGGGCTGAAATCTCTACTGGCACGTGTGCAAATTCAGGCGGCCGGAACGGCGCTGGGTGTGTTTGGCTTGGACACAATCTTGCCCACCCGGTCCGACATCTTGGCACCCTTGGATACCCAGTAATCAATGCGCTCGCGCTTGAGTTCGATGCTGGCAGGGTTGGTGCGGGGATTGTACGTCCCCACGACTTCGACCGGCCGGCCGTTGCGCGCCCGTTCCTTCTCAATCACGACGACGCGATATTGCGGTTGTTTACGCGCACCGGTACGCGACAGACGAATCATTAACACAGAACTTTGCTTCCTTTCCTAGTCCTTCTGGCAGGGTTAAGACAAACTGTTATTTTCACAGAAGTTGCGAGGATTAGCAAGCCGCTGAAGGCTAAGACCTGCCCATCCGCAAAAATGAAGCCAGTGCTATATTAAACGAAGCGAGGTTCCATCTTTATCCTTCGCCAAAATCCCGATAGCGCGCCAGTACATCGCGCTCCGTAACGACTCCTTCAAGCTTGCCGAAATCGGCGCGGTTCACTACCGGGACAAGCGGCCAGCGATCCACGTATCGCAGCGCCATCTCCAAGGGATGATCGGGGTGCAGACACGGGATGTGACGGCCTCCGAGAACAGAACCCAAAGTCTGTCCGCCTTTGTTTTCTTTGACCATGGTCTCGAGTTCTTGCTTGGTAATGCTGCTCCATCCGACCGGATTCAGGCGAACCAGCAGCGCATCGGGGGATTTTTCATCCAGGCGTTGAACTGCGTGCTCCAGGGTTTCGTCGCCGTCCAACACTGGAGTTGTTACCACGCGCATCGCGTCCTCCACTCGCAGGATTCCCTCTTCCCGTTGTTCTTCCGTGGAAGGCAAATCCAAGCCATCCTGACGAGTGAGCACATCAAAGATTGGAACCGGCTGAAGTCCACGCGCAATCAAATACGCCAAAGTGTTAGCGACCATCACGGGCAAAATGATGGAATAGTTTCCACTGACCTCGAGCACCATGAATACGGACGTCATCGGTGCACGCAGGAATCCGGCGAAGAGAACTCCCATTCCCACCAGCGCGTAAGTGCCTGGCGACCCAGTTAAATGTGGGAACCAGACATGCTCTGCCCCGCCGACCGCAGCTCCAAGCATCGCGCCAATAAACAACGTCGGTGCAAACATGCCGCCGGGAGTTCCACTGACGAACGAAAGCAGCGTTGCCACGATCTTGAGTCCGGCAAGAATGCCCAGCATTTGCCACGTGAACTGACCGTGCATGGCTTCGTCGATGTACACGTAGCCCGCTCCCATTACTTGCGGGGCGCCGAGGACTGCGATGATTCCGATGAGCAGGCCTGCGAGTGCTGGTTGAAAATACTGAGTCCAGCGCGGAAGTGATTTGCACCAGGGGCGCAAAGTCGCAATCCCGCTGGCGAACGCCACTGAAGCGAAACCGCCCACGATCCCCAGGACGGAATAGGCAATGAGCTCCGACGGACGTTTCAGTTGTACTGCGGGGATGCGGAACATCGACTCCGAACCCAGGAACCACCGCATTACAACTACGCTCGAAACTGCTGAAAGCACGACTGAGCCGAGAATGCCCGCGGTCCAGCGGCCGATTACTTCCTCGATCACGAAAAGCACGGCTGAGATGGGCGCATTGAATGCAGCCGCCAATCCCGCCGCTGCGCCAACGGGGGCGATCAAGCGCATGCGATCGCGGGACAGTTTCATGCGCCTGCCGAGTGCGGAAGCCAAACTGGCGCCGATTTGCAGTGACGGATCTTCCGGGCCTAATGAATGCCCCGACCCTATCGCCAGCGCTGCGGTGATGAACTTCCCGATAGCAGTGCGAATAGGAATGTAGCCGTTGTAGATATACAGCGCCGCCTTGGTTTGGTTTACGCCGCTGCCCCGAGCCAGAGGAAATACATGAATGACGAGCACGGCAATGACGAGGCCTGCGAGACTCGGCGCCAGCAAAAGCCGCGTGGTCGAAGGCGTAAATCCTGACCCCACTAAGTAGATACGGCACCAGTCAATGGCGAAACGAAAGCAGACGACTGCAAGTCCAGAAAAAATTCCAATAAATACTGAAAGGACGAGGAATAAACGTTCTTCACGAAACACGGCTCGTAGCAGAGTTCCTCGAGAGCGGCGGGGCAAAGGCGGAGGCTCGGCAATGGCCAAAAAAGTTTCTGTCGGTGAGTTGGGCGATTCGTCCAAAAATTAATTCCCTTCGTGCAATTTAGAAATCAGGAACAATGCCAGATCGGTCCCAGTCGGAGTTCCGCACGCAGCATTGGTTTGCCGCTCGATATCAAAAACCAGATTCATGGCCTGCTCTACGAGGTCTGGATTTCGGCGTAAGCCTTCTTCTGTGATTTGCGGCTTCATGCTCGCCCATTTCTCGGCGAGCCTCGGCTGCGCAGCAATATTCGCGGAGCTATCGACAGCAGGACAGGCCTTGAGCCGTTCCCCGGCTGCATTGAAAGCCTGGATAACGATCCGGTGGCGCTGGTCGACAGGAATCTGACGGCGGAAAGGATCCATTCGCAACACTAGTTCAGTCGTGCCGAGTAACTCGGCGCTCTGGGTGTCGTTTGGATTCGCCGCGATGGCAGCCGCAAGATACCGTTGTGCAATGTCGTAGCGGCCAAGCTCGAACGCCGCCTGTCCCGCTCCCGCCAATTCGGCAGCGTTGTGGCGATCGGATTTCAAGCTCTGGCGATACTCGGCGAGCGCGTGCTCATAGTCCTGAGCCTGCAAAAAAAGGTCGCCGACACGCGCGTGCGTGGCTGGATCCTCATCCAAATTTTCTGCCAGCGCTATCAACTCCGCTTGCGCCTGCGTCTTGGCATTGATGCTCAACAGGTATTCGATCAGCTCCAAGCGAGCGTTGCGGCGTTGGACTTCCTGATCGCCGGGCCAGATGGCGTAGATCGCATTATGGTAATAACGAAGTGCCTTTTCCGTGTCTGCTCTCTGCACAGCGATGCGTGCCAACTCGAGGTTCACGAGCCCGTTTTCGGGTTCACGCTCCCAAAGGTTAACCAAATACGCATAGGCCTCGTTGTTTTTTTTCAGGCCGATCAACGCTTCGGCCAAATCGAGCTGGTAAGTGAAGTTGTCGCGCGAATAAAGCAGCGCGGTTCGGAATTCATTAACTGCAAGCTCGTCGCGATGGGCTTTGAGGTCTGCTTCGCCGCGGGTAAACCATCGATTCCCCAGAGCCGCCTGCTGCACGTGGTAGATGCGAGACAATCCGCTCACGCCCAGGAACGCGAGTACGGTCAGCGCTGACAGAACGGCCAGGATTAGTGGCTCGCGCTTGAGATAGTAGCGAAGTCCTGGCTCTTTCTCAGCGGGGGTCAACGTGACTGGCGGCGGTGTCGGCATGGAATCTCTTTTGATGATACTAACTAGAGCCGAGGAACGCTGGCGCTCCGAGGCAGATTGCGAGATAAGGAGTTCAGCCGGGGTTGGGAGATCAGAGCGGTTGGGTCATCCGCTGTGCCGGATGTGCATCACGTCGCCATCTTGCACGATGTAATCTTTTCCTTCGAGGCGCAGCGTGCCACGAGCGCGGGCGTTGGCTTCTGACCCGGCTTCGAGCAGTTGATCCCAGCGGATGGTTTCGGCGCGGATAAAATGTTTCTGCAGATCGGAATGTATTGCGCCAGCCGCCTCCTGCGCGCGAGTGTTTACCGGGATAGTCCAAGCCCGGCATTCATCTTCCCCGGCGGTGAAGAATGACATCAATCCGAGCAGAACATACGTAGTGCGGATCACGCGAGTCAGGCCACTCTCGGTGAGGCCATAGCTGGAAAGAAATTCAGTGGCGTCGGCGTCGCTCATCTCCGCGAGTTCGGCTTCGACCTTGCCGCAGATTGCCGCTGCACCCGCGTTCGGACGGGAGGCAACTTCTGTGAGTTTATATTTGCCGACCGCGGCCTCGAGTTCCTTGCCGAGTTCGGTGCTTTCGTTCACATTCAGAACGTAGAGAATTGGTTTCTCGCTGAGGAACATGAAGCCGCGAAGGCGTTTCTTGTCTTCAGGCGTCATTTCCATCTCGCGCAGCGGACGCTCCGATCCCAGGTGAGCATTGGCGCGCTTGAGCAGGTCGAATTCTTTTTCGAGCTCCGGCGTGCGCATTTTCTTCAGATCTTTTTCCAGGCGCTCCAGTCGTTTTTCAATCTGACCGAGATCGCTGACCATCAGGTCGAATTCAACATTCTTGATATCGCGCAGCGGGTCGATGCCGCCAACGTGAGGGATGGCGGGATCGTCAAATGCGCGCAGGACGTGGGCGAGCGCGTCCACTCCGCGCAGATGTGTGAGGTACGCGGTTTCTTTGAGCGCGTCCTGACCAATGGCGCCCACGTCCACGTACTCGACGGAAGCATGGGTCAATTTCTTGGGGTCGTAGAGCGCGGCCAGGCGGTCGAGGCGATCGTCGGGAACTTTGGCGACCCCAATGTGCGCCTCCCGCGGATTGGCATAAGCCTGCTCGGATAAACGTGCCTTAGTCAAAATGCCGAACAGCGATGTCTTGCCCACCTGCGGCAGGCCGATAATTCCAGTTTTCATAAGAACGCTTCTAGCCGCTAGCTTCTAGTTAGCCCTTGTGAGGATAAATGATGAGGCGAAGGTTACAAAAATTGAGTGGTGGGTTGAGAGCTGGAAGCCAGGAGCTAGAAGCTAGCAGCCGCCAAATACACAACCACCAATCCCAGCAGAAACACTCCGCTCTCCACGCGCGTCGACCAAACGTGCAAGGCATCGAATTGCGCACGCGCGGGTTTGTCGGGCGGTACCGAGTCGATTTGGCCGATCGAGGCTCGCAACTTGTCCATGCGGGGGATGATGCCGAATTGCGAAATCAGTGTGAGCGCGAGCATCAGGCAAATAAGTATGTGTCGCGCAGCCAACACATGCGGCGTGCCTTTGGTCATGCGACTGTACAGCATTGAACTGATCAGGAAGACAATTCCTGAGATCAGTCCCATCCAATGCAGACTGCCGAGCGTGCGTCCGACGAGCGTGCCCGCAAGATGCCTTGTCGGCAATACGGCAAAGGCCGTTGGCGCCAGAACAAACGCGAAAAAGACCAGCCCGCCCAACCAAACAATCAGAGACAACAGCATCAGATAACGCAGAAATGACATGGAAGGATTATAGCGTTCGCGACACTGAGTAAGTCGTCATCTGGATAAGGCTCAATCCCCGAAGTAAAGCGACCGCGGCCATCCGCATTTCTCTAGTCAGCCCGCGTTGCTCAGTGAATGAGTTTAGGTACAACAGCAGACAACATCAGCGACATTACGGTCATCCATTCCACGTGAGTTGCGATATCCGCATTGGTACCTCAGGGTTCCACTACAAACATTGGCTGGGCTCTTTCTATCCGCTGAAAACTCCCGCGAGTGGAATGTTGCGGTTTTATTTGCAACACTTCGACACGTTGGAATTGAACAACAGTTTTTATCGCCTGCCCCTTGTCAGCTCTTTGGAGAGCTGGAGGGATAGCGTGCCAGCAAACTTTGTCTTCGCCGTCAAAGCAAGCCGGTTCATTACTCATAATAAAAAATTAAAAGATCCGGAAACCGCGCTGCATAATTTGATTCCGCGCATTATGCATTTGGGTCCAACACTGGGACCTGTCCTTTTTCAACTGCCTCCGCAATGGCACGTAAATCTGGAGCGTCTGCAGGCCTTTCTTGCGGCACTCCCCGCCGAGTTGCGCTATGCCTTCGAATTCCGCGAGCCTTCCTGGATGAAACCTGAAGTAATTGAAGTGCTGAAGCGTTTCAACGCCGCGTTCTGCATTTATGAACTCGCCGGATATCACTCCCCTCTATATTTGACCGCCGATTTCACCTATGTCCGTTTGCACGGCCCCGAAATCAATAAGTACCAAGGCAGCTATCCCGACGATCGATTACGCTGGTGGGCCCATCAGATTGAATCCTGGGCCAAAACACAAAAGGCCATCTACGTCTATTTCGACAATGATCAAGCAGCCTACGCGCCAAAGAATGCACTAGCGCTGAAGAATCTGGTATTTGGCGGCGGCAGATAGAGTCAAATGGAGGCTCGGGCGCCCGCTCTCAAGCTTGCATTCGGTCACGATCGATTGTGATGTGCGTCACTGCACAAACTGTATGCAGCCGTTGAAACTTGCCACATGCAGCAAGAGAGCTGCGGAATTTTTTTACATATAAGGGCGCTCAATCGTACACGAGCAAATTTACAAGGAGAAAACGAAATCATGAAGACGACAAAGCTGGTGATGCTGGTAGTGACAATCGCGGTAGCTCTTTTCATTCTGATTCCCAATCTGTCCTGGGCGGGCGACGACGGAGCGACCATCTACAAAACGAAATGCGCAGGCTGTCACGGGGCGGATGCAACGGGCAAACCGGCAGCCAAAATCCCGAGCCTGGTTTCAGACGAAGCCAAGAAGATGTCGGATGACGATCTGGCCAAAAAAATTGCCGATAACCCGAAGCATCCCGGCGGCGTAAAGTCGTTGGCTGCTGACCAAACGAAAGCAGTCGTTACTTATATTCGTACTTTGCAGAAGTAATTTATCGGCCGCTCGTCTCTCCGCTTTCTGGGATGAAAGAGCCACCCGGGTCTGGATTTCCACTTCTCCGGACCCTTTGTTCGTCTACTCGAATGCCTTGGACGCCAGTCCGTACTTACCGCGAGGCAGGGTGAAAACAACGATGAGGCTCAAGAGCACCAGGATGGCAAGAATAAAGATGCTGCCTTCCGGGCCGGTGGTTCCACCGCTGAGCACGGGTTTGCCTTCCGGATGGGTGGCGAGCAGACGATGCTGGATCATAAGTCCGCTGTCAGCGACTCCGTAGAGAAAAGATTGGCCCCAATCCCATGAGGCGTGCACTCCAATAGCCCACCACAGCGACCCGGTGCGCCACAGGCTGAGGCAGAAAACCATGGCGACCAGCCCGGCGGAAAGCAGTCCGACGGGGGATTCCCCAGGATTGCTCTTGTGGCCGAAACCGAAAAGGAACGACCAGATTAAGGCTGATGTCCAGAAGCCCAGGGCGGAACTGTGCCGGGTCTTGAAAGCCCAGCGATAAAAGCCGGCGAGGCCGCGACTAAGCGTGTACTGCACATACCCGCGAGTCACACACTCTTCGAACAGGCCGACCACCAGGAAGCCGAGCAGCCAGATGGCTCCGTAACGCAATACGTCGCTGCCAAACAGCAGGCGGCTGTCAATGACCAGGAGTCCGATTTTCCAAAGGGTCAGCACAAGCAGGGACAAACACGTAACTCCCCAACCAAGCCCAGCGAAAAAGTGCCGGAACTTACGGGTGCCGCCGAAGCCATATACCGAGGCCGGGCGACGCTCAACCTTCGACATGATCCAGGTGAGCAGCACAACCAACAGGAACTGAAGCGACTCGCCGATCAACATGAAGCTCGGTTTACCCATCGCTTCCGACATAGCTTTTGGGTCTTTGGGAACAGCCAAAAACTTGTGAGCCGCGGCATTCAGGGAATAGGCCATAGCGAAGAACATGGCGATGAAGATCAGCAGGCCCCATCCCGCGCGCACACCATCTGCGCCGATAAATATTTTACGAAAAGTGGACCACTGCCTGGGCTGAGCCGTCTCTGGCGTCGTCGGCGTTACCTCGTTGACAGAAGCCGGAGACTGCACGTCGATTTGGTTGTTCAAGGCTGGGTTCAAGGGTTCCTCGCGTGACTAAATTGTATACGGAGCTGCGATTGAAAAGGTTCCCGTAGTGATCGGCGGAAGACGGCGGGTTCAAGTAAGACTTTTGGTGGGATGCCTGCTAGACTTCACGTCATTTGCGCACGATAGGATGTGTCCGTGATAATCAAGTAAAGGAGCTGACATGAAACGGAGTATGACAGTCGTGTTGATTCTGGCGTTGGTAACATCGATTGCTTTTGCACAGGACTGGTATCACGATCGGGATGAGCGCTACCGTGGCGACCAGTGGCGGCCCCAAGTGTTCTCTCATATCAGGCAAGATCTTGACCATATCTGGAGTGCTCGAAACGCCAGTGAAAAAGAAAACGCGCGTCTTGACAGGACCAAGGAGGAACTCGCCAAAATGCAGGCCGACCTCGATCAAGGCCGTTTCGACAACGGGCTTCTGAATGATGTTATTGATTCGCTCAGAAAGTCGGCTAACGACCAACGGTTGTCTCCTCGCGATCGAGATGTGTTGAACGACGATGTCAACCGGCTTCACGATTACCAACGCAATCACAACCATTGGACCCGTTAGTAAGGTCGAATTCCCAATCCTTAGGGCAAGGACGAGGAACCTCATCGTAACCGGCTGAGCACGCGCAACCGCCTCCAGCGAAATATCGCTAACATAGGCTTGGACATTGCGTGAATGTCGCGACCAAGCGGTGTCACAAGCTCTCGCCGTCCGTTCGCCTCTGACTTGAGTTTTGAGTGTAATGGCGATGTTACGCCAGCTACGATTGCCGCCGTGGGATTCACATTTGGAAGTATACTGACAGCCGCGTGGAAGCTGGGCCCACCCCTGAAGCTTTTCACGTCTGAAAGCTTAACCCCGCTCGGGCTGGGGCACAGTGTTCGAACTGACGCCTACCGCGGCTCCCAGGAGGATCCTTGCGAAGCACCATAATCGTTCTTCTGTTGGCGTTCGCGGCGTTTGCGCCGGTGCCCCTCGCAGCTGCCCAATTCGAGCCAGCCAAATACTACAAGCTGGGCGGAGAGAAGATTCTTAGCCATCAGGTCATCGTCGCCGACTTCAACAATGATGGTGTCCTCGACCTGGCAGTGGCGGATGCGCTGAGCAACAAGGTAAGCGTGCTGCTGGGCAAGCCGGATGGCACTTTTGGACCTCCGATCATTTTCCCGACCGCCTACCCCGTTGGTATTGCCTCCGGCGACATCAATGGCGACGGCATTCAGGACTTGATTGTCGCCGAGTATGGAGGCACGGGCACGGGCGACGTAGGGATCTTGCTTGGCGCCGGGAACGGGCACTTCAAGCTGTTCGGTGCGTATGAGGCCGGAATTGAGCCGATTAGTTTGGCGGTGGCGGACTTTAACGGCGACGGCAACCTCGACGTAGCCGTCGCTAATACAGGGAACGACGGATCCGGCGAGTCGATGATGGTATTTTTCGGAAACGGCACAGGGGCGCTCGGAAAACCTGTTTCCTATCCATTTAAATTGAGGGATGGCGGCCCCCTATCAATCGCAGCGGGAGACCTAACTGGCGATGGTCATTTCGACCTAGCGCTAGGAGTGGTGGATATCAGCGAGAAGAATCCCAGCTTTGTGGCAATCTTTCTCAATGATGGGTCGGGAAAGTTCAAGCTGGCGTCCAAGTATGCCACTGGAACGCCCTACGATATTGTTCTTGCAGATCTCAACAACGACGGCAAGCTTGATATTGCCGTCGCCGCCGAGGTCGGGCTCGGAATCCTCCTCAACAAGGGCAAAGGCAAGTTCAGTAAAGAGGCAGTCTATCCTACGTGCAAGGAGTGCGGGATACTCGAAACCCTGACGGTTGCAGATTTCAATTTGGACGGCAACCTCGACGTAGTTGTGACTGGCAACGAGGCGGAGTCGATCTTTTATGGCGAGGGCAACGGCAAATTCAGGCCCGCAGTGTCGATTAACAACTTCTCGGCTGTCTGGGTAACCTCTGGAGACTTTGGCCAGCACGGCGCACCAGACCTCGCGATCTCCACCGACGGTAACAAGATTGCTGTCATGCTGAACAAGAAGTGATGTTCGCAATTCGACCTAAGATATGGGGGCCAGCCGTGTATTTAAAGCGAAAAGATGTGTCTCTTCCGCCAATCTACAAATACCTCTTGCTCGGTTTTGTCGCCGTCCTTCCCGTAATCCCGCCCGCACTGTCGAAACCAGGCGATAGCGCTCAAATATAGATCAGGCTGCGCCGTCTCTGAGAAACTGTGCGAAAGAACAGATTGATTTCATCTTCTCTTCCGGCAATCCGCGCAGATCTTCCTCGCCCAGTCGATTTTCGTACAAAAGTCTCCCCAACACGTCTGTAAGTCGCGAACCGCGAAAGTCGTATTTGCGATCGATCTCTTTACGACGTTGGGTCAGATAGTGTTCCAAGTCCCACAGATCCGACGACTGCTGGATCTTGTTGGCCATCTTCTTTGCTTCCTGCATCACTTCGTGAAGCTCCTGGCCCAGAGCAGCGTCGAAGGCTTTGCGGGCGATGGCCTTTTCTGATCTCGACCAAATCGGTTCGTTCTCGTACGGATAGGTGTGTTGAGTCGCAGACGGGCTGGTCATGGTTCGATCCTCCGTGCCGGCATTCTATCCCCGGTCGGGATGCGATTTCTATAAAATCAGGGGCTTTCGCTCGGGCAGATTCAACATCGTTTTCATGCGGCCTGCCATCCTTTGCGAGGTCAAAAAGATCGTTGACCGGATGTCCGAGATTCTGTTTGCAGCCGAGATAGCGTTCTGTCGTCTGAACCGATGCGTGTCCCAGCAAGAACTGAATCTGCTCTAGTTCACCGCCGCGATCGTGGCACAGCTTCGCGCAGGTCCGCCGCAGGTCGTGCGGTGCAATGTGCTCCAACCCTGCTCTCTCGCAGCAGGTTCTGACCACGTACCAGACAACGTTCTGCGAGATGCCGCTGCCCCACACCTTTCCCCGTCCGGCGACCGCTCGAAAGATTTTGCCCTCAGAAACCCCAGCGGATTGTGTCCATTCATCGAGAGCGGCTTTCACCCAATTCGGAATGGGCACGGTGCGGATGTGACCGCCCTTGCCGATCAGATCCACCACTACCCAGTGCCCCTGACGCATCTGGATGTCATCCAACTCCAAGCCCACAAGTTCCGACCTGCGAAAGCCACAACCAAACAGCATGGCCAGCATTGCGTAGTCGCGCTTGGCTCGCATACTACCGCCACAAGAATGTTTGAGCACTTCTGAACTCTGCTCCGCGCTCAACCAGTTACCGGACCGGAATCCGAGCTGCTTGACTCCCTTGACGCGGCTAATCCCCGCGGCCAATTCGGGACTCAGCAAGCCTGAGTCGGCGGCTTCGTGAGCCAGCCGCCGCACGGCTGCAAGCTGCTGGTTAATGGTGTTGGCGGCCAGATGCCGCGATTCCAGGTACAGACGATAGCGCACAACGACGATGCGGTTGAAGGCCAGCCGAGGTTCGGAGCAATACCAAATAATGAACTGATCGATCGCGTACTCGTAAACTCGGCGCGAAGCTGGCGACCCAAGGCTATTGAGAACTGCTGTTTTACAATGATCCAGATCCGGCAAGCGAAGCACTCGGCGACGG
>DASYOD010000006.1:0-29336 GCA_036008085.1 Terriglobales bacterium
CGCGTACCTAGAGACGCCCGAGGGTCGTTTGCGCTCCGACTTGACCTTTGACAATCTGCAGGATTTTTTTCCCCAGCAGGCTAAAGCTTCGATGCGGGGACTCGATATCGGGTGCGGCACGGGAGCGACGGCGGTTCGCCTGGCGCGACGTGGCATTCACGTCACCCTGCTGGATTTCTCCCGGGCGATGCTGGATATCGCGCAACGCGCCGCAGTTGAGGCAGGTGTTGCGGAGAAGATCGCAGTGCACCATGGCGATGCCGACCAGCTTGCGAACTTATTCCAGCCTCGATCGTTCAATGTGATTCTCTGCCATAACATTCTGGAATATGTCGATGACCCGGAGACTGTCTTGCGTAACGCGGCGCACGCGTTACGCGATTCATCGGCAGTACTGTCTGTCCTTGTGCGCAACCGGGCAGGCGAGGTTTTAAAGACAGCTATCCAATCTGGCGATTTGACTGCCGCGGAAAATAGCCTCACGGCCGAATGGGGACAGGAATCTCTTTACGGAGGCCGGGTGCGACTATTTACCTCAGATGGTATGCGAGCCATGCTGAAAGCGGCGTCGCTGTCTACCGTGGCCGAGCGTGGTGTACGCGTCATTTCGGATTATTTGCCGCCTCGGCTTTCTCGCATCACTGAGTATGATCGGATTCGTGAACTGGAGTGCAAGCTGGGCAGTCGGCCAGAGTTTGCTGCGGTCGCACGCTACATGCAGTATCTAGCTCATCGCGCCACTCCGGTCGCAGAGGACCGTGCATGAACGACGCCACACCCCAGCCATCATCGACGGCACCGCGCGGGGCGGCGGATGAGCGTATCGCGCTCGGGCTCGGGCTTACCAACGAATGTAATCTTTCCTGTTCCTTCTGCTACCGCGATCCGGCTCGCACCGATCGTCTCTCCCTGGACCAGGTGAAGTCAGTCATGGAACGGCTTCCTATCCGCTCGGTGAATCTCGGCACTGGCGAGAACGGAATGCATCCAGACTTCAGGAACATATTGGCCTACCTGCGCACTCAACCGGTAAAGCTGACCATCACATCGAATGGCCACAGCGTCGCCGTTCTTGATGATGACGAGGTGCGCTCCTTTC
This sequence comes from Terriglobales bacterium, assembly GCA_036008085.1. Lineage (GTDB taxonomy): Bacteria > Acidobacteriota > Terriglobia > Terriglobales > Acidobacteriaceae > JABDBE01. The sequence continues at coordinate 1,100 of DASYOD010000006.1, forward strand.
ACGACATTGAGTTTTCTCTCGACTATCCGACGCAAGTGGAACAGGATGCACAGCGTGGACTGGGCAATTGGGAACTCATTCATCAACAAGCCGAGCGTTGTGTGAAGCTGGGCATGCCCGTGACGATCATCGCCGTGATGATGAAGGCGAACTACCTGCGTCTGGCGGACGTAGCGCGAGTGGCCAAACGCTTTGCCGCTCCCTTGCGAGTGAATGTGTACCAGGCGGTGCGATCCGACATTTATGCGTTGTCCTATGAAGAGTATTGGGACGGGTTCCGCCGTCTCTTTGCGGAGACAGACGTCATCGCCATTGGTGAGCCGCTGGTTCGAGCCATCGCGGGACTTCCGCCGCTCCGCGGAGGATGCGGCGTAAGCACTGTGAGGGTTACTCCACGCGCGACGACACAGCCCTGCGTTTATTGGCCAGGAGCAGGGGAGCCGCTGTCGGATTTGATCGCAATGGGGCTGGACATTCTGGACTCCGCACCCTTCGAGCAAGCCCGCACGCTTCCAGAGGCGTGCAAACCTTGTGAGTTTCGCGAATCGTGCCACGGAGGATGTGCTGGACGGCGCCGCCTGCAAGGCGCGCTGCTGCAGCCTGACTACTATTGTCCGATCATTCGTGGGGAACATCCGAGACTGCAGATCCGCATGGCTGCTGCCCGTGATCTGCCAAAATTACGCAGCTCCTGCACCACGGTCGTGATCGCCAGATAGTCGGATTCGTGATGAACACGTATTCTTCGAACGGCTACTTGCCCGACAGCAATTGCCGGGTGATCCATGGTAAACAGTCTTTGCTTTTCCACAAGATCGGGTTGCAACAGCAGACGCGCAACCGACATCAAAAACTAGACCGCTTCCGAAGTTTTGGCATCAAAAACACTCGAGAGGTGCACTATGCCGGATACTAAGAAGGATTCAACGAGTTCGCGGCAACCGCAATCAAACGAACGGCGCTCTGACGAGGCCGCCATCTCCGAGCGGTTGGAGAAAGACGCAGATGAAATGGCGGGTGAGGCTGACGAGGTCGAGAAACGCTACGACCAGGACCACGATATTTTTACGAAGTGAGAGCCCGTCGATACGCGTATCTTGCAAAAGATAAGTGGGTGCTATTTGTGTCTGTCGATTCCCCCGCTTAGCCGCTGTAAACACTCAAACGAGGAGCAGTCAGCTTGGTTTCGTTTGCCATCACCAGTGGTTCTTAGCTGGTGTCAACCCTGTTTACATCAAATATCAATTCCTGGCCCGGTCAGTCCCTCCGAACCTATTGAATTGGAGTAGAACGCGGGCCGAGTGGAGGAATCCTTATGAAACACCTCACATTCTTCCTGGTTGCAGTTGCAACAGTTGCCGGCCTTGTCGCTCTCATTGCTCCTGCACCGGGACACGCGAATGGGGAAGCCGCTCCGAGCTTCGTCACCGACATCCCACAGGGGTACCGCGACTGGAAGTGGATCTCCTCGGCCCATGAAGCAGGCAAGCTCAACAGTTTAGGCGCTGTCTTGGGCAACGATGTGGCGTTCAACGCCTTGCGGGAAGGAAAGCTTCCGTACCCGGATGGCACGATCATTGCCGCTTTGCATTATCGTAACGTTCCATCAGATGAAAACAACAAAGTCTTTGGCCAAGCCCAATCTTTCGTTCCCGGGGCCCCAACGAACATTCAGTTTATGGTCAAGGACTCAACAAAGTACGCCGCGACTGGCGGCTGGGGTTTTGGTCACTTCCAAGACGGCAAACCTGCCGACGCGGCTTTCATGAAACCTTGCTTCCCGTGCCATCAGAAGGCCAAAGCGACCGACCTTGTCTTTACTCGTTATGCACCTTGATGTCGCTACTGCGCGTTCATCCACTTGTCTGAGCCTGTCAGCTTGACTGCCACGTCAGTCATAAAGATGTGCAGGGGTTTGCCATCGGCCGACCCGCGATGCTCGGTTGAGATAAGGAGCGGTCCGGCCTTTTTGTAGCCTGTCCAGCTTGCCTTTACGAGGCTTGGCTTTTTGTCCCCGCCGTGCTGGAACACAAGGTACTCGACGCGGTTGTCTTTGCCGACATAAAGATTCCAGGTATCGCCGGGCGTGTAGCCGCCGAGTTCCGGTCCGTACTTCACCGAAACCAGCGTCGCTGAACCGGCTCCCGCAGGCAGTTTCTTCATACCTTCATCGGTCACAGTGGCGCTGGTGTCCCAGTAAGCATGCAACGGGAACAGGAGCCAATAATTATCGTTGGTGAAGCCGGCATCAGTTTGCTTCTTGGTGTCGTCGTTGATCTCGGAACGCATGTAAGTAACCTGGACTGGCTTACCGTCTTTGTCTTTTCCCTCATAGGAGACTTTGCCGGTCTTGGGCTCCCACTCCCACTTGCGGGAAGCTTTGAAGAGTCCGGTTATTTCCCCGTTCCAGGTGTAGCGGATTGCTTCGATTTGCTTGAATGAATCGAGGCCATAGGTCTTGGCAATTTGTTCGAGAATCGGCGGGCGCGTCTGCGCTGGCGGATTTTGAGCAAGGGCCAGCACTCCGCAAAGCAGAAGAAGACTCATCACGATTAAACGGCGGGCATTTTTCATAGAGTTCGCTCCTCGGTGAATTCAACGAATGCTGTCTTGGATGACCGGTAAAGGCTTCTGGATACATGCGTCGCAGACCGCGGCCGAAAGCACTTAATGACGGAATCAATTTTCCACATGACCGAGCCTCTGATCGAGTCCCGTCCCAACTATCCTCATTGACTGCCCAACGGAACACATCACAAGATACAGTGTTTTTTTCCTACCGCTAAAGGATCAGGTGTGCTCTCCCATTTGTGGTAGCTCGACGCCCTTGTTAGCAATATTTTAGCTGCGTATGAAGACGCAACGCAGTTAGTCGGATAAGCGCTGTGGCGCGTCCGGTCGAGTAAGTCGGCGCAACAGAATGATTGCGCCGGCAATTGCCACACATCCGTATTCCAGGAACATGATCCAGCCAGGAACCAACCACGGACGCCCAAGTGTACGCAAATGCCAAACATAGTAAGTTGGAATGATGCTGACTGTCCAGATGATGATCGGCAGCGTCGAAGCCGAGCGCAAGAACGGCAGCATCCAGAGCAGGTACCACGGATATACGACCGGAGCACAAAGAAGCGATGCCGCCATGGGCCAAGCAAATGCTGCGGGAGAGATCACGGATTTCCTTCGCGTCCAGATTGCAGTGAGAAGGCCGGCGAGCACGGCGATGCCAGCTGCAAGCTGCGGGGCCGCCACTCGCTCGAGCCCTGCAAACACCGGATCATTAAAGCGGAAGCTGTGTACGTAAGTGCCCAGCGAGCCAGTAGGAATGCACCCGTGATCTAAAAATGGCACATACAAAAGTCCGACTACGATCGCTGCCAGCGCGGCGTCGCGCAGACGAACACGCTTCCGGTAGAGTGGCAGCAGAACAATCGGGAGAAACTTCACCGCGACCGCGAGTCCAAATGCCACGGCTGCAACCGTTCGCCATCGCCGTAAAAGCGCGGCGAGTGATACCAAGAGCAACAGCACGCCGACAATGTCGATGTGACCGCTGCCTGCCACTTCGACCGCCAGCAGTGGGTTCCAGGCATAAGCCAGAACCCAATGTGCTCCCTGCCCACTGCGACGCAAGATATCGAGCAAGATAAAAACAAGCACGAAATCGCAAACTACGAACGCTACTTTCAAAGTAAAGACAGACTCATGAATCGCAGTTATGGCTCGAAAGAAAAGCTCGGCGCCCGCTGGATAGGGACTCGGTAGATACGCATTGTTCAGAGTGCGCGTTTCGAGCGTATGTAACCCAGCTAGCGCGGGATCGCTGGGAACAACAAGATAGGGGTTGTAGCCGAGCCGCTGCAGGCGGCCATCCCAAACATAGCGATGGATATCATCATCGGTGCCCGCGGGCACCCGAAGAAATGCAATATGCCAAACACCAGCCAGGACGAGCCCAGCGACGACAACGTGCCGGGCAAATTTTGGCGTAGCGAAAAACTCTCGGATCGCTAAGAGGTACACGATGCCCGCAACGGTCAAAGAGGCCATAAAGGATGGCCCACCCCGATCGCCGAAGTTGCGTGAGCAGATCGTGAGCGCCACGCACAACGCGACGCCGAAAATGTATACTCTCCGCTCTGCGGTGAGCTTCACGATTCTCCTGTGTGGAGTGGGCACTCCTGGCCGCTAGTCGCTGTGTAAAGGATCGTCTTCGACCAGAAACAGCGTCTCGTGGACGGAGGCGAGAGCATCGCCCACCGTACGTGGAAGGCGGGGCAGCTTCATTTCTTTTGTTAGCGCGAGTACAGAACGATCCCTTTCTATCGCCTGTAGGGATGCCTCGATCTCAGAGGGTAGCTCGCTAGGCTGAAGGCATTCGAAACGCTCGAACGATGACGCCAGAAAACTCGTTTCCTTCCCCTTTAACGAGAATCCCCAGATTAGGGCAGGTTTGACGTCACTGTCCCAAATCCCTTCCCGAGTCACAACGGTGACTAGCCCTCGAAGGGTGTGGCTGGGCATCAAAGAGCCATCGAGCGCTACCGGCGTTAGTTCGACCTGCCATTTGTGCAATATCGAAAAGGCTTCATTCGGATCAATCTTCATCGGACCCATGATAACTGTTGAGAGCACGCCATAACGCTCATTGAGAATTGGCTGACCGCCCGGATCAATGAGCGGTTGAGTCCCACTCTTTCAACCACGCCGCTGTGCGGGGTGCCCTTGCTGGATCCAGCTGTAACTCCTCTGCCAGGCGAGTCAGATCGTCAGCCACATCAATATCGTAAAAAGGAGCCGCGAAACCTACAGATAGCTCAAGCGCTCGTGCGCGCGCGAGGAGTCTCTCCAGCGCGCTGCTGGTGCCCATTCCGTCGCCTGCGAAAAGCGTAGGATGAGAAGCCTTTGCCCCGACGAGATAGTAGCCTCCGTCGTGCGTTGGTCCAACGACTACGTCATGTGCGGCCAGCGTTTCGAACGCGTCTTCGAGAACAGAACGCGGCAGGTGTGGGCTGTCGCTGTTGAAGGCAATGATGCGTCGCTGAAGTGCGTCCGTTCGACGACCCTCCGCAAAGTGCGCAAACACCGAAGTGAGGCCCGCAGCAAGGCCTTGACCTGTCTGCGCAACTACGCTCGCTGCTTTGCCGGATAACTGCGTGCCTGCCAACCGCGCCAGTTCGTCTACGTCCGAGTCCGGGCACATAACGGCAACTTCCACATCACACAAAGACCGCGCCAGAGCCAGCGTATCGTCCAGAAGACAGCAATAGAAAGCAGTGACAGCCTCAGGAGAAAGGCTGGGAGCCAGTCGGGTCTTGACCGCACCCGGCCTCGGTGCTTTCGCCATGATTACCAGCAAGCGATCACTGCCAGGATTTTCGCTGGACGATTCCATAGAAGATCGTTGCGCCAGCACTCAGGCTGGCCGTGTCGCTCCCGTCCTCCTTCGCCGAAAATAATAGCGCACTATCAAACTGAGGATGAACCAGGCGGCGCCGACCGTGCCTTTCAGCGTGCCGCTGATTTTTGATTTTCCGATTCGCGGATAATAACTGACCGGTACTTCGACGATGCGAAACCCCGCCAGCGTACCTTTCAGAATTATTTCAACCGCCCAGCCGTAGGTGTTCTCTTGGAGCTCAAGTTGGCGAAGGACATCTGCGCGGGTGGCGCGAAACGGGCCGAGATCAGTGATTTTCACTCCATACAGACGTCTGATCAGGCCGGCGGCTAGGCGATTACCAAATGCCTGATGCCAGGGCAACGCATCAGCAGAATGCTGCGCATGCAGGCGGGAACCGAGCGTGATGTCCGCGCGGCCCTCAATGATTGGAGCCAAGAGCAGCGGTAGCTCGTCTGGGCGATCGCTGTAATCGCCGTCGAGGAACACGACGACGTCAGGAGTGCTTACAGCAGCCAGTCCGGCCAGGCACGCGCGACCGTACCCGCGGCGAGGTTCGTGGAGAACGCGGGCTCCCATCTTCGCGGCGATTTCGGGAGTCCCGTCGCTTGAATTGCTGTCTACGACCAACACCTCCGTGACAATGTTGGCCGGGAGATCAGCCAGGACACGGTCAATGGACTGCGCTTCATTGTGCGTAGGGATAATGACAGAAACTCGCACAGGACGTTGGATTAAATCAGCCACCACGGGGCTGACGGCCATCGCTGAGCCAGCCACGCGTCCACGCCCCACGCCCGACCCGCCCGTCCGACGACGAGCCCAAGCGAAGCCAGTACCGGAACCAGGAGTTCCCAAATCCAGGCTGTACCCCACTCCGATACCCAAAGGCTGCCTAAGTACAAAAACGCTATAAAGGCGGCCGGGCGCGTCAGCAGACCAATGACAAGCAGGACGCCGAGAGAGATCTCGGTCACGGCCTGCATCGGAGCCGCCATTGCGGCATGGCTTGCGGCCAGTGCCATGACCGACTTCCAAATGGCAGGCGAACGACTGTTCTTAATGTAGTAATTGATCAGGCCCGCGTAGCCGCCTGGAGTGTACAGGCCCTTTCCCAGATTTTCGAAAAAGACCCACACAAGCATGGCGCCGATCGTGACCCGAACTATTGCCAGCCCATTTGCCGCGGATATTTGGTTGCCCGCATTTTGCGCGGAGTTTGCATTTGTCGTCATCGTGGACCTCGTACCGGATGGATGTTTGCGACGGCAAGAAGAATGGACATCTTAAGTGGTTTTTCGCGTTCTCGCCAGTGAATGCGCAAGGGCCGGTAAGCTCTGACTAAACAGCGCGAGTCTACACCAGGTCTTCTACTTTCACATCCCCGCCCTTCCACGAATCATGGAATTCGCTTTCGACGAAGCTCGCGTCGTAGCTTTTGTCCTGAGCCTTCAGGGTTTGTTGCAATCCGAACAGAGATCGCGGATTTCGCGGATTGCGATCGAGGTCTGCCCGGAAGACTTTCTCCGCGCCTGCCGCATCGCCGTTGATCAGCAGCGCGCCGCCTAGAGATTCGCGGACGGGGAAGAACCAGTCCGGCGGCTCACCATATTTCAGCGTATCCTGAATCGCGACTGCGGCCGTCAGCAGCGAGATTGCCTGGACGTTGTCCTTCCGGGCCATGGCGATCTTCGCGCCCAGCACATCCTCGGAAATCTTCATGATGTCTTTCGCTTTGTTGTTAATCGGCATGGCGAACACCATATCGGGCGGGGTGTTCTGCTCAGCCTCAGATACGATCTTGTATTCGGCCTCGGCCTCATCCAGCTTGCCGGTACCCGCCAGCGCCATGCCGCGCGCGAAGTGCCAGAAGCCCGTCGTGATCTTCATGCCGGCATCGGGTTGCGGCATGGCCAGAATTTCATTCCACTTATGAAAACGAACGTCCACGGCCATCGGGATGGTCATGAAACCTTCAAGGGGCGGCATCTCTTTTACGTGCGGCCCCACATTCCCCACGAGCAACTCCGCATTCTTCTTGGCCTCCGCATAGTTGCCGTTCATGCTGGCGCACATGGCAATGAAGTGAAGGTTGTGGCTGTAATACATCATCGGGTAGATGCCCTGCGCGCCGCTCGCCTTGATGTACGCTCGGTCCACTGCCGCGGCGTCTTCGTTAGTCTTCACCGCCGCTTCGTAGTCGCCGGTGCGAATGTAGACATGCGCCGGCATGTGCACGATGTGTCCGGCGTTGGGTGCGAGAGCCGCTAGGCGGTTGGCGCCCGCCAGCGCGCGCTCGGGATTCGCAGAAGCCTCGGTGGCGTGGATGTAATAATGAATTGCGCCCAGATGGTTGGGGTCGCGGCGAATTACTGATTCCAGGGTGGCGACAATCTCCTCTGTGCCCGTTTCGGGTGTGCCATCGACGTGCCACAAGCCCCAGGGATGAAGATTCATTCCTGACTCGGCAAACAACGTAGCCGCATCCAGATCATCGGGGTATTTCTTCGACACTTCGCGCATGGCATCGTGATAATCTTCGGCTGCTTTTCTCAGATCCGATTTTGGATCCGCAGGAAAGCGTTTTGCCATGGCCTGGATATATGCCTGCTCGCTCGGCGAGGCGTTAGGCGAGAGATCAACCGCCTTCTGGATCGCCTCGTGTGCTTGTTTGAAGCGGTCCTCGCTCGCCGGATCGTTGTAATTCGGTCCTACGGCTTCCGCAATTCCCCAGTATGCCATCGCAAGCTTGGCATCGAGTTCAGTCGCGCGCTGGAAAGAGCGTGTCGCCTCATCGTGATTAAAATCGTAAATCAGACGCAACCCCTGATCGAAGAACTTCTGTGCCTCAGGATTGCTGGTCGAAACCGGATGATGCGCGTTTCCCAATCCGCTCATAAGCGTTGCGGGCCGAGGCTGACTGTGCGTGAAATGGTCCTGAGCGATAGACGGCATGCACAACGACACGGCGAACAAAACGGATATGCAGAACCGCATACGATCGTCCTCCTTAGAATTAGGGGACACGAAATTGCTGCGTATGTTGCCCCAAGTGCCGCCAGCTTAATGGAAAATCGGGCGCGATGCAATGGAATCGCGGGTTCCATGAGTCTCGAAACGCGTCGCCGTGACATGAATCCAGAAACCCGCCGGACTCATCTAGCAGCTATGACTCAGCAAGATAGTGTTTTTCCCGTGGCGGATTATTCCCAGCGAATCGTTCAGCCTGCAGAAGTGGGCACCCTGAACGACGCGTCTTTGCTCGACGCCTACTCGCAGGCTGTCGTCAGCGCGGCGGAAGCGATCAGCCCATCGGTCGTCAAAATTGATGTTGCACAGCCGGGCCGGAGCCGTTCAGGAGAACCTCGCGAGCGCCAAGGCGGAGGATCTGGATTTGTGTTTACTCCGGACGGCCTGGTGTTGACCAATAGCCACGTCGTGCACGGAGCGAGCCGGATTGATGTGTCGCTGCCTGATGGGCAGCGTTTCCCGGCTCACATCATCGGCGACGATGCGGCCACCGATCTGGCAGTGATCCGAATTGGTTTGCCCAGCAACGACGCTCCTCATCTAGTAGCCGCGCCTCTGGGAGACTCGCAGCGGCTTCGCGTTGGCCAGTTGGCGATTGCCATCGGCAATCCTTATGGTTTTCAGTACACCGTCACCGCAGGGGTTGTGAGTGCTTTAGGGCGTTCGCTGCGTTCGTACTCCGGGCGGCTGATTGAAGACGTAATTCAGACTGACGCGTCGCTTAACCCAGGAAATTCCGGCGGGCCGTTGGTCACCTCCGACGGTCGGGTTATAGGAGTGAACACGGCGACAATTATGGGCGCACAAGGTTTGTGTTTCGCCATCGGAATCAATACCGCGAAATTTGTTGCTGGACGGCTGTTGCGCGAGGGAAGAATCCGCCGCAGTTATATCGGCGTTGAAGCTCAGACCGTGCCCTTGCTTCGGCGAGTGGTCCGCTTCTACGATCTTCCCCGCGAAAGTGGAGTGATCGTGATATCGGTTACCAACGGCAGTCCGGCGCAGAAAGCGGGATTGCGAGAAGGCGATGTGATCGTCGCTATGGACGGCAAGCCGATCGCAGGCGTGGACGACCTGCATCGCCTGCTGACCGACGCACGCGTAGGAGCAGCGAGTACGCTCACAGTCGTGAGGCATACAGAAAAATTAGAGCTGAAAGTTGTGCCTGAAGAGGTGCGCGAAAATTAGTCAGTGTGGCGCGGGCGCCCTCGCCCGCGTCTGATATTCGCGGCACGCATTATCAGTGTCCTTGCCAAACTTTGCCCGGACCTCATTCCGTTACCGTTGTCTTGAAAAATATAGGATCGATGTTGGCGAAAGGACGACCGAAGGGCACGCCGTTTCCCGGAAATACTCCGTAGAACGTGCTTCCCAATGCCTTCAGTTGTTCGTAGTCACCAAGCACGCGCTGCCTGGGATCGCCATCGTCCTTGGCCGGCGAGAGAAATTTTTCCAGCTTATGCGTGGTAAAGCTGACACCGTGGTTGTCACTGGTCGCCAAGTTCGCAGTGTAGGTTGGGAAGCCAGTCTTCTGGTCGAGTCCGTCATACACAATGTAGAGGATGCCGATCGTGCCCTTGCTGTTTTTCGCAATGGCCATTGAAGGCAGTGCCGCTTGCACCTGGCCGGTGACAAAGTGCGGGGTGCCAATCTTGAGCCCACCCTTGCCGTCCGAAGTCAGACGGACAATGCTAAGCCGATTCATGGTCGTTTTTCGATCGCGGTTGCCGAAGACAACGTAGACATCGCTGTTGTTTGGATCCACTGCGACGTGATTGACTCCGCCGAGCAGGGCGTTCACTGTGCCGAACTTCGGCTGGGGCTGGGTGCTTTGACCGGAGGCGACGCGAATTCCCGTGGAGCTTCCGTTCAAGGTCCAAGTATGACCCCCGTCGGTCGATCGATTCAGGAACCAGTGAATTGTCTTGGGATCGGCGGCGATGTTATTGCAGTTTGTAACCGTCGTGGGACATTGCTGGAACAGCGTGTAGATCGCACCGCTCTTATGATCGACGGCCAACCGCTGGCCGGGATTGACTTCGCCCTGAGAAAATCCCGCCAGACTATCGATCGTAAAATCCGGGGGATCGGTTCCCGGCGAGACCGCTATACGCATGTCCGGTGCGCCATCAAAGTTGTCATAGGCAACATAGACGTCATCCTGTGAATGCACGGTTGGATCCTCGTTCACCAGCAACCACGGCTGATCGGTATTTCCCTGGCCGACCTGATCAGTGGGTTGCGCCACGCCATTCTTGACAAACCACTTCCACGCCGCGGCCGAAGTCGGATCGGTCGTGGTGCCGCTGTAGGCGTCTATGCCTAAGGAATCGAGATCAAGAAATGTGGCCGACAAATGATTGTTGCGACCGTAATCAGGAGTTTGGTCGCACGGGCATCCAGATTCAGACAAGCCAGTTGGGTTCGGAATGGTGGAGTCGAGCGACCAGATATTGCCGCCGTTAGCGGAATGCCAGATGGGCGCGTCCGCTCCCCACCCGGCGGTAAAAGCAAGAATGTCGATCTCTTTGGGATTTGTTGGATTAATCGCGATGCTGGGTTCGCCATTCGGAGATCGATTGGTATTCTTCAGATTCTTGTCAGTGTTGCTGATGACAACATCCTTGATCACGATCCCGTTTGCCAGTCCGCCCACGCCGAGAATCTCTGGTGGCAAGGCCAACTCACCTCCCGGAACGATGTCCTCGGGAAGAGCCTCACGGTTATATTGATGGAAGTCGGGCGGGAAGTCCCGGATTTCGTTTTTTTGTGCCATCGCCCAAGGCAAGCCGATAATACTGAGCAGAATGCCAACGCTCATAGCGGACGTGTGCTTCATATGATTTTTTCTCCTTGGAGCCTGATGGTGCTTGCCCGGACGATCTCAAGAACGGCGCTCATTATAACCGCATTTGACGTGTTTCCGACACGGTGAAATGATTTCACCGCCAACGCTGCGGCTCATTATTTCTTGTCCGGATATAAGCGCGCTTTTTATCCGATCGCACTGCCAAACGGAGACTGCCTTGGAAATTTACCTGGTAGACGGCACCTACGAACTATTCCGCCACTATTACGCGCTGCCCTCCGCACGCGATGAGAGTGGGCACGAGGTGGCGGCCGTGCGCGGCGTGCTCACATCGGTACTCGGTATGATCAAGGGAGGCGCCACCCACATTGCGGTGGCAACTGATCACATTATTGAGTCTTTCCGCAACGACTTATGGCCTGGATACAAAACTGGCGAAGGTATTGAACCGGACCTTCTGGCGCAATTTCCGCTGCTCGAAGAAGTGCTCGCCGCAGCTGGCGTCGTGGTTTGGCCGATGGTGGAATTCGAGGCCGACGATGCCATCGCCGCAGCGGCGGTCGCTGCCGCTAAAAATAAAGATGTCACTCGCGTGGTAATTTGCACTCCCGACAAGGATCTCGCACAGTGCGTGTCCGGATCGCGCATTGTTCAATTGAACCGTCGGACACGCGTGATTATGGATGAAGCTGGCGTGATCCAGAAGTTCGGCGTCTCACCGGAATCGATTCCCGACTACCTGGCGCTTGTGGGCGACACGGCCGACGGCTACCCGGGGCTGCGCGGTTGGGGAGCGAAGTCGTCAGCGGCGGTGCTCGCCAAGTTTGTTCACCTTGAATCAATTCCCAAGGATTGCCGCGAGTGGCGAGTGAATGCTGCAAATGCGGGCGCCCTCGCTGCGACTCTTTGTGGCCAGTGGGACAATGCCATACTTTTTCGCAGACTGGCCACGCTTCGGACAGATATCAAGCTCTTCGACGACGTCGACGAGTTGAGGTGGCGCGGCCCTACGTCCGACTTCGATCCACTAGCTGCCCGATTGGACGCAGCCCGTACCGAAAAAACGCGGGCATCTGCGCGGGCCTCTCTGGGCACAAAGAAGTGAACAGGGCGTAATTGCGTTGCAGATTATGGCAAGGTCCCGGCTAACGGGAGCCAGACTTGAAAGCGGGTGTGACCGGGTTCGGAACTGACCTGAATATTTCCTCGATGCTTCTTCACAATTCGCTGAACCGTGTCCAAGCCGAGGCCTGTGCCTTCCCCAACTCCTTTGGTTGTGAAAAAAGGCTCAAAGATGTGGGGCTGTACCTCCTCAGGAATTCCTGGGCCGTTATCGGCAATCTCAACTACGGCGCAACCATCGTCCTGGTAGGTTCGGATGCGAAGCTCGCCCTGTCCGTGCATGGCGTCAATCGCGTTATCGATGATGTTGGTCCACACCTGGTTTAGCTCGCTGCCAAACGAATTCACAAGCAGGGGAGCGGGTTGGTAATCGCGCTGTACCACAACTCCTTTTTTCAGTTTGTGATTCAAAATGGTAAGCGTGGTTTCCAGGCCTTTTACCACGTCGACGTTTTGCACCGGCGCCTGATCCATGTGGGTGTATTCCTTGATTGCGCCGACCAAGTCCGAAATGCGCGAGGTGCTGCTCTCGATTTCGTGTAACAGGCTCGCGACTTCCACCGAAGCGGCGATTCTGACCAGAGCGGCTCGCGCGGTGTCCGCATCGAGGTTCGCGAACAACGATTCGACCACTTCCGGCTTGATCTTTCGCCGCGCCAGGCCGGCAGCAAGCTGCCACAAGTCGTTCTGTCCATGGCTTCGCAATAAAGAATCAATCTGTTCTTCCAGGTCGCTCATGGTCAACGGATCCGGCGGAATGACATCCGGCTGCATGAAGGAAGCTTCCAGTTTTTCGATTTCCGACTTTTGAGCAGGAGTGAGATCACGCTTCCCCAGCTCCACACTTGCATCCCTGATTTTCTTTAGAATGGGGCGCAATTGGCTGGCGGCGCGTTTTGCAGCAGATGCGGGATTATTGAGTTCATGCGCAAGCCCGGCCGAAAGCTTTCCCAAGGAAACCAACCGGTCGCGCTGTTGTTCGAGCCGAGTGACTTCACGGATCCGGTCGGACATCAACCCGACCAGACGCTTCGTCAGCTCCGGCATTTTCTGTATAAGCTCTGGGAACAGCGATGCAGGAAATCGCAGGGCGCGGCTATCCGTCTCGGCTCGCAAGCTCACAGTAAACTGCTTCATCCTCGAAAACGGCAGCACTCCACTAACGCTGCCGGCAGCTATGGAAAAGTTAACGGTGTCGCCGGCAAGTTCGCCGCGGCCCTGAATTTCTCCCTCAAGAACCACGAACATCGAATCGGCGGGATCGCCTTGACGCGAGTAGCTGTCCCCCGCCTTGAGACTCATCTCTTGCGATTGGCTGATAAACCAGTCAAGCTGATCGTCTGGCAAGTCAGCGAACACGGGGACGCGACGTAATTCGGATTTATCGACCATTTAGACCTTGCTCAGATACTGATGGATGAATTGCACTGCCACCGATCCTTCCCCGACTCCGGAAGCCACGCGTTTTATAGAACCATGGCGCACATCGCCGACGGCAAAAATCCCGGGGACATTGGTCTCAAGCAGAAACGGATCCCGGTCAAGCGTCCATCCCTTCGGATGTTGTCCGTCACGTAGAAGGTCGGGGCCAGTCAACAGGAAACCGCGCTCGTCCCGCTCGACGATACCCGCCAGCCAATCCGTCCGCGGCAACGCTCCAATGAAAATAAACATTGCGCTGGCCGGCACGCGCTCGACTGTGTTGGTATCGGAACAAAGCACAGAAATCTCCTCCAGATGAGTTTCGCCATGCGCTTCGGCAACGCCGGCATGGGTCCACAGCTGAATGTTAGGCATCTCTTTAATCTGGTCAATCAGGTATTGCGACATGGTGCTGGAGAGCGACTCACCGCGTACCAGAATAACGACTCGCTCGGCGTAGCGAGCGAAATTCATCGCCGCCTGACCTGCGGAGTTCGCGCCCCCCACGACATAGACGATCTCACCCTGACATGACAAAGCTTCGGTGGCGCCGCCACCATAGTAAATGCCCGCGCCCTGCAGCCGGGCTACGCCCGGAGCGTCCAGCCGCCGCCATTGCACGCCAGTCGCAATCATCAAGGCGTGGCATGAGATCTCGCTCCCATCCGCCAGCTTCATGATCCGGTAAGGCCCTTCGATGCGAACGCCGACAACTTCCTGCGCCAGTATTTCCACCCCGAAGCGCTGGGCTTGCACGACCGCACGACGGGCAAGGTCGGCGCCACTGAGCCCGGTAGGAAATCCAAGATAATTTTCGATGCGAGAACTCATTCCGGCCTGACCGCCGGGCGCCTCGCGCTCAACCATCACCGTTTTCAGGCCTTCCGAAGCTCCGTAAACGGCAGCGGCCAAACCGGCTGGCCCTCCGCCCACAATCGCCAAATCATAGAAGTCAGTTTGAGCGCGCGTGCGCAGCCCGACTTTTTGCGCGACGTCCGCGGGGACACTCTCAAGAAGCTTCGTCCCATCAGGAAACAGCACTACCGGGAGATTGGCCACTTCTGGACCCAACGCTTCCACGAGGCGTTTGGTTTCCGGATCATTCGCGGAAGCCTCGACGTCGATCCACTGATAGGGAACGTGGTTGCGCGCCAGGAAGTCGCGCAACTCATACGATCGCGGCGACCAGCGGGTTCCCAACACCCGGATTCCTTCAAAGGTTGGACGGAAGGAAGCTTGCCAGTCATCGAGCAAATCATCCAGTTGCGGATACAGGTGTTCGGTGGGAGGGTCCCACGGTTTCAGGAAAAAAAAGTTGATGCTTGCCTGATTGATGGCGCTGATCGCGGCGTTGGTGTCCGCGTACGCGGTGAGCAATGCACGCTTCGCACTTGGGTAGATCGCCATCGCTTCCTGCAGAAATTCAACGCCGTCCATGCGCGGCATGCGCTGATCGGCCAGCAGCAACGCCACGCTGTCGTTGCGTAGCTTCAATTGCTTTAGCAAATCGAGCGCACCCTCGGGCGAATCGCTGCCGATCACGCGATATTCAGCGCCGTACTGCGAGCGAAGATCGCGCTCAATCGCCCGCAAAACATCAGAATCGTCATCCACGCTCAGCAATATTGGTTTAGGCATTCTTCGTCCGGTTTACAGCTATCGAGCAAACAGAATTTACGCGACGAACTGGCCGCTGACCTCTTTAGACTACAGAAACTTGAATTTGGTCGCGCAATCCTCTTTTTTAGGATGCAGCCCCGTGGCGGTCACGATCCTGAGAAATCATAAGCCATGCGAAAGCGGCGCTGGCTAACGATAGGCAGGCGCAAATGAACA
Organism: Terriglobales bacterium; assembly: GCA_036008085.1. Lineage (GTDB taxonomy): Bacteria > Acidobacteriota > Terriglobia > Terriglobales > Acidobacteriaceae > JABDBE01. The sequence goes on from DASYOD010000006.1 coordinate 16,720, forward strand.
TTACGATTCGGAATCCGAATATAAACGCCTCTTTGATGGATTCCTCGACGATAGTTTTCATGGCGGGATTGACGTCACTCGGTGCCTGCAACCCGGCAAGTTTGATCTCATTGTTCTGAAGATCGTGCAGAATGTCGGGCGACAGTGAGAAGCCAGCCAAGCTATGGTTCAATCGGAAACTAAACACTTTCACCATTACAACACCGAAAACTGCGATTGCCAAAACGCCCGCCACGCGCGCCACAGCGTTGTTGATTCCAGAAGCTGCGCCGACCCGATCCTGATCGACTGAATTCATGACGACAGTTGTCAGAGGAGCCACCGTGACCGCCATCCCGAAGCCGAGAATGATGATCGCGGGGAAGAACGCCTTCCAATAGTTGTCCCCAACCGACGGCAGCGCGAACAACACGAAGCCCAAAGCGGCAATGATAGGGCCAATGACAAGCGGGCCCTTTGCACCGAAACGGGCGACAAGTCCGCCGGACCAGCGAGAAAGAAAGAACATGAGCAAAATAAAGGGAAGGACCGCAGCCCCGGTCGCGGTGGTGGAATATTTCTGAACCTGAATCAGGTTTAGCGGAAACAAGAAAAAGAAAATTCCGACCGCAGCGTATAAAAATAGCGTAAGCAGGTTCGCGCCACTAAAGCTGCGGGATTTGAACAGCGAAATCGGCAGCATCGGCTCGGAGACCCGCGCCTCGGCTAGGACGAACGCAAGAAGACATCCGATGCCAACGACCAAACTTCCAAGAACCAGGGGATTTTTCCAGCCGAGGTTTACTGATTCCAGGAACCCATAGACCAAGCCGCCTAATCCGACAGTCGCAAGGATTGCTCCCAGCCAATCAACGCGCCGCGCACTGCTACTGCGGCTCTCTGGAATAAAGCGAAGCGAAAGGACGATCACGGCCGCCGCGATAGGGAGATTAATAAAGAAGACCCATCGCCACGAACCATGGCCGACGAGCCATCCGCCGAGGACCGGTCCGATTGCAGTGGTAATTGCGGTAAAGCCCGACCATGTACCGATTGCCTGGCCGCGACTCTTTTCGTCGAATGATGTACTGATGATTGTCAGGCTGCCCGGCACGAGAAGTGCAGCTCCCACACCTTGAATGCTCCTGGCGATGATCAATTGATGAATGCTCGAGGCAACGCCGCAACCCACGGATGCGAGAGCAAAAATCGAGACGCCGGCCACGAAAATGAAACGGTGGCCAAAGAGGTCGCCAAAAGATCCCCCGACTAAAATCAACGCACTCAGAAAAAGTCCGTAAGACTCTATCACCCATTGCACGTCCACCACAGTTGCGTGAAAGCTGGCCTGTAGTGCAGGCAGAGCAACATTAACGACAGTGCTGTCGATGAATGCCATGCTCGAGCCGAGAATGGTTGCGGCCAGTATCCAGTTTCTTGCTTCTGCTGGGCAGGGAACTGTGCCGGATGCCGATTGCAATATCGATTCGTCGCATGGCGTTTTCATTTCACACTATGGATGCCGGCTGAATGTCTTGGGTTCCGAAGACTGCCTTGGCAAAATTGCGTACAGCGTGGCAGGAGTCACCACAGTTAAAAAAACAGGTCTATTCCGGTTCCGCAACGCTACTTCCAAGTCAAAGTCGTTACTGAATTTTCCTTCAACGGAACCGAAGCTGCCATATTCGCCAGCCCTAGTTCAACCGTTCGCGCAGGTCCGGCGTTGGTCACGATCAGAATCTGTTGGCCGTCTGGATTTTCAAGTGCAACGTGCCGCAGGTCAGCAGCCGAACTCTGTGAAGCAAAGCGGCGAGCCCCTCGACGGATCACGCGCGAGAAGTGAGCAAATCCCCAGTATTGTCCGCTGCGGGCGATTTCCTTGGTTTGCGAATTGATGGTTACCACGCCGCCACAGGGAAACGGTCCGATATTTGGCCGGCCACGCTCATCGAGAGCCAGGTTCCATGCGGTGATGGAGCGGCACCAGTTGGTGAGAACGTCGCTGAAGATTCCACCCCACTTGCACCAATCCGTCAGATAACCGGCATCGGTGTAATCTGGACCGCCTTCCGTCCAATGCATCTCTGCATCCGGATAAACCTCGTGGACCTTACTCATCATGTCAGGAGTGCCCGCGTACCCGTGCCACGCAACTGCGTTCACGTATTTGCGAAGCTTGTCATCTTGCAGTGAATCCAGCACACGTCCCCACAGATTGTAGTTGTGATCCAAAATCCAAATCTTCGTCGGCTGCCCGCTGCTTTCCAGGAGCGGGCCCATGTGGTCGCGCACGAATTCAATTTCGTACTCCTGACCCCAGAGGCAAGCGGGCATTCTGCCATCCTGATCTGTATCGACTTCGTTTTGTGATGTAAGCGCCTGCACAGGCACATCTTCCGCGGCGTAGGCTTGCAGAAACTTCAGATAGTATTTCGCGTACGCCGCGAAGTAGTGATTACGCATGGAGCCACCCAGCATGGAGTTGTTGAACTTCATCCATCCGGGCGGGCTCCAGGGAGTGGAAAACAGAAACAGGTCTGGATTCACCCGCCGTGCCTGGCGCAACATGGGAAGAATGTATTCGCGATCGTGATCGATGGAGAATCGTGTCAGATCAGGATCGGCCTCGCCTTCATCGTAGCTGTAAACCTTGGTCGCGTAATCGCTTGATCCGACACAGACCCGGCCGGTGCTCAGTCCCATTTCTGAGGGATGGAACAGCTCATGGAAGAGCTGCTCTCGCGCGGAAGGCGCAAGTTGGTTGAACATGTAGCAGGTAGCATCGGTGAAGGCGCCGCCAAATCCCAGGATTTCCTGGAACTTTGTGCCGGGGTTCAATTGAAGATGATCGGTCGCCGGTGTCCCCGCCGCAGGACGCCAAGTTGATCGAGGAGCCGAGGCAAAACGCTCCTCGCCGGACGTGACCCAAATGGAAATCTCGGGGCTGACCATGTCGTAACCCGATGCGAACTTTGCGGTTGCAGCCGCCGGCATAACAATGTCAGGAATAACCGCGGCTGCCAATCCCAGAGCGGAAATGCCGAGAAAACTTCTTCGCGACGTTTCGTTTGTCAAATCGCCTCCTCATTGCGCCGAAAAGATTTCCATCTCGGGGCAAGAACGAATAATAATAGAGGATCAGGAAAGATGTGTTTTCGTGAGTCGAACGCAGAGGTCGATGATCTAAGAGGCTGGAGCGAAATCATGAGCGAAGTCGTTTACGTTTCTAAGTCGCGTATCGAACGTGTACGTGGGCCGTTGCGCATCGCGCATTTGCCCGGCGAACCGAACCCCGTCATCTACAGCGTACATGGAGCTATTGCTGAGCATTACAAAGTTGATCCCGCGAGTCTAAAAGAATCGCACGCTGCCACTATCGACTATGTGATCTCGGCGACCGCCGGTTGAATGATGGGCACATTCGGAGGCGCGCTGGAAGCGCGTCAAATTAACGCCAGCGATGGGAAACTTATTGCCAATGTGACCGGAGAAGTAGAAGAAGAGGACGGTGTGCTGGTCATTCGCAGGATTCACGTCGCCATGCGTTTGGCAGCGCCAGAAGAGGCGCGGGAAAAGGCCGAGCGTGCGCATTCGGTTTACCCGATGAAGTGTCCGCTCTACCGTACTCTGCACAAGGCGATCCAGCTCACTTCTTCCTTCGAATTGGTGCAGGGTTCGTCTTATTGATTCGCTGCCGAGGCAATCAGTTCTTCAATAGATTTGGGAAAGCCATGGCAGGGCCGGAAATGCGTGATCGCTATGGCGTGATCACGGCGGCGCCATCCACCGAATCTCTCTTAAGTGCAGTGAGCGCCTCGTTTACCTGGGTCAGCGGAAAGACTGTGATTTTGGGTCGAAGACTTATGTTGGCCGCGATTTGCAGAAAGTCTCGAGCATCGGAACGAGTCATGTTCGCCACACTTCGAAGCTGACGCTCGCCCCAGAGCAATCGATCATAATCAAATTCCGGAATGCGGTCCAAGTGAATTGCATTGATGGCGACAATGCCGCCCTTGCGCAGGCTGGCCAGAGCGGCAATCACTACATCTCCGCTCGGGGCAAATGTGACCGCTCGGTCCAGTTCGACCGGAGGCTTGTCCATCTCGCTGCCTACCCAAGTGGCTCCCAGCGATTTTGCCAGCTGCCTATGGGAAGCTCCGCGCGTCGAGACGTAAACCTCGCACTTCCAGGCTTGCAAAACTGCGATGGCCAAATGCGCCGAGGCTCCGAAGCCGAATAGTCCTACGCGATCTCCCTCTTCTACCCCAGCCACACGGAGGCTTCGGAAGCCGATAATGCCAGCGCAAAGAAGCGGCGCAGCCTGCAAATCATCGAGGGCGGACGGGAGGGGAAATATGAAATCGGATCGCGCGAGCGCGTAATCAGCGTAACCACCATCGATCGTGTACCCGGTGAAGGTAGGAGAGTCGCAGAGATTCTCCAGATTTTTCTTACAATACCAGCACGTCCCATCGACTCCGCCGAGCCAGGAGACGCCCACTCGGGCTCCAATCGGGAATTCTGGCGTGGCCCCGTCAACGACATCGCCGACTATCTGATGGCCGGGAATAAGCTGTTCGCGACGCGGCGGCAATTCGCCCTCTGTAATATGCAGGTCAGTTCGGCAAACACCACAGGCACGCACATGCAGCAGGACGTGTCCCGGCACAAGTTCAGGACGGGGAACCTCGGCGATCCGAAGCGGGTGCTTCGAGATGTCTTGCGGGGAAGTCAGGACAGCGGCTTTCATGCGAATACTCGGTTGGAGCCTCGGCTCAATGAATTCGATGGCCTCTCTCTTGGATGCGAGAGACCTGAAAACGAATAGCCTGATATTGGCTGAGCGCTTTTGGCGCTTGACTTTTCCATTCTATTTGTTCTATATTGTATAAGAAATGAAACGGGGCGAACTTCTCGGATCACTGGAATACATAATCCTGCTCGCCCTTATGCGTCTGGGGGATAACGCTCATGGAATGATCGTCCGACGCGAGATAGAAGAACGTATCGGTCGCAATATTTCGATCGGCGCTGTGTACGCGACTTTGGAGCGGCTCGAAGCGAAAGGCTATGTCAGCTCATTCACTGGCGAACCGACGCCGGAGCGCGGGGGCCGCGCGAAGAGGCTTTTTCGCGTCGAGGCGGCCGGTAAACGAGCGCTGCAGACGTCCGAACAAACTATTCGTAGCATGACGGTTGGAATAAAAGACCGCTGGGGGACGGCATGAGGCGCTGTTCGCCGCCGGCGTTCGCTTGCTGGTTTCTCGAATCCGTTTTGCCGAACCCCTATCGAGAGGCCGTATTAGGCGACCTGATCGAGGAATACAAGCTTCGCATCGAATCCACCTCGCGATTCACTGCGTCTCGTTGGTTTTGGAGTCAAACCTGTCGTTCTGTGCCGTCCATCGTCTGGTCCTCAATTCGGAGCGGAAACTGGTTGATCAGCATGAGCATCGCTATGGGCGTGTACATCTTTATGGGAACGCTAAAGTTTGTCGCGGATTTGATGCTCTCGAAGTTGTTTTCCTCACAGCAAATGACGCATGTCATTCTTCCGCCGATTGTATTTCTCACAACAACCGCAATCGGTGGTTGTGCCGCTGCCCGGCTTCGCCGTGGCGCAACGACTTTTTTGGCACTGATGGTAATGATTACGGTTGCCATTTTGATCGACCTCAAGGTTTGCAGCGTTGCGGTGCCGTGGTGGTATCAGTTTGGATTTCTCGCTCTAGGGCCTCTGGCGGTAGTCGTCACCCCGACACTCTTTGAACGCCTAAAGCAACGAGGAACTGTCACGTAGTCTGTGCCGGAACCATCGGACCTCGTCGCTGACTAGAATCTTCCGCAGGAAGGTAACTATGAAAATCAACTCCCGGAAATTGCAACGTTGGACCATTTGCGTCGTTGCTCTGGTTTCCTTTGCCGCTGGATCGCTCATTACTGCCCGCTTGATACGCGTGAATCAGGTGAGGGCCGATAGTAATCGCGTCTTCGAGCTTCGCGTTTATCACGCGGTTCCCGGCAAACTGCCGGCGCTGGAGTCACGGTTTCGCGACACGACCTCAAAGCTACTCACCAAACACGACCTGAAGGTTGTGGGCTACTGGGTACCCGAGGATGCTCACGCTTGGGACAATACGTTCGTCGATATTACGGCCTATGCCAGCCGGGAGGAAGCAAACAAGAACTGGGATGCGATGATGGCCGACCCGGAGTTTCAAGAAGTGATCAAATCCGAGCAGGCCAACAAGCTGGTGGAAAAAATAGACTCGACATACATGCGTCCGACGGACTTTTCTCCATTGAAGTAGTGTGACTCACCAACTTTTGGGGAGGATTGAGTCTTCCGTCAGTCGACAGTCTGGAATTAACCGAAACGGTTGCCTACGCGGTAATGACAAGGCTTCTTGGGAGTGATACGTATGACCCGCAAACCGGAGGTAAATATTGAGTTAGCCCTTATGGGGTGACACGCCGGTCGAGTGTGCCCACAGGGACTTGATTCGAAATCGGAGCTACCCAAACTGAATCCTTTTCGTCATATTAAAATCTATTTGGTACGAGTGTCTTCGTATCCTGCGGTTATCTCAGGAACCGCGATTTGTTGAAAACTTTGGAGAATGCATGGCGAAGCGACTGATCATAACGTTTTTAGCAATGGCCGCTATCTTAGGCACACTTGGATTCGTCAAATTCAAGCAGGTAAAGGTCGCAATCGCAGAAGGTGCGGCGTTCCAGATCCCGCCGACGGCGGTTACTACCGTGGTTGCCAAGCGTGAGACGTGGCCGTCCACATTGACGGTGATCGGCACCGCGGCTGCGGTCGAGGGCGTGACCGTAAGCGCTGATTTGCCAGGCACGATCGATAAAATTCATTTCGAGTCGGGCCAGTGGGTGCATCAGGGAGACATTCTTGTCGAACTCGACACTCGGCAGGAGAAAGCGCAGCTCGCCAATATGGAAGCGCAGCGGGATCTGGCGGTAATCAACTACGGTCGCGCCCAGGAACTGGACAAGGCAGGAGTGATTGCTCATTCGGAATACGACAATGCCAGCGCGCAACAGAAGGCGACTGAAGCTCAAGTAGGTGACATTAAAGCAGCGATCGCTCGCAAGACGATACGTGCTCCATTCACCGGGCTGCTGGGCATTCGCCAGGTAAGTCTAGGCCAGTATCTGGCCGCAGGTCAGGCAATTGTTGCGCTGCAATCCGTGGATCCCATTTATGTGAACTTCGGGGTCCCCCAGCAAGATGCAACCCAGATGCGCCCCGGACGCGCACTGCGGGTTACGAACGGCGATTTGCCCGGCATGGCATTCACCGGGAAGATTACCGCGCTGGATTCCGTCATAAATGAGCAGACGCGAAACATTCAGGTGCAGGCAACTCTTCCGAATAAAGGGAACCGGCTGCGCCCAGGAATGTTTGTACAGGTTGAACTGCCGCTTGGGCAACCTCGCGACGTAGTGCCGCTGCCGGCTTCTGCGATCAACTACGCCCCTTACGGTGATTCTGTGTACATCGTCACGGAGATGAAGGATCCGAAGGGAAACACGTATCGCGGCGTGCGTCAGCAAGTAGTGAAGGTGGAAGGTTCCCGCGGCGATCAGGTGGCAATCACTTCCGGCATCAATCCCGGAGACGAAGTTGTGAGCTCGGGCGTATTTAAGCTGCGAAATGGGGCCCCGGTCCTGATAAACAACACGGTGAAACCGGAAAATAATCCAAGTCCCAAGCCCGAGGATAGCTAGACGCAATCGGATTTCAGGAGTGTAGTGTGAAGTTTACCGATCTATTTGTTAAGCGTCCCGTGCTGGCGATCGTTGTAAATCTGGTGATCCTGATCGCCGGTTTGCAGGCCATCCGTTCGCTGAGTGTGCGTCAGTATCCGCGTAGCGACATTGCGGTCGTGCAGGTGACGACGGTATATGTCGGCGCGAGCGCTGATCTGGTTCGTGGTTTCGTTACCACGCCGATCGAGCGAGTTATCGCCAGCGCCGACGGCATCGATTACATGGAGTCAACCAGCGCTCAGGGGCTGAGCACGATCCAGGTGCACCTGAAAATTAACTATGACACCACTGCGGCTCTCACCCAGATCCAGGCGAAAGTAGCACAGGTTCGAAACGATCTTCCTCCAGAGGCGCAAATCCCGGTTATCGATCTGGAAACTGCGGACACTGAGTTCGCGGCGATGTATATCGGGATCTCTTCTCCCGATCTCGACCAAAATCAAATCACCGACTACCTGACCCGTGTTGTCCAACCCAAGTTAAGTTCGATCAGCGGTGTGCAACGTGCCGACATCCTCGGTGATCGTACGTTCGCCATGCGCTTATGGCTGAAGCCTCAAGAAATGGCGGCGCGGGGTGTCTCGCCGTCTGACGTCCACGACGCTCTGGCGAAAAACAATTATCTTTCCGCGCTCGGAGCTACCAAGGGTTCAATGGTTTCTGTGAACCTAATTGCGAACACCGACCTGCGTACTCCCGAAGAATTTCGCCAGATGGTGGTGAAACAGCAGAACGGGGTTGTTGTCCGCCTGGGCGAAATCGCGGACGTACAGTTAGGTGCTGAGAACTACGATCAGGATGTTCGCTTTAACGGTGAGACCGCGACTTTCATGGGAATCTGGGTGCTTCCCACCGCGAATTCTTTGGAAGTAATTAAGAATGTTCGCAAAGAGCTGCCTGCGATTCAGCAACAGCTGCCCACGGGCATGAAATTGGGCGTTCCGTACGACTCGACCGAGTACATTCAGGACGCGATCAACGAAGTTTTGCACACGCTCGTCGAAACCTTATTGATCGTCGTCGTGGTTATTTTCCTTTTCCTGGGATCATTCCGCTCCGTGTTGATTCCGGTTGTCGCCATTCCAATTTCGCTGATTGGCGCTGTCTTCCTCATGCTCGTAGCGGGCTTCACCATCAACCTTCTGACCCTCCTAGCCATCGTGCTCTCGGTCGGACTGGTCGTCGATGATGCCATTGTCATGGTGGAGAACGTCGAGCGGCACCTCCATCTCGGCAAGACGCCATTTCAAGCTGCGCGGGACGCTGCGCGTGAGTTGGTTGGCCCGATTATCGCGATGACGATCACGCTGGCGGCGGTGTATGCCCCGATCGGAATTCAGGGAGGCTTAACCGGAGCGCTATTCCGGGAATTCGCATTTACTCTGGCCGGAGCTGTAATTGTTTCCGGCGTCGTGGCGCTTACCTTATCCCCGATGATGGGTTCGAAGTTGCTGCGCGCGGGCGACACCGATCGCGGCTTTCCCGGTGTCGTCAACCGGGGCTTCGAAAGAGTCCGCAATCTGTATGTGCGATTGCTGACCGGAACCTTGCACTATCGTCCCATTGTGCTCACGGTGTGGGTGGTCGTCGCGGCGCTGATGATTCCTTTATATATGTTTTCTCAGCGGGAACTGGCGCCATCAGAAGATCAGGGTGTCGTGTTTGGTGTGATTCAATCCTCCGCTAATTCGACTCTCGACCAAACCAACCTGTTTACGCAGGAAGTCTACGACGTGTACCGCTCATTTCCTGAGAGCGCTAGCATATTTCAGATCACGAATCCCAGCGGTGGATTCGGAGGTATGGTCACGAAACCCTGGAGCCAGCGAAAGAAGACGGCGCAACAATTGCTGGTGGAATCGTCTGGGCCGCTGTCAAAGATCGCCGGCGTCCGGGTTATTCCATTGACGCCGCCGCCGCTTCCAGGAGGCGGCAACTTCCCAGTGGATTTCGCAATTGTGTCCGCGGCTGAGCCTGAGCAGGTCAGTCAACTTGCCGAGCAGATCGTGCAGAAAGCCATGGCCAGCGGCCTGTTCATCTTCGCCGATACGGACGTGAAGTTCGACCAGCCGCAAACAGAAGTTGTTTTCGATCGCGATAAGTTGCGCTCGCAGGGTGTGGATCTGAGCGAGGCAGGAGCAGACCTCGCCACTATGTTGGGCGGGAACTACGTCAACCGTTTCAGCATCCAGGGGCGCAGCTACAAAGTCATTCCACAAGTAAAGCGAATGGATCGCCTCACGCCGGAGCAGCTCTCGCAGATCTACGTGAAGGGCTCCGCGGACAAACTGGTGCCGCTTTCGACGTTCGCTACTCTTAAGACCACCACCGAGCCCAGATCGCTGAACAAATTCCAGCAGCTGAATGCAGTGCGGATTCAGGGCGTCATCCCGCCGAATGTTCCGCTTGATAAGGCTCTGACTTTCCTCGAAGACACTGCAAAACAGGTCCTGCCCCAGGGATTCACCGTGGACTACGCGGGCGAATCTCGCCAGCTTCGCGTGGAGGGAAGTAAGTTCCTCAGCACATTTTTACTTTCGGCAATCTTGATTTATCTGGTGCTGGCCGCGCAGTTCGAGAGCTTCCGCGATCCCTTTATTGTGCTCGCCGGTTCTGTGCCATTGGCGATTTCGGGCGCGCTGGTGTTTTCATTCCTGAACTTCACGACGTTGAATATCTATAGCGAGGTCGGTCTGATTACTCTGGTCGGACTGATTGCAAAAAACGGAATTCTGATCGTCGAATTCGGAAACCATCTGCAGGAAACCGGCCTCACCAAACTGGAAGCAATTATTGGCGCCGCAAGCACGCGCCTGCGCCCCATTCTCATGACAACAGCGGCCACGGTGTGCGGCCACTTCCCGTTGGTTCTTGCTAATGGCCCAGGTGCCGGAGCGCGAAACAGCATTGGCATCATGCTGGTCAGCGGCATGATCATTGGCACGGCTTTCACGCTGTTTGTGGTGCCGTCGATTTACATGCTAGTCGCGAAAACCCACGTAGCCATCGCGAGCAGCGACGAGCTGGCGCTCGACGAGCGGGCAGAAGCCACAGTTTAACTGCAATATCGTCCATGGCACTCTTTAGGGTGCACCGCTTAAGCTTCGCTTGGGCGGGACTGGCGCAGCCGACACATTTCCCGATAAGGCTACCGCGAGCGGCATGCCCCACCCATGGCAGTTTCACAGGCGGCCCGCGATGCCGTCGGGGATCAGGAGATTTGGTGGATACGAACCTCCGCGCTTCGGGTTTCATTGACCAGAACTGGGGAGTATCCAGCGCCGTGTAGCGGTGCAGGTTGGTCGGCATGGGAACGATGTAATAGGAACGCGACGATTTAGCTGTGACCGATGAACATGCCAGGGAGAGTTCGCAGCCGCCCACCCGTAAAACTGCCACGGGTGGGGCATCCTGTGTCGTGTTAGAGTACGGCTGGGCCAGTCCCCCGGAAGAGAAGATGAAATCAATCTGTTCTTTCGCTCAGTTTCTCAGAGACGGCGCAGCCTGATCTGTATTTGAGCGCTATGGCCTGATAGCGCCAGTCACGCGGTTGCGATAGGCTCATTGTGTTGGTGTTTTCTGAGACTGCATGATTCATTTCACCTATCAGCTAAGGAGTTATGGTTGGGCCTTGGCTACCATTGCGAGCGAACGCACCGAGATGAAGGTTCCGGCATCCTACCTTTGCGACGCGCTGGGTGATTTCGTCAATGCGGTGCAAAGCGTTTTCGTTACGGATAGCGCTCAATGTTTGTGGGAGCAGGAACCGGGCCTAGTAATCTGGGAATTTCGACGTGATGGTCCCAATATAACGGTGAAAGCTTACTGGGACCACGACGGAGAAAGTCTTGTTGGCACTGATGATTTGCTGCTTTTCAGCGAACAAGTTAACAGGGAGCTCGATGGTCTCCTCGCTGCATGGGGTGAAGACGGATACCTGAAGAAGTGGCACTATCCGTTTCCGAACGAAGCGCAGGCCAAGCTTAGACAGGGTATCCAGAGGGAGAAGGAACGTCGCTCAAAGAAATGACCGTGACCTCCCAAGATTTCTGTTGAAACATCGCCATTTCACTCATTGACCCCTTCAACCAATGCGCTAGTGAAAGCTGATTTGCTCGCAGGAAATTTTATTCGACAATTAGCTCGGAAATATCGAATCCTATTGGCAGCGCTCTTCTCGGCGTGAAATCAGATAATCCGGTGCAGAGGATAATTCGGAAAAACGGGGAGGGAGCATTTTGCCCTCGCCTTACACTGACCCCCCGCTTCGTTGACTCGCCTCTTGCCGCTCCGTAAGATGGGGCGACCGCACAAGGCAGGCGTTCCCTATTGATTGGGCAGACCATCTCGCACTACCGCATCGTCGAAAAGCTGGGCGGTGGAGGCATGGGCGTGGTCTACAAGGCTGAGGATCTCAGCCTCCATCGCTTTGTGGCTTTGAAGTTTCTGCCCGACGATTTCGCCAAGAATCCCCAAGCACTGGCTCGCTTTCAGCGGGAAGCGCAGGCGGCCTCGGCTCTGAACCATCCCAACATCTGCACGATTCATGAGATCGGGCAGCAGGATGGCCATCCTTTCATTGTCATGGAGTTTCTCGATGGCGTGACGCTCAAGCATCGCATCGGCGGAAAGCCTGTAGAGAGCGAAATTCTGCTTGGCGTTGCGATCGAAATCGCCGACGCACTTGATGCTGCCCACGCGGAAGGCATCGTGCACCGCGACATCAAACCGGCCAACATTTTCCTGACCAAACGTGGCCACGCAAAAATTCTCGACTTCGGACTGGCAAAGGTGACACCCGCAGTCACCAGACCGTTCGAAACGGCGGGACCAACCGCACAAGC
>DASYOD010000007.1:0-6529 GCA_036008085.1 Terriglobales bacterium
TTGACATCCGCGATTCCTGTATGCCTGTGGGAAAGGTTAGTGCAAAACATGTGCTCCGCGCAGAACGTCTGCGCGGAGCTATGGAACGCTGACTCAACGATGCTTGATGAACTCGCCGGTTTGCAATTCGGACATTGCCTGACGCAGCTGATCTTGCGTGTTCATCACGATCGGGCCGTACCATGCAACTGGTTCTTCGATCGGCTTCCCTGACACCAACAGGAACCGAATCCCCTCATCCCCAGCTTGAACGGAGATTTCGTCGCCACGGTCGAACAGTACCAGCGAGTGATTGTTGACGTCGTAAAGCGGAGGCGCATCGGGATTCTCGACCTGCTCCGTCAAAACCGCGCGAGGATTCGAGGAGTCGCGAAACGAGCCAGAACCGGCAAAGACGTAGGCAAACGCGTTGCGCGTCGTTTCGACCTTAAGCCGCTTGCGCTGACCGGGGGCAACAGAAATATCAAGGTAATTGGGATCGGCCGCGACACCTTGCACCGGTCCTCGTTTACCCCAGAACTCGCCACAGATCACGCGCACACGGGTGTCGTCGTCGTCGGTGACCTCTGGAATCGCGCTCGACGGAATATCTTGATAGCGCGGGTCGGTCATCTTCAGCGATGCGGGCAGGTTCGCCCACAACTGAAATCCGTGCATACGCCCGTGGTTGTCGCCCTTCGGCATTTCCTGGTGCAGAATGCCACTGCCGGCCGTCATCCACTGCACATCCCCGGCAGTCATCTTGCCCTTGTTGCCCAAGCTGTCGCCATGTTCGACGGAGCCAGCAAGGACATAGGTGATTGTTTCGATACCGCGATGCGGATGCCACGGAAATCCCGCTCGATAGTCGTTCGGGTTATCGTTGCGAAAATCATCCAGCAATAGGAATGGATCGAAATCTTTTGTCTTGCCGAACCCGAAGGCGCGTTGCAGTTTGACGCCCGCGCCCTCAATGGTCGGTTTGGGTTGAATAATCTGTCTTACCGGGCGGAGTGACATAAACTCTCCCTCCTTCATTTGAATGCCCACGCGGCAAACTTCGTGCCGCCAGGCGAATTTTCTTATGCCTTTACGAACTGAACGTCGAGGGTTATCGCGACCTCGTCGCCGACCAGAACGCCACCGGTTTCAAGGGCCGCATTCCAGGTCAGGCCGAAGTCTTTGCGATTGATCTTGGTAGTCGCAGAAACCGCTATTCGCGTATTGCCCCACGGATCTTTAGCGGGCGGCGTCGGCCCTTCGACGGTGAATAGTACCTTGCGCGTGATGTCGCGAATGGTCAGGTCGCCCTCAACGGACAGCTCGCCGTCACGGACAATCTTGATGCCGGTAGACTTGAAAGACATTGTGGGGAACTTTTCTACGTGAAAGAAGTCGGGGCTCTTCAAGTGACCATCGCGCTGGGGGTCACGCGTTTCGATCGAAGCTGTTTCAATCGAGGTCTCAACCTTCGATTTAGATAGATCAGACTCGTCCAGCGTCAACTTTCCCGAAACTTTGGGGAATTGCCCCTTCACGTTCGAGATCATCATGTGTTTGACTTTAAACTCGGCAACCGAGTGAACCGGGTCGATATTCCAGGTAGTGGTGGCAGTTTGCGGTGTAGCCAGGGTGCTCATAGTGTCTATCCTTTCGTTTTAGATTAGGTGCTTCTGGGTCTCTATTGCTCCATGGTTTGATGCCTCGCGACGATAATCGTTGCAACAAATATATATGCCAAAAAATCAACTCACGGCACTGCGGGCAACCTGCAGCAGTTCGGTTAAAGCACGAAGCCGCTCCCGACCTAGATGGCCCAGGCATTTGCGGTGAGCTTCCTCAATCGGCTCATCGAGGCGGCTTAGAAGCTTAAGCCCTTCCGGCGTGATGCCGGCCATCACCATCCGCCGGTCTTTGGTTTGCCGGCAGCGCGAGATGAGACCGCGCTTCTCCAGCCTGTCGAGCAGACGTGTAATGTCAGGGTCTCGCGTAATCATGCGGCTGGCAATCTCACCGCAGGGAAGGGCATCATGCGCCCCTCGCAAAATGCGCAGCACATTGTACTGATTGGCCGACAGGTCTTCCGCCTTGAGAATTCCGACCAAGGAACGCGACAACATGTCTGTCGTCCGCAGCAGATCCAGGAACACAGACTCCTCAGGACAGGGCGGGCGTCGTTTGCTGTGATCTTGTCGGCTCATCTGTCACAATGGTAATCGTTGTAACGAATAATGTCAAGACACATATTATCGGCTCGAAAGCAGAGCAGCTGGTTTCTTTATATATGCTCACCGACCCGGAGCAGAAGATCGCACGTCCACGACAGATCCACACGGGATCCGCAGTACGGGAAATCGTGCCATTCGAAAAGTGCATTGGTGACTTAGCGACGGTGCGCTAAAACGTCGCATTCTTAGAGGGCTGGAAATATCGGGAAACGGCGGCGGGAAACGAGATGGTGCGCCCAGAGAGATTCGAACTCCCGACCTAACGGTTCGTAGCCGTTCGCTCTATCCAGCTGAGCTATGGGCGCACGAGCATCAGTTTATCAGAGGGTGTTGACGCGCGTCATTCGCGGGGAACGTATCAGTCGGAAATCAATTTTCGCTTTTGATCTCATGCGTGTGATTTAATGTCGCTCACTTTCGCCGATTTGCAAGCCGCAGCATAAATTCTCAAGACAGCTCGAATGTGCTCCTGAATCATATCTTCGACGCGTGCGCGCAGTGCTCCGGAACGGATTGCCGCATATTCCAGGGGTAGGTATTGACTCACTAACATAGGCGGCAGGGTAGACGTATCCAGGTTGGCGTGAAGCCGCGCCAGTTCTTGCTGAACCGTCGGATCACCCCAATAGTACCGGCAACGGTCGCTGTAGCTGTACATGCGGGCTAGATGCATTTCGTCGTCGTTGCCGTGATAGTAGGAACGCCAATAAGTTGGATTGCGCAGCGTGGCAGCATCGAGCGCATCGCGGATTTGCGAGAGCTGAATTCCGCGCCGCAACCCAAGCCACTCGCGCTCAATTCCGCTCAACGCAAATACTGCCTCGCGGAACGCAAACGTCAACCACGGTCCCACTTTCAGGATCGCAAAATGGTCCTCGACCATCTCTGCAAGAGCGGAGGGCTTTTGATAGTCCGTGGAGTGTGCTTCGAAAACCAGAGCAGGTTGATCAGGCAACGCTGCAGAAAGTGCTTGCGCTTGCGCGCGGTCATAATCAAAAACCACATTTTCGCCGAACTCCACGCCTGGTTGAACAACCATCCCAATGACCCTCTCCCATGCCGAACTCACACTTTGCTTGGCGAAGGCACCGCGGAACAATTCCAACGTGCGTTGAACCTCGTTCGCGGAGGATATCGTGAACGCTGTTTCGGCCTTCAATTCACCGCCAGGGGCTGGAACTTCTGTGCCAATCACGTATACCAATGGCGACGAACCGGGCGGCAATTCTGCAAACGTCGTTTCAGCTACCCGACAGAGGACGGCGGCTCTTTGCGCGATTGTTTCTGCATCCGGGCCATTTGGTTCGTCATCGGCACACGCCATACTGGCATCAAGATGAATCTTCTTATATCCGGCAAATACGCATGCGCGAACCAGATCGCAGGCATTGCGCATCGCATTCTCGGCTGCCTGATCGCGCCAGGGGTAAGGGCCGAGATGGTCACCGCCGAGCAAGACTCGATCCTCTGGAAGTCCCACTCGTTGCGCGGTGTTCAGAACAAACTCGGCGAACTGGGAAGGATTTTGCCCGGTATAGCCGCCGGATTGATTCACTTGGCTTGATGTGGACTCGACGAGCAAAAGTGAGTGGTCCGTGACCGCTTGCTGGACCGCTGCAGCGATGACACTTGGGTGTCCAGAACAAACGGCGTAAGCCCCGACTTTGTCGCCGCTTCGATTGCGGCGGATGATCTCTTGTAGTTGTGCGGTTGCGCCTTTAATTAGATGTTCCACGGGTTGTCCGGTTTTATTCGAGTTGGACTTTGAGGAAACAGCACCTGGCTGCGGATGCCCAGCGAGATTTCATCATCGCAGGGTACCATCGATCGTGTTTGAGGGGGCTGCTCGAAACTTCCCCGAATTTGTTGGACAAAGTCGATATTTGCGATATATTGCGATCAATTACTTTTACTTTCGTTTACTTGATTGTGTCAAGGTCAGAATCCAGCGCCGGAGGACGAGCGCGATGTTTCCTAAGTGGGTAAGCCGGCTCTTAATGTTTCTGTGTGCGTCCGCATTGCTGGCCGCCCAGAATCAGTCTCAAGAAGCAATTGGATATAAATCCGCCGCCGATGCCGACCAAAAGAAAACGCTCCTGTTGAAGGATTTTGCCCCTGTTTCCATGTTGCACGCTACGGCGCACAACGTAGACCGCGCCAAGTATTACGTGATCGACGTTCACAATCATATCAACGACGCTATGAGAATCGATGAACACATGCCGGCTGAGAGCGTGATCGAGATTATGAACAACACCAACGTAAAGACGGTGGTCATTCTCACCGGAATGTGGGGCGACAAGCTGCAGCATGTGATTGATGAAATGGTGAAGCCTTATCCCGGGCGTTTCATAGTCTTCTCACAAATTGATTGGAGTAAAATTGACGACCCAACCTTCGGTCAGGAAATGGTGGCGCAGCTTGACGATGCGGTAAAGCGAGGCGCCCGCGGCTTGAAACAGTTAAAAGACCTCGGCCTCAGCATACGGGACAAGTCGGGGAATTTGGTCGCCGTTGATGATCCACGCATCGATCCCATCTGGGACGAATGCGGACGGCTGGGCATTCCCGTTTCTATCCACGTGACCGATCCCGAAGCGTTCTTCCACCCGATTGATAAAACGAACGAGCGATACGAAGAATTGGTCGAGCATCCGGATTGGAGTTTCTACGGATCGCAGTTTCCAACGAAAGAATCGATTCTAGCCGCGCGCGATCGCATGTTTGCCAAGCATCCGCATACGACGTTCGTGGCTCTTCACATGGCGAACTGGCCCGAGAATCTTGATTACGTCTCGCGCCTGCTGGATACGCTTCCGAACGTGATGGTCGAATTCGGAGCCCGCGAAGCCGAACTGGGTCGCCAGCCCCGGCGCGCGCGCGAATTCTTTCTTAAGTATCAGGATCGCATCATGTTCGGAACTGATAATGGCATGGACGAAGCCATGTATCGAAACCATTTTCGTTGGCTCGAAACTGCTGACGAATACTTTGATTATTGGGGATATCCGGGCCAGGGCCGGTGGAAAATTTATGGCATGGACCTTCCGGATACGGTTTTGGAAAAGATTTATCACAAGAATGCGGAGCGCATCTTCGCTCAGTTCCGGGAAAGTGAAATTGGGAAGTAAATCTGTCGTCGGCAACTAAACCAGGGTTACCTCAAGTCCTATTTTCTTGAGCGCCGCGAGATCAGACTTGGGAATCCCGCGATCGGTTATTAACTGCTGCACCGCTGAAAGGGGCGCTATCGACGACAAACTCCTTCGCCCGAATTTGCTGGAGTCACAGACGGCGACCACGATCCGCGCAACTTCCATCATGCAACGGTTGACTTTGGCTTCGAGCAGGTTGGGTGTGCTCAAGCCGTAGTGCACATCGAATCCGTCGACTCCGAGAAAAAGAATATCTGCGTTCAAGCGCCGTAATGTTTCTTCCGCAATCGGCCCCACCAACGAGAAGGAATTCTTTCTCAATGTTCCTCCGGTCAGAATAACTTCAAGGGTAGATCCAGAAAGCTCGGCGGCGATATTTACTGCGTTGGTAATGATGGTTAGGTTTTCGAATTCCCGCAGCGCCCGTGCGATTGCCGTGGTTGTGGTTCCGGAATCAAGAATCACCACCTGACCTTCTCTAACCATCCGGGAAGCTGCGGACGCAATTTGCAGTTTTTCCTTGCGGTGAAGTTTCTCTTTTTCCCGCAGCGTGGGATCTTCCAGCGCACTTTCACGTGCCGGCAATGCGCCGCCATGGGTGCGGTGTATCCGGCCATGCGCCTGCAGAGTTTCCAGGTCTTTTCGGATAGTGACCTGGGAGGTGCGGAAATGTTTGGCCAATGCACCGACCAGCACACGCCCGTCGCGATTTAGTATCTCTACGATAAGCCGGCGTCGTTCTTCGTTTAGCACAGTCTCGCTCAAATGTTTCCGGGTCAGCCCGTATTTTACTCTTGACACCCGCAAAAAACGAAAGTAAAAGTTATGAAACGCAAGCATACGTAACATACGTTGCAGGAGTTCCATGCGCGTTCGGGGTCTTGAATCTCCGTCGCTGCGATGGAAACTGCAATTCGATTGCCCCAGTCCCAAACGGAGCAATCAGCCGCGTAGTACAGTTTATCGGGTCTGATTCCTGACCAAAGTTTTCATACCCTCAACCAAGAGGAATGTTGCAATGATTGAAGTCTGCGTGGTCGGCGAGCTCAACCTCGATCTTATTCTGTATGGCTTGCCGGAAAAACCGCTGCCCGACCATGAGCACCTGGCCAGCAGCATGGCATTCACGCTAGGAAGCTCATCAGGAATTTTCGCCCATAACTTGCG
>DASYOD010000008.1:0-9831 GCA_036008085.1 Terriglobales bacterium
GACGTGGACAGTGGGTTTTTACGCCCGGATGCAGCTTGCAGAGCGTCATCCACCTCGGCCCGGGCAAGCACACTCTCGGGGCGTGCGGGATCGTAGAGATACTGCAGCTCTCCCTTGCCATGACTCTCGATTACGAGATCATACCTGCCGATGCGGAAGCCACGGTGTGCCTGCGCCGCGTCTAGTACTTCCGCGCGAATTAACGATTTCTGCTGCGACCCTTGGAGAAGCGCTAGCGTGTGTTCTGCTTCTGGTCCGGCAACGATGACAATCGAAGTAGCATCCGCCGGCTTGTTGCGGAAGGCAATCCCCAGCCCTAAAGCCAGCAGGAGGGGGAATCCGAATACCCAGAAGAGCACCTCGGGCTCACGCACCATTTCTCTC
This sequence comes from Terriglobales bacterium, assembly GCA_036008085.1. Classification (GTDB taxonomy): domain Bacteria; phylum Acidobacteriota; class Terriglobia; order Terriglobales; family Acidobacteriaceae; genus JABDBE01. The sequence continues at coordinate 385 of DASYOD010000008.1, forward strand.
ATGCGCGCCATCAGCAAATGGGTGTAACCCGCCCAGCGGCCATTGCGCAAGGGCTTGGAAGAGGCCACAGTCGGCGCTTCCGGAGTTTGTTGAGCGATGGTCATGTTGCCCAATTTCTGATCGCAAACATATTCATCAATCTTCTCGCAAGTGCCTACCTGTGAGGTTAACAAATACGTCTTCCAGGCTCGCTTGTCGTGTGCTGAGGTGCAAAAGTTGCGCGCCTTGCTTCTGCACCGCGTCGAGCAAAGCAGGAATAGTCAGGTGCGGCTCGTGTACCGTCAGGCTGACCAGCCCATTGTCATGACGAACCGACTCTACGCTTGGCAGCCCCCGCCAAGCATCCAGGTTTCCGGCTCCACCGGAACTGCCACTGGCCTCAAACTCCACCACGTGATGTCCACCCAGTCGCTCAATGAGATCGGGAGGCGTACCTTCGGCGATGACCTGGCCATGATCCACGATCACTAGCCGGTCGCAAAGGCGTTCAGCCTCGTCCATGTAATGCGTGGTCAGCAGAACTGTGCCTCCGCCGCGCTGAAAGTTGCGAATGATATCCCAGAGCTGACGGCGGCTTTGCGGATCGAGCCCAGTGGTAGGCTCATCGAGAAAAAGAATTTTAGGATTCCCCACCAGCGCGGTTGCGACTGCCAAACGCTGGCGTTGTCCGCCGGAAAGCTTGCCCACAAATGCATCGGCCTTCTCCCCGAGTTGCAGATCGTTCAAGACTTCGTCAGAGGAGCGGGGCTCACGATAAAAGCTGGCAAACAATTCGATGGTTTCGCGGACGGTCAACTTCTCCGATAGCCGTGTTTCCTGTAGAGAAATGCCCAGCCACTCGCGCACTTCGCGTGAATTCTTCACCCAGGCATGCCCGAAAATCGTGACCTCGCCAGAAGTGGGATCGAGCAGGCCTTCAAGGATTTCGATCGTGGTCGTCTTCCCTGCCCCGTTAGGTCCTAACAGGCCAAAACATTCTCCGGCTTGGATCTCAAGGTTGAGCCCGCGCACGGCTTCGACTTTGCCGTCGTAAGTCTTACGCAGGTCGCGGCATTGAATAGCAGCAGGCACGCGACGATTCTAACGTAAGCTTGTTGAGCTTTTGTGAATTGCTTTTGACAATTAATGGCCCCAGGTCGTTTAGAATGCTGCTCTGTTTGCGGGAATAGGATTTCCTATGCGAGTGCATACGACGCGGCTTCACCTGACGGCGCACTTCCGAAACGCCCGTGGGTCGTTTGCGATCTATCACCTCCTTAACCTGAAAGGAAATCTGTCTATGTTTAGAAAGGTCCGGTTAATAGCACTTTTGTCGGTGCTTTTGTGCGCGGCTATCGCCTCGGCGCAGGAGACGCGCCATTTCACTTTTCACTATGGCTTCACGGTAAAGGACGTTTCAGCCGGGGAAAAGGTACGCATCTGGATTCCCCAAGCACATTCCGACGAGTTTCAGACGGTGAAGGTCGTATCGGCGACCGGCGATCTCTCTCTCAAGAAAACTCACGAGTCCAAGCACGGTAATGAAATGTATTACGCCGAGGCCTCCAAGGCTAAGCAAGGGGATCTGCATTTTGAGGTTGTATATGATGTCGTCCGCCTTGAGCGGGTCACGCTGGGTGTTTATTCGCCGCACCTCGCATCCGTTAAACTTAGCGACCACGAGCGAAAGGAATATCTTGCACCGGATGCGCTTGTGCCGACGACGGGCCTGCCCGCCGAGCTCGCGGTGAAAGTTACAGAAGGCAAGACCACGCCGCTCGACAAGTCGCGTGCCATCTACGATTACGTTTTTACGACCATGCGTTATGACAAGAGTGGCAGCGGTTGGGGACGCGGTGACGTGCTCTACGCCTGCGACGCGAAGAAGGGCAACTGCACCGATTTTCATTCTCTGTTCATCGCCATGGCGCGTTCGCAAGGAATTCCTGCGCGGTTTGAAATCGGATTTCCCCTGCCCTCGGATAAGCATTCAGCAGAAATTGCTGGCTACCATTGCTGGGCAGATTTCTTCGAACCCCAACACGGATGGATCCCGGTAGATATTTCCGAAGCCTGGAAGCATCCGGAAAAGAAAGATTATTTCTTCGGCGCTCACGATGCCAATCGCGTGGAATTCACCATGGGACGAGACCTGGAATTGAGTCCGAAGCAGGATGGCAAGCCGCTGAACTATTTTGTGTATCCGTACGTCGAGGTCGCGGAGAAAGAATATCCCAATGTTTCAACAGCGTTCTCTTTTGCCGACGTGGCTAACGGAATCGCCGCCAGCCGTTGATGTTCACAGAGGGGTTGGGAGATCAGTCACCATCTGGATTCTGTTTTCCGTTGATCACTGTGTGTTGCGGTGGTGGCATCGGCTGATCGCCTTTGCGATCCCGCCAGAGAATTGCGTTCAGTACCTCCGGATTCGCCGCATCGGGCCGCGAAAAATCCATCTCAGCCGACGCGCCCGCACCTTGGCGTTGCGACGGGTTGATCTGATAAATCAAACCATTCTCTCGATTGCTCCAGTCGGCCTTGAATGCAGGCTGGCTGCCATCGCCCACAAATAGAGGAGCCATCACCGGCGCATAGGCGTCATTCTGATTCATCGGCGGCAGACCGAGCAAAGTTTCTATCGTATGGATCATGCTGACCGTGGTGTAGAAATGGTGATCCACGAATGGATGCTCCGCAGAACCTGGCGAATACTTGCTGACGACCAAAGCGATGGAACGGTGCGCGTCGACGTGATCGGCACCGTTTTGAGCGTCGTCTTCGAGAATGAAAATCGCTGTGTCATCCCAGTAGGGGCTGTGCGACACCGCTTCCAGCACACGCCCGACCGCCAGGTCGTTGTCGGCAACACTTGCTGCTGGCCGCGGTTTCCCCGGAGTCGTGCCATGGGTATGATCGTCTGGTAAATACAGCAGAGTGAAAGCGGGCAACTCGGTGCCTTTGCCTTCTTTGCGGGCGCGCACAAAACCATCGAACTCATTCACAAATTCATCGGCACGCAGTTGGTCGGGATACTCAGTATTGAAGTCGGGAAAAAGCGGGTCGAAGTGATCGCGCAGCACCGCCTTGGTGGCCTTTGTTGCCTTCACCATTGGAACCGGCCACGGCCACGGACTCGAAGAGCCGTGAGGCTCGCCAACATTCGGCGGCAATGGCTCTCCCTTATTTACCGAATCCTCGGCGCAACCCGAGCTGGGCGGCTGGGCACCTTCGTGCACTGCCATCTTATTTTCTGTCGGCTTGCACCACTCGGCATAAATAAACTCCCCATAGTCGCGATAGGTGAGTCCGTGGCTGGCCACGTTATCCCAAATGTAGCGGGTGCCCGGCTCGTTTACATCGGGCTCATTCTCATCCAGCGGGATTTCATCGGAGACGCTGCCTTGAAAATCGTAACTGCGCTCGTTGCTGCGATAATTAATCTGCCAGGTCTGCTCGTTGTAGTCGCTGGTAATCGCGGCCATCGACCAGTCATGTCCATTACCAGAGACTTCGCCGCTGTCGTAGAAATTGTCGAGCAAGCCAAATTGAAGCGCCAGCTTGTGTTGGTTGGGCGTTATGTCGGCGCCGTACATGGTGAGCGATGGGTCGCCGTTGCCTGCTTTCAAATCGCCGAACACCTGATCGTAGGTGCGATTCTCTTTGATGATGTAGATCACGTGATGAATCGGATTCGAAGTTTGCGCAAATTGGATTGACCCGGGGCTGGAATGCAGAAAATTGCTGTCCTCGACTACCCGCGTAAATTCCGGCAGCTGCTTTTCAATGTCCGGGATTTTTAGGCGCGCTACAGAACCGTACAGCAAAGTTGCAATGTATGGATGCTCGCGAGGCCTTTTTTCATTCTTCAGATTGTTTGGACCGCCGTTAGGACCGGTTCCCTTGCCTTTGGAAGTTGCGACGATCAGATCATCACCGGCGATCGCCATAGCGCTGGGATACCAGTCTGTGGGAATAAAGCCGTCCGCGGGTTCAAGTGGAAGATCAGATGGTCCTGCCGCCCGGTTCTGGAACGCAGCGTGAGTGAGAAAAGTCGCAATTGCATTTACGGAAGCATTCGCGACGAAAAGGCGGTCCCCCGATTTAGACAGAGCCAGCGCAATGGGATACATGCCCGGATATTTCTGTCCGGGGATAGTTGTATCGAGCAGCCATTGAGGTGCGCCTTTGCCAGTGGACACTACGGCTATTCTGTCTACATTGGACAACGCTACATATAGAAAGTTCTCATCCGGACTCAACAGCATTGCGGTCGGATGCGAACCCGGCGCAATCGGATCTTTCGGCTCATTCAGGGAAATCCAGCGGACAACAGTTCCCTTTTCCAAATTGAGTTCCGCCACCCGGGAAGCATTCCACAGACTGCACCAGGCGCGGCGGCCATCGCGCGAAACCACTACGCCGTAAGGAAATGAAGACGGAATCATTTCATGGGTGCTCACGTCGAATTGCTCGAGCACGCGGCCGCCGTTAGAGTCGATAAGAATTACATTGTCGGAGAGATTGTTAGCAATGAGCAGCTTGTCAGGCGTGCCCCGATGGGAGATCACGGCCAAGCCGGCGGGATACGGGATGACAGTACCATCATTGACCTTGCGCGCCCCCTGAGCAATTTTCTTACCCGGTGCGGCGGCCTGCGGCGGAATCTTTATAAAACTCTCCCAAGACAACTTACCTTTGTGAAAACGATAAACGGCAACGCCGTTTCCCGTATCGTTTGGCTTCTCACCCGTGGGATCGGTGATGGAGCCGATCGAGGCATAAAGATGTTTGCTATCGGAGCCGAACGCAAGCCCAAGAAAATAGCTCTGGTGGGCCTCAGCGGGTAGTCGATCTTCCGGGAAATCGGTGATTTGGTTTGTACCCAGATCAACGATCGCGATTGATTGGTGGGCCTGATTCTGCTGGGTACCGTAACCGTCATTCAGAATCGCCGCGTAATGCTTATCAGGACTGATCGCCATCGCTGCCGCGAAGCCGTTTAGCGATCCCAAAGCACCCGGCGAGGGAATGGTTAAGGTCTTACTTGTGGGCAGAGGAATCTGCCGCGGCTCTACAGTGTTTTGCGCGAGGGCCGGATTGATTACCTCGACAGCAAATAAGAAGGCGAGCAGACGAATGGTTTTGAGCAAAGCTCTTCTCCTCAGGAAATTTTAGGTTACCACTGCAAAAATAAAACCGGCCAGGTGGACTGACCGGTTTCGAGTTTCTAGTTTCGTAACTTTAATGCGTGTCAGTGCTGGCCTGATGCACCGGAGGCTCCGCCGCAACATTGTGACGAACATCAGCGCCCCGCACCCAGAAGATCACGTCCTCTGCGATGTTCGTCGCATGATCCGCCACGCGCTCCAAATTACGAGCTACCAGCAGGGCATCCAGCGCTTGCCGGGTAACCTCGGGACGCTCATTCATAGTTTTAACCAGGGTAATGAAAGCCTCGTCTTTCATGCGATCGACGACGTTGTCCATTTCGAGCACGGCCTGTGCCAGCTCGGCTTTGCCTTCGATGAACGACTCGAGCGAACGGCGCACCATGGCCGAAACCGCCGCAGCCATGCGCGGGATATCGACGGGGAGATCTGCTTTGGGAAGTTCAACCAGATCCATCGCGCGTTCGGCAATGTTGACCGCCTGGTCGCCAACCCGTTCCAGGTCCGAGTTGATCTTGGTAACTGCGAGGATAAATCGCAGGTCCACGGCGATTGGTTGCTGCAGAGCGAGCAGATCGAATGCCAGTTCGTCGATTTCGCGCTCGGCCACGTTAATCTGGAATTCGCCTTCGAGCACCATATGGCAGCGTGCCAGATCGCGGTCAATATAAGCCTGGCAGGCGCGATCCACGGCCTGCTCGGCCAACCCGCCCATGCGAAGCAAACGGGTGCGAAGATCATCCAGTCCTTGCTGAAAACGGGTGCGCATTATCCAAACCTGCCTGTAATGTAATCCTCCGTACGTTTGTCGGACGGAGTAGTGAAAATCTTCTCGGTCTTGTCGAGTTCGATCAGCTTGCCCAACAGAAAAAAGCCAGTGAACTCAGCCACACGAGACGCCTGCTGCATGTTGTGGGTGACGATTACAATTGTAAACTTTTCCTTGAGCTGGAATATCAGTTCTTCGATCTTGCCAGTAGAGATGGGATCGAGAGCCGAGCAGGGCTCGTCCATAAGGAGCACCTGTGGCTCGACTGCGAGTGCGCGGGCAATGCAAAGCCGCTGCTGCTGTCCGCCCGATAGGCTGGCGCCAGACTTCTTGCGCAGCGTGTCTTTCACTTCATCCCAAAGCGCCGAGAGTTTCAACGAACGCTCTACAATTTCATCAAGCCGTGTGTGATCGTGGAAGCCGTTGAGTTTTAAACCCGCGGCCACGTTGTCATAGATCGACATTGTCGGAAAAGGATTGGGCTTCTGAAACACCATGCCGATGCGTCTGCGAATTTGTACGGCGGACGTACCGTTGTAAACGTCAAGCTCTCCGATTCTGACTGAGCCTGCGGCGCGGGCGTCGGGCACAGTCTCGTGCATGCGATTGAGACAGCGTACGAACGTAGATTTTCCGCACCCGGAAGGGCCGATGATCGCAGTCGCGTGGTTGGCGGGCGCTTCCATGGTGATGTCGTAGAGCGCTTGCGTTTTACCGAACCAGGCATTCAGCTTCTCGACTTTGATCCCGACACCCATACTTCAGTTCGCTCCCTTGAGCATTCCACGGCCGGCGACCACGCGTACGGCACTCACCGCCAATACGATCAACACGATCAGGATTAACGCTCCTGCCCACGCCTGACGGTGCCATTCATCAAACGGCGAAATCGCATAGGTAAAAATCTGCAACGAGAGTGCGGCTGTCGGCTGATTGATTTTCCAATTCCAGTACTGATTGCCAAATGCGGTGAACAGTAACGGCGCTGTCTCTCCCGCCACGCGCGCAAAAGCTAGCATAACACCGGTAATCACCCCCGATGTGGCTGTGCGCAAAGTGATCGACAGCGTGGTCCGCCAGCGAGAAACGCCCAGGCCGTAAGCCGCTTCCCGCACCGCGTTAGGCACCAACAACAGCATTTCTTCGGTGGTGCGGGTGATGGTCGGAATCATCATGATGGCCAGCGCGACTCCGCCAGCCAGTGCGGAAAAATGTCCCTGCGTAAGCACCACGATTGCGTAAGCAACGATGCCGACTACGATTGAAGGCACCCCATTTAAGACATCGGCGGTGAAGCGAATTACATTTCCGAATTGGTTGCGTCCGTACTCGGCGAGATAAATTCCGGCGCCGATTCCGATGGGAACGCCAATAACGCTGGCAATCAACAAAATAAAAGCTGAACCGGCAATTGCATTTGCCATGCCGCCGCCCGCTTCACCGACCGGCTTTGGCGTTTGCGTGAGAAAGGCCCAGTTGATTGAGCCAATGCCTTTGTAGACGAGGTATCCGAAGACGGCGCCGAGGGGGAGCAAGACCAGAACGACGGCTGCAGCGGCTGCGCCTGTGGCAAGCGAGTCCAGACTTCTCCGCCACAAGCTGATCGGGGCACTAGCAAGTTCGGAGTTGGCAGGCGCGGTTTCAGGCATGGCTTCTCGCCACCGTGCCGCGTGTCACTGTCCAAACCAGAAACTGTGCAAGGATATTTACGATAATCGTGACGATGAACAGAGCCAAGCCAATCTCGATGAGAGCACTGAGGTAGGTATTTCCGGTGGCCTCACTGAACTCATTGGCGATCACACTCGCCATTGTGTAACCCGGAGCGAACAGCGATGATGCAATTTCCGGACGATTCCCAATCACCATGGTTACCGCCATGGTCTCGCCCAATGCTCGGCCGAGTCCCAGGATCACTCCGCCCAGAATTCCTGCGCGCGCATTTCGCAACACGCCCGTGCGAATCATTTCCCAGCGAGTCGCTCCCAATGCCAGCACCGCTTCTCTCTGCTGTTGAGGAACAGCTGTCATCACTTCTCGCGTGATTGACGAAACGATAGGCACCACCATAATGGCGAGGATAATTCCGGCCGCCAGCATGCCAATACCGTATGGCGGACCTTCGAACGGACCTTGAAAGCCGAAGCGGTGCGCGATGCCTGATGTCCAGCCAAAATACTTCGCAAAAAAAGGCTCGCCATACTGGCGGAGCAGAGGCACCAACACAAAGATGGCCCACAATCCATAAATGACGCTGGGAATGGCTGCGAGAAGTTCTGTGGTAAAGGCCAGCGGTCCCTTAAGCCAACGTGGACACATTTCCGTGATAAATACAGCGACACCAATCGCCAGAGGCACTGCAATAAAGAGTGCGAGGAAAGACGACACCAGCGTGCCATAGACAAACGGCAGAGCTCCGAACTGTTCGTTGACGGGATCCCACTCACTGCGGAAAAAGAACTTCAATCCGAAGGCGTGCCAGGACAATCTTGATCCGCTAATCAATTCGTAGACAATCATACCGACCAGTGCGAGCACGCATAGTCCGCAGGACAGCATCGCCAAATGGAAAATACTGTCGGCCGTCCGGCTACTGCCGGCGTTAAGTAATGGCTCAACCGTTGGCTCAGATTTGGTCGCAACCTGTTGTTTTGCAATAGGTTGCGGTCCATTCAATTGGGGCGCTCCTAGGGCTCGGTTGGCCATCACTAGGCAGGCTAGCAGAATGTTGTTACAGCAGTGTTAAAATAGGTACTTGAGATGAGTTGGTCGGTTGCGTCCCGGAAAATAACTTTTCAAACTTTCTGGATTGTATTTTGCTGGATTCCCATGTAATTTTTCGTTCCCTTAGATTACTGGCTATATATGCCCATTGACTTAAAACGTAGCCGTTTGGCTTTTCAAAAATTGGGCCGCGAGATAAGCAAGCTAACCAGAAAACCCGCGCCCGAAAGTGTGCACAAATTTCGCACCAACAGCCGTCGCGTCGAGGCTGTGCTCAGCGAGGTAGTCCCCGAGTTGACTCGGAACGACAAGAAGTTGCTGAAACTGTTATCTCGATTGCGCAAAAAGGCAGGCCGTGTAAGGGATTTAGATGTGGAAATCTCATCGCTGCGCAGCTTAAAGATTCCCGGGGGCAATGGACACAAAGCACAGTTTGTGGATGCTTTGGTGCAGGAGCGCTTTAAGCGCGAACATAAACTAGTTAAGGCCTTCGATAGTCAGACCGCAGCCAAAGTACAAAAACGATTGAAGCGCGCCATCGTGGATATTGATCTCCCAAAGAATACCGACCCTCTGAATCTAACTCTCAGCAAACTGGCCAACCTCAGCCCGGACCATATGCCGCTCACCGAAAAAACTCTCCATCAATACCGGATCATCGGTAAACGGGCTCGATACATTGCTGAACTGGCTGATGAAGAATCTGAGGCCAAGCGGATTGTGGATCAACTCAAGCACATGCAGGACGTCATCGGCGATTGGCACGACTGGCTGAAACTGACGCAGAGAGCGGAGAAATTATTTGGT
>DASYOD010000009.1:0-22257 GCA_036008085.1 Terriglobales bacterium
GGAAGCGCTGTTTACCGGCATTTCGGTTGTCGCTGCGGCATTGGGATTATTTCTTGCCTGGTTGTTGTACTATCGGCGGCCGCAATTGCCGCAGGAGATAGCGAAAGCTTTGGGCGGTTTTTACGAAGCCGTCGTGCACAAGTATTACGTGGATGAAATTTATGCAGCGGTCTTTGTGAAGCCGCTTATCGATGGATCGACCCGAGTTCTATGGCAGGGTATTGATCGCGATGTGATCGACGCGACGCTGGATAACAGCGCCGAGGGTGCACGCGAGGTTTCAGATGCCGTGCGCCACATGCAGTCCGGTAATCTTCGCTCCTACGCTGGATGGATCGCGGCCGGTGCCGCGGTGTTGATCGCTTACATGATTTGGATGGGAACGCGATGAGCAGCGCTTTGGACAACTCGATGCTCACGCTGGTGACGTTCATTCCGCTGGCGGGCGCGCTGTTGCTCGTGTTGTTTCCGCGTCGTGACCGCGACATTCGCGTATTTGCTCTCGTCGTCTCGCTGCTTGATTTTGTTCTTTCGCTACACCTGCCAGTACATTTCCAGCGCGCCCAAACCGGGTTTCAGTACGAGGTTAACCATCAGTGGATTTTTAATCCCAACATTCATTACCACATGGGCGTGGACGGAGTTTCCATGTGGCTGGTAGTGTTGACTACGTTTCTTACGCCCCTTTGTGTGCTGATTTCGTGGAAATCGATTCACGAGCGGGTAAAAGAATTTTTTATTCTGCTGCTGATTCTTCAAACTGCGCTGATCGGGGTTTTCGTCGCCCTCGATCTGTTCCTCTTTTATTTTTTCTGGGAAGCTACGTTGATTCCGATGGCTTTGCTCATCGGCATTTATGGCCACGGACGCAAAGTTTACGCAGCCGTAAAATTCTTCCTCTACACGATGATCGCGTCAATGTTCATGTTGGCGGCGATTCTGTGGCTCTACGCCAAGACCGGTTCGTTTGACTTCGTTACTATTCAGGCCGCAATTCGCAACGGCCAAGTGGAGAATTTCGCGGGGGCGGCGCTTTGGCTCTTCCTCGGATTCTTTATTGCCTTTGCGGTGAAGGTTCCCATTTTTCCGTTTCATACCTGGCTGCCCGACGCTCACGTTGAAGCGCCGACAGCCGGTTCCGTTCTGCTGGCCGGGGTTCTCTTGAAGATGGGCACTTACGGCTTGTTTCGCTTCAATCTGGGATTGTTTCCCGAGCAATCGCGCAGCAATGCCTGGTGGATCATGGTGCTGGCTCTGATCGGCATCGTGTATGGCGCGCTGGTGGCTTTAGTGCAGCCCAACATGAAAAAGCTGATCGCATATTCTTCGATCAGCCACTTGGGCTTTGTAGTGCTCGGCCTCTTCAGCTTCACACAGGCAGGACTCGACGGCGCAACTTTCGTCATGCTGGCGCATGGCGTTTCTACTGGCGGTCTTTTCATGCTGGCGGGAATTCTTTACGAGCGGCGCCATACTTACGAGATTGCCGAATTCGGTGGATTGGCATCGGTCACGCCAGCGTTCGCCACGTTTTTTCTGTTCATCGTTCTGTCCTCGCTTGGATTGCCGCTTCTCAACGGCTTTATTGGCGAGTTTCTGGTGCTGAGCGGCGCCTTCCGCGATCGCGCAGTGTACGGCATTCTTGGAGCGACCGGCGTTATCTGGAGCGCTTGTTACCTGCTTTGGATGTATCAGCGCGTGTTCTACGGAAAAGTAAGGCACGACGTCAATTTGTCGCTGCCTGATCTGACCGGACGAGAGCAAACCGCGCTCTGGCCGATAGCCGCAGTCGCCCTGCTGATGGGCGTAGCGCCGCTGATTTGGCTGAACGCGATTGATCCCTCGGTACAAGCGGCCTTGGCGCCCTTCGCGCAATTCGCCAGCCGGATGGTAGGCCGGTGAACACAACCTCCGACATGGCGCAAATGATTCCACAAGCGGCTGACTACATCCGCATCTTGCCGGAAATCGTGCTGGCGATTTTCGGCATGCTCATCATGGTGCTTGATCCGTTGATGGACGAGCATCGCAGTCAAAAGACACTTGGAGCGCTTGCGCTGGTGGGAGCGCTGGCGGCTCTAACGGCAACACTATTCCAGTCGCAGTATCAGGGCCTGGCTTTCTGGAACATGGTGCAAGTTGACAGCTTCAGCATCTTCTTCCATTTTCTAGTTGCGGCCGTCACCGCTGTCGTAATTCTGAGCTCCTACGAATACATGTCGGTGCAGGAGATTCGGGCTGGCGAATACTACGCGCTGGTGCTGTTTGGGGCGCTGGGCATGAGCCTGATGTCCTCCGCCATGGAACTGGTGCTGATTTTTATCGCGCTGGAAATTTCTTCCATTTCCACTTATATTCTGGCCGGATTTCGCAGGCGCGCGGCAATCAGCAGTGAATCTTCGGTTAAATACTTTCTTCTGGGCTCGTTTGCGACTGCGTTCTTTCTTTATGGCGTCGCCCTTATGTTTGGCGCGACGGGTTCGACCAGCATAAAAATAATCGGCGACGCGCTGCGCTCTGGGCACATCCCAGTCCTGGCGTACGTTGCTGTCGCGTTTATGTTTGTGGGTTTGGGCTTCAAGGTGGCGGCAGCTCCGTTTCACGTCTGGACTCCCGACGTTTATGAAGGCGCGCCGTCGCCCGTGGTTGGCTTCATGTCCACTGCTCCCAAGGCAGCCGTGTTTGCTGTGCTGCTGCGAGTTTTGTTCGAAGTGGATGCTCCGGGGCGCGTTGGTCTGATCTGGGTTGTGGCCGCGCTTTCGATGACGCTGGGCAACGTCGGGGCGTTGGTGCAGGACAACGTCAAGCGCCTGCTGGCATATTCATCGATTGCTCATGCTGGATACTTGCTGATGGCGTATGCGGCTCTGCCGAACAATGGGATTCCCGCTGCGATGTTTTACACGGCTTCGTACGCGGCGATGAACGTTGGCGCTTTCGCGGTGATCAGCCACGTCGCCGGCGAGGGCGAGCGCTATGTGACGATCGAAGACTACGAAGGGCTGGGCCGCCGCAGTCCATTGCTGGCTGCGACCCTGACGATCTTCTTACTGTCGTTGATCGGCATTCCCATTACCGGTGGTTTCTTTGCCAAGTTTTATGTATTCAGCGCGGCACTGCAGGCCAACCTGGTTGGATTGGTGATAATCGGTGTACTTAACAGCGCGATAGCTTCCTACTATTACCTGCGAATAATCGTTGTTATGTATATGCGCGAGGCGCGTGAGGATATCGCCTTACCGCGAATTCCATTTGCACTTGGAACGGCGCTGGCTATCAGTGTCGCGACGACAATCTATCTCGGAGTCCTTCCCGGACGCGTACTTGACTACGCGGCGCGGACCGCGGCAGAGTGGGCTCGCTGATCGGTTCGACCCGTCTTACTCTACCGCGACCGCAATATCCACATGCGCGAAAATACGGGCCGATAATAGCCAGAACGCCACCGTCTCTCCTCCCGCAAGCAAAACAGGCACCCAAGAGGCTCTTCCCGGTGAGTTGAAAGAGGAATTGAGGACCGTCGCTCCGAGTTCCCACACTGGTATCACATAACCCCAGCGCGCGCCGAAGATTTGGCCGGCCAGCGCTGGCACGCCCAAAACCATGGCGGTAGCGCCAGCCGCAAAGAAAGGGTTCAGGAAAGTAGAAAACATCAAAGCAACAGTGCCAGCCAACATGCAGGCGGCTACAAGGCAGACCATGAGGAACCATACATGGGAAATAGGAAATCCCGCGGCGCCTAGTGTCCAACTTCCAGTCAGGCCAAGGGTAAAGCAATAAACGGCAGACGCGATGGTCACGCCGAGCACGAGCCCTGAAAGATATTGCTGCCGGCTCAGGGCCTTGGAGAGTACACCTAAAATGCGCCGCGATCTGCGTTCGTTGTAGATAGCCGAGCCGCCAAAAAAAACGCTGAAGGCGAGCACGTATACAGCATCCTGTTTGAAAACGAATAGCAGATCTTCACGCTGGCGGTGAATATCTGTCACCAGCCCCAAAAATGCAAGCAACAGAACCCACAGCAGCAAGGTGAGAATAGGCCAGCGCTGCTCGCGCACGAAGTTGACTGCGATCAGCAGGACTGGTTTCACCGAATTCCTTCGGGGGCCGCGGCTTTTGGTTCAGCAGTCACTTCCAGGAAAATCTCTTCTAGCGAACGGCGCACCGGATTCACGCTCACTACTTCCCCTCCAAGGTTCCATACTTTTTCCAGAGCCGCCCGCTGACTCTGCGCTGGAATGCAGAAACTGACAAATCCGTTGCGGGCCACGGCGCCGTCAAAGTTTTTGGTGCTAATGCCGGAAACCACGATCTCAGTCTGCTGCCCCGATTGAAGAAGATTCGCTGTTTTATCCAATCGCGCGAGCTTCCCACGATTAAGTATGGCGACGCGATCACATATCAGTTCCACTTCAGAAAGCAAGTGCGAGCTCAAGAAAATAGTCTTGCCGGCATTGCGTGCGGCGAGCAGCAGTTCACGAACCATGACTCGTGCCAATGGATCGAGTGCCGAGGTGGGCTCGTCGAGAATCAGCAGTTCCGGATCGTTGACCATTGCCTGGGCCAATCCTACGCGCTGCAGCATGCCCCGGGAAAACTTGCCTGCGTTCCGATTCGCGTGATCTTGCAACCCCACAATTTCCAGAACTTCGTGCGCCCGTTTTCGCAAGGCAGTCCGTTCGATTCCATTCAGCGCGCCGTAAAAGCGTACCAACGGTTCCGCCCGCCGGTGGTAAAGAGCAACACTCTCGGCGAGGAAACCCACCCGGCGTCGGACGCTGGCTTGACCGAAATTCTCGCCCAGCAGCCGGCCTCGTCCGCTCGTCGGTCGCATGAATCCCATTGCCAGATGAATGGCCGTGCTCTTCCCCGCCCCGTTTGGTCCGAGGAAGCCGAAAATTTCACCCGTTTCTACCCGTAGGCTGAAGTCATCGAGAGCACAGAGACGACGCCTACTGAACATGCTACGATACTCTTTGGTAACGTGGTCGAACTCAAGCGCGAACCGCATCGCGTTTATTCTAAATGGCGTTCAGGGCAAAGGCCGTGCAGGCTGGAGAAATCATTTGTGCGCTGCGCATCTTTGATTTGACAAGTACGTACCGGCCCCGGCATGATAGTCGCGCTATTCCAACACTGGAGGCGGTATGGTTAAGTTGATGCAGAGGCTATGGACGGAACAAGAGGGTCAGGATATTGCTGAATACGCCGTGATGCTGGCGGTGATTTTGGTTCTGGTAGTGGGAACAGTGCGGTTAATCGGCGGCAGTTCGAACAATGTTTTCTCATCTGTGGCGAGTTCAATCGGCCAGTAACCACATACGCTCGATGCCGTTCTTTTAAAGTTGAGGCGGGCGTCCACTAAGATTTCTCGAATTGGAGCTTTCCATCGCCTGCATGAGAATACCTGACTGATCTGTCTTGTACTGTTTTAGCTTGTGATACAAAGAGCTGCGCGGAATGCCAAGCTTTTTCGCAGCGGCCCGGACTCGCCCGTGTTCTTTGCGAAGCACCTGCTGAATATAATCACGCTCGATCTCTTCCAGCGTTTTGAATTGGCCGATGCCAGAAACACACTGTTCGATGTGTGCGTCGAAGCGCTCATTCGAGCAAGCATCTTTTCCCGTGACCAGTACGACGCGTTCGAGGACGTTCCTTAATTCTCGAATATTCCCCGGCCAGGAATAAGCTTGCAAAGCTCTCAATGCATCCGGCCCGGGCGTCAAAGCAGCACCGCCCAGTTGTCCAGTCAGTTCCCCAAGGATTTGTACGCTAAGTGCAGGAATATCCTCGATGCGTTCACGCAGGGGCGGAACCGGCAGTGTAGTCCAGTTAATGCGCTCGTGGAGATCGCGCCGAAATTGTTTGCGCGATAGTGGCACAGCTCCGCCTTGCTGGGCGGCGATCAGGCGAATGTCTACTCTGCGGTCACGGACTTCGTCCAGTTTTTGAAACTGGTAGTCTTCAAGGGCATAGAACAATTTTGACTGCGTCTGCGAATCGGAACTTTCAATCTCGTCAAGGAAAATCGTTCCTTTGTGGGCGATCTCAAGAATTCCAGGTTTGCTCTCCGTAGTCCCATCGAAGGCGTCTCTCTCATTCCCGAACAATTCAGTTTCCAACAGTTCAGGAGACAGATCGCGGCAGTTCACTTCCACGAAAGGTTCGGAGGTTCTGGAACTGTTGTGATGTAACCAGCGCGCTACCGTTCCCGGGTCTGTACCAAACTCGCCCTGGAGTAAGACTGGAGTATCAGTCGCGGCTGCTTTGTAGGCTAAATCGGCAAGCCTCCGGATGCTTTCGCTCTTGCCGAGGAAAGGATTCACGATTGCGTGGCTATTTCTATTTCTTTCCGCAAGCTGTTGCCGATGGTTTCGCTGATTCTCCAGACTGCGTTGGATCATTACGTAAAGCGTAGACAACTCCGCGGGCTTGGGGAGAAACATGTCTGCACCCAGCTTGACTGCTTCGACCGCAAAATCAATCGAACCATAGCCGGTCAAGATGATGATAGGAATCGAGGCGTCAATGGCCTTTAAACGAGGTACGAGCCCGAGCGCGTTTCCGTCGGAAAGGCTGTATTCGAGGATCGCGATATCGGGGCGCCGGCTGCGCCAAATTTGTTCGGTGGCAGAGCAAGTCCCGGCGATTGAAATATCATACCCTTTGTCTTCCAGATAATTTCGCAATACCCCGCAGATTTCCTTGTCCGCTTCAACAATCAATACGCGTTCTCGGTGCATCCTGGTCCCTCGTGGAAAAACCGATATGGATCGGGAAGCGTAGCCGCCTGCGAAAATGCCCACGTTATATCTCCCTTCGCGCCTTCTGCCGCCACATGGTGCATCGCGTCGGCAGCATAGCCAGTCCTATGCCGCGATCTGATAATCGTTTTCGGAACCTTGTTAACACATTCAGAACGATGTGCGCCCTACTTCCGGTTGCTGTTACAAAAACGGAACAGATGCCTTGGCATGGGCGGCGCAGTCGCACGCAAAGTGTCACTGTGTGAAGTTCCCCGAATTCACACATCTTTAACATTCGTGTAACGGCTTCGAAATACGGAGTGTCTACGCTACGTAATTCCTCGGTTATAGTTCAATCGCGTATTAAATAGCCGACGGACGGAGAAGGAAAATGTTCAACTGCATCAAAACCTCAACCACCCCTAGGAAGATGCTGGCCTTGCTGACAGCATTGACTACCGCCCTGGGACCGAGTGTTTCGCCGGCCTTTGCCGCTTCGCAGCCGACTTCGAAGAATATGGCGATCCAGCACCTGGTAGTAATTTTCAACGAGAACATTTCGTTTGACCATTATTTCGGGACCTATCCCGTAGCGCTAAACCCCAAGGGCGAACCGCAATTCCATGCTCTGCCTGGAACCCCTGCCGTGAACGGATTTAATAATGCGCTGTTGAACTTCAATCCCAACTTGAATCCGGCGAACACCACCGGCGCAACTAATCCTTTCCGGCTTGATCGCTCGCAGGCATTCACTGCCGACCAGGACCACGACTACACGCCCGAGCAGATAGCCTTCGATAAGGGAGCCATGGATTTGTTTCCGTATTCCGTCGGAACCGCTGGACCACCCCCTTCCGGTGGAGGAATTGTCGATACTCCGGGGCTAACCATGGGTTACTTCGACGGCAATACCGTAACCGGTCTGTGGAATTACGCGCAGGATTTCGCCATGAGCGATAATTCTTACGGCACTAATTTTGGTCCTTCCACGGTCGGCGTGATCAATCTTGTATCCGGCCAGACGAACGGCGCGGTTAAAACGCTGAACGGCACCGGCGGCGAAGTTAACGGCGGGGACGGCTCACTAACCGTGATCGGCGACCCCGACCCACTGAACGATGTTTGCTCTAGTTCAACCAGTAACCAGGTACAGATGGGTTCCAGGAATATTGGCAATCTGCTTAATGAAGCCGGCGTGACCTGGGGAGCTTTCATGGGCGGCTTCAACCTCAACATCAAGAACCTCAACGGCACTACCGGTTGCAATCGCAGCACGACTTCCCCGATTACGGGCGTGGAGGAGAACGATTACATCCCGCACCACGCGTTCTTTCAGTACTGGGCATCGACTGCGAACCCGAAACACACGCGACCCACATCGCTGCACGAAATCGGACACAACGGTGCTGCCAATCATTTGTACGATGTCGATGATTTTTTCAATGCGGTCCGGAATGGCTTCTACCCCGCGGTGAACTTCCTGAAGGCGCCTGGTTACCAGGACGCCCACGCAGGATACTCTGACCCCATTGATGAACAGCACTTTCTGGTCAAGGTCATCAACTTCCTGCAAGCGCAGCCAGACTGGGACAGCACGGCAGTAGTTATCCTGTATGACGATTCCGACGGCTGGTACGACCACCAAATGGGTCCGATTGTGAATCAATCGGTTGGCCCCGCAGACGCTCTCACCGGTACGGATGCCTGCGGTACGGCTGCCAACTCTCTACCCGGAATCGATCCGAAGAACGCTCACGCACTCGGTCGCTGCGGGTATGGTCCGCGTCAGCCCTTGCTGGTCATCTCTCCCTGGGCGAAACAGAACTTCGTCGATCACACCGTGACTGACCAGACTTCGGTCATCCGTTTCATTGAGGATAACTGGCTTGGCGGGAAGCGCATCGGTCAGGGATCGTTTGATGGAATTGCGAGCTCTATCAGCCAGATGTTCGATTTCACCAGGGAAAGGGCCGACAGGGGACTACTGACTCTTGATTCTGCCACGGGTCAACCAAATCAGTAATCGTGGATAGCCGGCGTCGCCCCAATTTCTTGGGTGACGCCACTTTAATTAGCTCAACCAGAAACGGGCATGCGAAACTTGTGCTTCGCATGCTCGTTCTCATTTTGCCTGCGAGTAAACTTTGTCCCGGAGAATTAAGGATTGCCGATCACTCGAAGACGGTTTCTGCAACACAGCGGGATGTTCAGCGCGGCTCTAATGCTGCCTCAATCGATGCGCACGCGCCACATGCCGCCGGTGCGGCCATTATTGAATCCCAACCTGTTGACCCAGTTTGTGGATCCGCTTCCCATCCCCGAAGTCGCGCATAGCACCGAGTTTCGTCCCAGCCCTGCTGCTCCCAACGTCAAGCTCCCTTACTATCGCTTCGCCATGCGGCAGATTGAGAGCAAGGTGCATCGTGATATGAAACCGACGCGGCTATGGGGCTTTGGATCGAGTTCTCCGGGTCCGACAGTGGAAACACGCAGTGGTCAGGCGGTTCTGGTGGAATGGGCGAATGAGTTGCCGGCGGCGCATTTCCTGCCGATTGACCATAGCATCCATGGAGCAGAAGCTGACAAACCCGAAGTCCGGGCAGTAATTCATCTGCACGGGGCGAAGGCTCCTCCTGACAGCGACGGATATCCGGAGAACTGGTGTACGCCGGGGAGATCCGCGATCTACTACTACCCGAACAATCAGGACGCCGCCATGCTTTGGTATCACGACCACGCTCTCGGGATTAACCGTCTCAATGTACTCGCGGGTTTGTTGGGAGTGTTTATAGTTCGTGACTCGGTCGAGGATTCTTTGAATTTGCCAAATGGTAAATTTGAGATTCCGCTGGTGATCTACGACCGCATGTTCGACGAACAAAGCCAACTCTACTACCCGGTTTCACCTGATCCCAAGTCTCCGTGGGTTCCAGAATTCTTCGGCGACGCATTTTTGGTGAACGGGAAGCTCTTTCCGTATCTGCAAGTCGAGCCGCGCAAGTATCGTTTTCGTGTGCTCAACGGAGCGAATAGCAGGTTCTTCCATCTTTCGCTTTCCAATGGACAGGTTTTTCATCAGGTCGGCACGGATCAAGGGTTGCTGCCTGCGCCGGTCACACTGGATCAGTTGCTGCTGGCGCCGAGCGAGCGTGCCGACTTGATCGTGGACTTCGCCGGCCATGCAGGCCAACAGATTGTGCTCAAGAATGACGCACTTACTGTGATGCAATTTCAAGTTTCGCGGGAAAAAACGAAAGACCCAAGTTCACTGCCGTCGACCCTCCGCCCGGTAGTTAGAATTCCAGAATCCGACGCTATCAACACGCGTATGCTGCCGCTCGTCGAAATCGATGACCTGGTCCAGAACCCGGTCACGATGCTGCTCAACCGCGCTCATTGGAAGATGCCGGTCACCGAGAATCCAGCCCTGAATTCCGTGGAAATCTGGAACTTGATCAACTTGACAAACGACTCCCATCCAATCCACCTTCATCTCGTTCGATTCCAGATCCTCGACCGGAGGAACTTCGAGCCTTTTACCTTTAAAAGCAAGGGTATCCTTAAGTACAGAGGTGAGCCGGTGCCTCCCGATCCGAATGAGGCTGGCTGGAAAGATACGGTACGCGCCGATCCTGGAATGGTGACGCGAATCATTATTCGCTTCGAGGGGTTCGTAGGGCGTTACGTTTGGCACTGCCACATACTTGAGCACGAGGACAATGAGATGATGCGGCCTTACGACGTAATCGCGGCACGCTAAGGTTGGCAGCGTGCCGCAAATTTATGCTCGTACTATTAAGGCGCGGCCGGTACGGGATCGTTCGACCAGCGATAAGCCCGTATTCCAAGAAATACGTTGGCTCCGGTTACAAAAGCCGACGGCGCATACCAGATGTGGCTATGCTTTTTCTTCATGTAGTAGGTCAAATAGGAAATCGCCAAGTCAGCGGGAATTCCGATCCCATACAATGCGGCGCGGCTCTGTAACGCGTGTGGCACATCATTGCAGGAGACTTGCTTAGTAAGGCAGTGCAGGGTCAGTTCCGCATTCATAACGCTCGACCCGAACATCGCTCCCGTAAACAAAAGATAGTTGCGGTCCGCCACGGTACGGTCAACGCCCAAGGGGCCACCGACGGCAGCGGGCGGTGCTCCATAGTGGGACTGATTCTTCACCGCCGGCGAAGGCGTTGGACTCGCACTTGGGACATCCGGAGTTGTGGCATCGGGTGCGTCTGGCAGAGCTTCATTGCTCGCGCCGGTCGCGAGACTCTCATCGAGCTTCGCAGCCAGCAGCACATTGGAAGAGTGATCCTGCGCCTGGAAAGCCTCCATGCGCTGCGCGTCGTTGCTCTCAGACTGCGCCTGCAATAACAGCGCTGACGCTAACACAAAAGCGATACAGATGATTTTTCTATAACGATTACGCACCTTTCCTCCTGGTGCCCAAGCTTCAGTTCGGGAACGCAATGCAAATCCGTTTACGGAGCACACCGGACATCGAGCGGCATCGCCCCGCCGTATTAGAGCACTTTAATCGCCGAGACTAACGTGATCCCACCACAGGAGACTAGTAGCGCAGGAACTAGCACCTTGGATTGGACTTCATCTGGCAGGTCGCGAAACGTAAAACCTGCAGTATCGGGCGTTTACAACGGATCGCTACCATCGTTGGTATCCAGAAATTTCTTGGCAATAGAATCTTTGAACATCCGTTCTCATAGAACGAACGCCGAAGTTTGTTGTCTCGAATGAGACGCATCAGTCTCGGCGTCCAACTTTTCTCTCGCTTTGAGACACCTGATTGACCGCAAAGATCCAACACACGCCACGTAAAGCATGTAGTCACTTACTTACATGACAGACTTGCCCGCACGTACTTGGCAAAAATGTCTTAGCAGCGTAGAGTATCGTTTCCTTTGAATCTCGTTGTTTTCAGCACATAGGAGCATGTTGCATGCGTCACTGTCTGGTACTTTTCCTGGCAATTTTCTGCTTTAATCTTTCTGCTTCTTCGCAAACCGCCGACGATCTGGTTAACAAGAATATCGAAGCCAAAGGCGGCATCGAGAAGATCAAAGCCGCCAATACCCGGCGGATGACCGGCAAAATGATTGGCGGCGGCATCGTGGCCACGGTTGGTCAGGAAAATATGCGTCCGAATCTGGTACGTGAGACTTTGACACTGCAAGGAATGACCATAGTGCAAGCTTACGACGGCTCAACTGGCTGGCAGATTCAGCCTTTCGGCGGCCGCAAGGATCCAGAACTGACAGGCGAAGACGACCTGCGAGATCTCCTGATCGAGTCCGACTTCGATGGCCCTCTGGTCGATTACAAGGCTAAAGGCAACACCATCGAATACATCGGCCATGACACCATCGACGGCGACGACGCTCTTCGGCTAAAGGTCACACTCAAGAACGGCGACATCATCTACTACTATCTCGATCCCGACACTTACCTGGAAATTCGTAAGGATACGCAGGAATTCATCCGCGGCTCGGTGCGCGAGAACACTATCGACCTCGGCTCCTACAAAGCTGTGGCTGGAGTGATGTATCCGTTTTCTATCGCGTCGGGACCGAAGAACGATCCCAGCTCCTGGCAGACGGTGACTGTAGACAAGATCGAAGTGAATGTCCCAATTGATGCGTCCGACTTTGCCGTACCCGCGTCCCTCAAGAACCAGGCGCCAAAGAAGCAGTAACAGTTTCCGATTTTATTCGTATACAACATCCGCATTCTGAAAAGGAATTTTTAGCGATGACACTCTACGCCACTTTGTCTAAATCACCGCGAAGCTTTTCGCGTCTACTCGGGCTCGGATGTTTTTTCATTTCTGCGGCAGTTTGCGCTCAGCAGCCGACCAAGTTCGACGCAGCCACGATCTCGGGCTTGCCTGCGCGCAACATCGGTTCCGCAACCATGAGCGGGCGCGTTGCGGCGGTAACGGCGGTGAGCGAAAACGGACGTCTCACGGTATTTGCCGGCGCGGCCAGCGGCGGTGTTTGGAAATCAGTGAACGGCGGGACCACTTTTAAGCCGGTATTCGACCGCCAATCCGTCCAATCAATTGGAGCGGTTGCCATCGACCCTTCGAATCCCAAAACCGTCTGGGTGGGTTCCGGAGAGGCGTGGACCAGAAACAGTGTTTCCATTGGCGACGGCATATACAAATCTACGGACGGCGGCGAAAACTGGACCAACATGGGGTTGAAGGATTCCGAACACATCGCCAAGATTCTTATCGATCCTAAAGACAGCAACAACGTTCTGGCTTGTGTCACCGGGCACGTTTGGAACGACAGCGATGAGCGCGGAGTTTTCAAAACGTCGGATGGCGGCAAAACCTGGAAAAAAGTTTTGCCTGGAGCCGACGGTTCCACTGGATGTGGAATGCTGGCAATGTCTCCGCAACAACCGAACACAATCTTCGCTTCGATGTGGGATTTCCGCCGCCAGGGATGGACTTTCCGCTCCGGCGGCCCAGGCAGCGGCCTGTTTGAATCCACCGACGGTGGTGACCACTGGACAGAAATAAGCGATGGCAACAGCAAAGGCCTGCCGGAAAAACCCTGGGGACGAATCGCGCTAGCCGTCGCACCTTCCAAGCCGCAGGTCGTATACGCCATGATCGAGTCGAAAAAGAGTGCACTGTTTCGCTCTGACGACGGCGGCAAGACATGGAATCGCTTGGATGCCAGCATGTTCATGATCTGGCGTCCTTTTTATTTCGCCAACCTGATTGTGGATCCAAAAGATGAGAACAAAGTTTTTAAGGCTGGCGGCCCGCTGCTATTAAGCGTTAACGGCGGACAGAGTTTTAGTTCGGTGGGCAGTGCGGCGCACGGCGATTTCCATGACGTGTGGATCGATCCTAACGATACGAATATCGTCTTCACTGCGGATGATGGCGGCCTCTGGCGCAGCCAAGACGGGGGCACGCGATGGATGCACCAGGCCAATCTACCAATTTCGCAGTTCTATCACGTAAGCGTCGATAATGCCGATCCCTACCATGTTTACGGCGGCTTGCAGGACAACAGCAGTTGGATTGGAGACTCGTCTTATCCGGGCGGTGTTACCAACTCGCGATGGGAGAACATTTATTTCGGCGATGGCTTCTGGGTTTTCGAGGACACCTCCGACCCCGATTACATCTACGCGGAATATCAAGGCGGCACAATCGGTCGCGTGAATCGGCATACGCTGGAAGTACGGCCCATCCAGCCACTTCCGAACTATAACGAGAAAAAGCTACGCTTTAATTGGAACACGCCCATTCATATGAGCCCCAATGAGAAAGGCACAATTTATATTGGGGCGCAGTTCCTGTTCCGCTCGCGTGACCACGGGCAGTCATGGGACCGCATTTCTCCCGATCTCACCACCAACGATCCCGAAAAACAAAAGCAGGAAGAATCCGGTGGAGTGACAGTCGACAATTCCTCCGCGGAAATGCACACGTCGATTTATTCGATTTCGGAATCACCCAAAAACGGGCAACTGATCTGGGTGGGAACCGACGACGGCAACTTGCAAATCACGCGCGACGGCGCCAAGACGTGGACCAACGTTGTGGGCAACGTCTCAGGGCTCGAAAAGAATTCCTGGGTTTCCACGGTCGAGGCGGGTCGCTTCGACGAAGGCACTGCCTATGCAACGTTTGATCGCCATACATTCGGCGATATGAAACCTTACGCCTACAAAACTACGGACTACGGAAAAACCTGGACTTCCCTGAACCTGCAGGAAAACGGAGTCCAGGGATACGCACATGTGATCAAGGAAGACACTGTCGATTCCAAGCTGCTGTTTGTCGGAACAGAATTTGGCCTCTGGATATCGGTCGACGGCGGTCAACACTGGGCGCAGTATAAGGAGAGCGATTTCCCCGAGGTCGCTGTACGCGATATCGCAGTACACCCGCGCGCATCTGATCTGGTGCTTGCGACTCACGGGCGCGGCATTTGGATCGTCGACGACATTTCTCCGTTGCGCGCGCTCACGCCGGACCTGATGGCGAAAGACGCTACTCTCGTCGCAGGTCCGCCGGCCATTCAATATCTAAATGCCAACGGAGGCTGGCCGCAAGGTGATGCGAGCTTTACCGGGCCCAGCCGGCCGACTGATGCGTTCATCGATTACTACCAGAAGCATCGCCATATTTTCGGTGACTTGAAAATTGAAATCTTTGATCAGGACGGAAAACTGGTTGACACGATTCCCGGCAGCAAACATCGTGGGCTCAACCGTGCGCAATGGTCCATGCGGCTGAAGCCTCCCATCGTCCCACCGGCCGCCAGCGCGCTGTTCGCCGCAGCGCAGGGTCCGCGCGTTCTGCCCGGCACCTACACGATCAAAATGACCAAGGGCGATCAAACCTACACGGAAGCGCTGAAAGTTGCACTCGATCCACGTGCGAAATTTACTGTTGACGATCGAAAAGCCCAATTCGAGTTGATCATGAAGCTGGACAAGATGCTCGGTCACATGAGCTACGCGGTCGGCGCCATTCAAGGCGTGCGCGATGCCGCGGTTGCGCGCTCAGCGAAACTCCCCGAGAAGGATCCTGTTCGTGCGCGCTTGCGCCAACTTTCGACCGACTTGGACGCCCTCCGTTCCAGGATCGTAGCCACCAAAGAGGGCGGAGCAATTACCGGTGAAGAGCGCATCCGCGAACACCTGGGCCAACTCTATGGAGATGTAAACACGTACGAGGGTCGTCCTACCGATTACCAGGTCGCGCGCGGCCAATCGCTGGGACATGAGCTTGAGGACGTTATCGTTGACTTCCGGAAGCTAACTGACAAAGAACTCCCCGGCATCAATGCCAGCCTAAAGAAAAAGAAACTGGAGCCAATCTCGGTGCTTTCTGAGACGGACTGGGAAAAGCAACACCAGGAGTCCTCGGAGAAGCAAGCCGCGGCCACGTCCCAAGAAAGCGATTGATCCTCATATTCGGATTTCGTTCGTCACTCACGATCTCGGTGATTTGGGCGTTCCCCGCTAATCTGAAACTTTTCCGCCCATTCTGAGTCCTATTTCTAGGGGCCACAAGAGAGCATCCGCGGCCAAGCGAGGCTTAGGCTTGGCCTATACTTAAGTGTTGGGGCTTAGAGTGGGGAATTATGCTAATTAAAGAGGGTGGGGACATTCCTTCGTCCGAGATTACTCCGAAAAGTTTGCATCTGAACCGTCGTAAATTTCTTGCAGGCACGGCGCTTGCCGGGGCTGCCGCGGCGGTGGGCGCTGGCTTTCGCGAGCTTGGCTCTCCTTCCATGACGGTGCTGGCCAATGCGAAAATTGACGGCATCAAGAAGAGCTCGTTCTCGACCAACGAAACCATCACGCCGTACAAAGACGTGACCAATTACAACAACTATTACGAGTTCTCGACCGACAAATATGAGCCCGCCGGACTCGCGAAAGACTTTAAAACGCGTCCATGGATGGTGACCATCGACGGCGCGGTGGAGAAAAAACAAACGCTCGACGTTGATACGATTATCAAAATCGCATCACCTGAGGAGCGCATTTACCGGCATCGCTGCGTAGAGGGTTGGTCGATCGTCGTGCCCTGGGTTGGCTTTTCGCTCAGCGAACTGATCAACAAAGCCAAACCCACCAGCAAAGCGAAATATGTGGAGTTCACCACCGTCGAAGATCCGAAACAGATGCCGGGACAGCGCGGCCGGGTGCTCGACTGGCCCTATGTAGAAGGCCTGCGGATGGACGAAGCCATGCACCCATTGGCGCTGCTCTGCTTCGGAATGTATGGCGAGGCTCTGCCTAATCAGGACGGCGCTCCGCTACGCGTCGTGGTGCCCTGGAAATATGGATTCAAAAGCGGCAAGGCAATCGTGCGTATTCGCTTTACTGACAGCCAACCTCGGACCACGTGGGCCGAAATGGCTCCGAACGAATACGGGTTTTATGCCAACGTAAACCCGCACGTGGATCATCCCCGTTGGAGTCAAGCCAAAGAGCGGCGGCTGGGCGAATTTCTAAAGCGTCCGACCCTGATGTTTAACGGCTACGACCAGGTGGCGAGCCTATACAACGGCATGGATTTAAAGAAAAACTTCTGACGCCCGGATGGTTTTGGAAGTGTGAACTAAACACCTTGTCATCCCGGGCACAGCGAGGGATCTCGGTTCTTGAGCGGACCGATGTCGCAGATAACACCCAGATCCCTCTCTGCGCTCGCGATGACAAATGCCAATAGGATATGTTTTGATCCGCTGGTTCAAACCCGTAGTCTTTCTCGCTTGCCTGATCCCCTTGGCGCTGCTGGGGTGGAAAGCCTATAGCGGAGGTCTCGGCGCGAATCCTATCGAAGTCATCACTCATGCCACTGGCGATTGGACTCTGCGGTTTTTGCTCATCACCTTGGCGATCACACCCATTCGCAAGCTTACCGGGCGGCTTTGGCTAATTCGTTACCGGCGCATGTTTGGACTATTTGCGTTCTTCTATGGAACGCTGCATTTCCTCACTTATATCTGGCTGGATAAATTTTTCGACCTGCACGAAATGCTGCACGATGTAGCCAAGCGCCGATTTATAACAGTTGGATTCACCGGATTCGTTTTGCTGATCCCGCTCGCAGTCACCTCGACCAAAGGATGGATTCGCCGCCTCGGGGGCAAACGCTGGCAAGCGCTGCATCGCCTCATTTATTTCAGCGCGATTGCAGGCGTGATCCATTACTGGTGGCTGGTTAAGGCCGACATTCGCCTCCCGCTGGAATATGGAGTTATTCTCGCGGTGCTGCTGGGCTACAGAATCGCAGTTTGGGCCGGTCCGAAGTTGGCCGCCAACAAAGCGAAATCCCTTCGCGAACCCCGAGTGCAGGTACCATAGAAAGTTCGGCTAAATCCGCACGACTCAGGCAATGCAGCACCAACCGATGTGGAAAGCACTGCTCTACCTACTCTCACCTACAATGATTCCGCATCCACTCTCGGGTTTTAACCTATTTGCAACGCCAGAATCCAATTGTAGATTTGTGGAGAACTCGGAGGATTCATGGCCACTGCATCGTTGATGGATTCGGATTTACAGAAATTTGAACTCGCACTGGATCGGCTTGGAGCCAGCACTGCTCCCAAGAAACAGCGCCCCATAGTCGAGCGTGGCAGAATCGCACGCAGTCAGCAGGAAGCGGTCGCAGCGGCGGCAACCGCGCTGGCAGCGCTCTGGCAAAAGAGCCGCGCGAAGTCTGGCAGAGGAAATCGATGAGCGCATCCTCGGATAAGATGCTGGACCTTCTCCAGCAACTCTCCGTGCTCAATCAACTGGAAGACCAGTCTCGATCAGATTCGAAAAACAGCGCAGCCCTCGTCGATTCGAAGCGCCGGCAATCAACTCGCAAGAAAATCCGCGCTGAGATGAAACAACTCGCCTCTCACGCTCGACAAGAAAGTTCAAAGTAAGCCTAAACTCAAATTATTTAATGAAGAGGTACGGCTTCGCCAGGCGGAGCGGCGTTCGTCGGCTCATTCAGCAGCAGCCTGTCAGTTTCAGAGTCATACGTAAATATTTCGGCGTATCGCCCCCAGTTTAAAGCAGTGTCAAGCTGACGCTGCACATCATCGTGCGGAAGATGCTCATCGAGAACGTCGCGAAAGAATTCCAGCGGAACTGCGCCGTCTGACTTACGCTCCAAAGCATTGCGAATTTGTTGAATCAGAGTAACGTGGCTGAGAACCGCTTGGCGAAACAGTTTTTTTCTTTCGCCGATATCGCCTTCCGCAAATTCCTTCCCTGCGGCGGTAATCTGAACGTCTCCCTGATTCGATTCGGCAAAGCCGAGCATTACCGCCTCATCCACGATAGGAAAGAGATCGTCCACCTCCATGAGCAATTCTTCCGCAAGATGGTACAGATCTTCTTTGCCGCCGCGATCATTCAAAAACTCAAGCAACCCCGCCATTCCGCCTGCAGTTGCATGCGGCAAAAGTTGCATAGAGGGTTTCCGCGGAACCGTGAATTTTGCCACAGGGCCAAAATCCTGTTCCGGTTGAGTCATCACTTTGTAAATGTAATCCACGTAGACAAGAAATTCGGCGGACTTCCGATCACGTGGTTGCGGCAGCGAAATACGGAAATCAGCCCGGATCTTCGCAGGATGGGTTCCCAGAACCACAACGCGATCGGCCAGCATAACCGCTTCCTCAATATTGTGAGTGACCAGGAAAATACTTCTGGTGGGGATCTGATGGTTGATCCAGAGCTCCATCAATTCACGCCGCAGACTCTCGGCAGTCAGCACGTCGAGCGCCGAAAACGGCTCATCCATAAACAGTACTTCCGGCTCTACCGCAAGAGCGCGGGCAAATCCGACGCGCTGCTTCATGCCTCCAGAAAGCTCTTTGGGATAAGCGTTTTCAAAACCTTTGAGCCCAACGATGGCCAGCGTTTTCACAGCTTGGCGATGGCGCTCCGAATGTTCCATCCCCCGAGCCGCGAGTGGAGCTTCCACATTTTCCAGGACCGTTAGCCAGGGGAATAATGCAAAACTCTGGAAGACCATGCCAATATTCGGAGTGCGGCCATTCAACGGCTGCCCGTGCACCAACACGGTGCCCCTGGAGGGCAAGGTCAGCCCCGAAAGAATTCTCAGCAACGTCGATTTGCCAGACCCGGAAGGGCCAAGCAGCGCGCAAATTGCCCCCGACTCGACCGACAAATCCATGGGAGCAATGATCTGAATTTCCCTGCCATCCGGTTGCGCGTAGCTCTTTTCAATCTGGCGCCCTTCGATGATTATTTTGCCTGGCGGCTGCGGCTTCGCTTCGCGCGCGCGCTCCGTTTCCGGTTCGAGTTCGCCCGAAGTCTGAACCGGTATCTCGCCAGAAAGTTCGTCCATCAGCCGCTGCCAAGCCTCCTCCGGAAGTTCATCGAAGAAGCGCATGCGGTCGTCAGGACTGATTTTGTCGACCAATGTGCGCATCTCTTTCGCAGGCAGCGAATGCAGCAGCACGTACTGGTGATAGTAGGGAAAGTGCGCGACCACGGCCGCGGCCAGATCCAGCGGCAAGTGCCGGAACAGAGATTGCTGCTGATCGAAAGGAAGTTCGCTCAGTGCCTTAGCCGCTTGAGCGGTCTCACTGGTTTGCAGCAGAGCAACGCCTTCGTCCCAGTGGCCTTGTGAAACTGCATCACGAAGTCGGTCGGCAATTGCTGAGTTCATTGGAAGTCCGTGTAGGGCGGACACTCCTGTCCGCCGGCTTTGATCCAGTTGGTCGCGGCCGTCTCGCCGCATTGCTCCATTATTTATCGTCGTTGAAGATATCCGCCACAACCTTCCACTGTCCGCCGCGCTTTTGCCAATTCACTACGTACTTGCCAACGCTGGCTGCGGGCTTTCCCTGCGCATCGTTAAGGGTCGAGTGGAAAGTTCCGATTTCATAAGCCATGTCGCCGGACCTTGCGATGACAATCTTGTTTGGCGCAAAGCTTATCGAGAAACCAGGCATGGCCATGAATTGCGACCAGGCTGCGCGTATCGCGTCTTTGCCATTGGCAATCGGGGCGTTGGCGGGCAGCAGAGACGCGTCATCGGCATAGAAAGAAACCGTCTTGTCCAAATCCTTCGCTCCGGCTGCCTGCGACCACGCGACATCGAGAGCGCGAATGGCCTGTTCATCGCCGGACGCATTTTTCGCCAAAAAGAAAGTTGACCCGAAAACGGTGAGGAGCAGCAAAACGAGAGCAAAATTCTTAGGTAATTGCATGGGCAGCTATCCTTTCAACTCGCGGTGACAAATCATAGCTTGCGACGTCCTGAGGCAAGCAGCATAGCCGGAATTCACTTGCCGGGAAACCATTAAAACAAAATTTCTTGATAGCTGACCCGCGGTGCCGCTTCCAAGACCTTCGGGATGGCCCGATCTGGTTCCTGGCAAGCCGCCCGTGCGAGCGGACGGTACAATACCGAAGTGAGCACAGCTACCACACCGGCGGTCGCTGGCGAGACATCTAACCACCCCCGCCCATACAGCTTATGGCAGAGATTCTTGCTGTGGCTAATCACTTGGGCTGGATTTCTGGCAATCCGCCTGATCGGCCCGACGCTGCGCGTAACGATCTCATTCGAAGATGGAGCTCCCACATCGCTTGATGCTCGCCCGGTGGTTTTCGCGTTTTGGCATAACTGTATTTTCCCCGCGACGTACGTCTGGCGCAATTTGCAAGTCAGGGTGATGAGCAGCGATAGTTTCGATGGCGAATGGACGGGGCGGATTATTCGCAAGTTTGGCTTCGTAAAAGTGCGAGGATCGAGCAGCCGCGGTGCGGTGCGGGCTCTGCTTAGTATGAGACGCGAACTCGAGCAAGGCTGGGCTGTGGCTTTCACTATCGACGGTCCGCGTGGTCCGCAATTTATTGCGAAGCCTGGGCCGGTTCTGCTGGCGCGCGCGACCGGAGCGCCCATGGTCGCCTTTCATATCGCGGTGGAAAAAGCCTGGATTTTGAATACGTGGGACAAATCAATGATTCCCAAACCATTTTCTCGAGCCTTGATGCGAATAAGCCGCCGAATCATGGTACCCGCCGATGCGAGCGATTCTCAGAAAGAACAATTTCATGCTGAATTGCAAACCGCGCTGGAGCGGGTGCGAGAATTCGCGGAGTCAAATGTGGCAAATCTTAGCGAGGGCTGATGGCTGCAACTGTTCTGGACGGCAACAAGATCGCCAGTGAAATTCGGGCTGAGGTCGCGTCTGAAGTGAAGACGTTAACTGCGGTGGGAATGCGCCCCGGGCTGGCCGTGGTTCTGGTCGGTCACAATCCGGCATCGGAAGTTTATGTTCGCGGCAAGGTGAAAAGCAGCGGCGAAGTCGGTCTCTACAGCGAGCAGCATACCCCGCCAGAAGCGATTTCTACTGATGAATTGCTTGAGCTGATTGCTGACTTGAACCGCCGCGACGAAATCGACGGCATTTTGGTGCAGCTTCCCTTGCCTCCGCAAGTGGATGTCAAGAAAGTATTGATGGCAGTCGATCCCGCAAAAGATGTCGATGGCTTTCATCCGATGAATGTAGGATTTCTTTCCACACAGCGGCCGGGGCTGGTTCCCTGCACTCCGGCAGGTATCATGGAGATTCTCAATCGCAGCAGGATTCCAGTTGCCGGACAGGAAGCGGTAGTCGTGGGACGCAGCGACATCGTAGGCAAACCGGTGGCAATGCTCTTGCTGAACGCCAATGCCACGGTTACGGTCTGTCATTCGAAGACTCGCGACCTTCCCGAAGTGTGCCGTCGCGCCGACATTCTGGTCGCTGCGATTGGCCGCGCCGGCATGATTACTCGCGAGTTTGTGAAGCCAGGCGCAACGGTCATCGATGTAGGAATGAATCGAGTAACGGACCGTGCAGAGTTCGAGCGGCTGTTCGCAGGAAATCCCAAGCGCGAGGAAACTTTTCGCACAAGGGGTTCCACGCTGGTGGGTGATGTTCATCCAAATGTGGCCGAGGTAGCGGGCGCGATTACGCCGGTACCA
>DASYOD010000010.1:0-5126 GCA_036008085.1 Terriglobales bacterium
GAACGGAGCCAACTTGCAGAACGCTAATCTAGACGGCGCGGATTTGCGCGGTGCGCTTCAACTGGGAGCGGCGCAAGTTTGCTCGGCAAAATCGCGTCAGGGCGCGACTTTGGACAACGCGCTGCAGAAGTTAGTGGACGCGCAATGCGGCGGTGGGCCTGCAGTCGACTCCCCTGCGGCGAAAAACGACGCTAGTGCTTCGGCGCCGACTGCTCCTTAGGCGCTTCTTTCGGCTTTTCCGCAGGCTTGTCGAAACGGCTGTCATCGATTGGAACATTCGCTTGAATCTGTTCCCACCTGTAAATCGATTCGCCATCATGGCGCGCGACACGAATAACGAATGGGGTGTTGACTCCGCTTACATCGCGGTAATCTTCGTAATTCGTATCCTGCGGGATGGCACCCAAGGGGCTGTCGATCTGAGTCGAAACGCGCAGGAGCAAACCGGATTGCGTGTCGAAATAATATTGGTCGGTGGCCGGGGCGCCGCGTGAGGCGGTTAGGCAGTAGGCGTCGTGGCCATGAATCTTTGTGATGCTGGTGAGTTCGACCCGCGCGGAATTTCTCTGCAGATTCAAGCCGGGATTGAGTGCTGCTGAATCTTTCAGGTGCATTAAGTCGTCGCCGCGTACTTCTTCTACTTCGTCACCACGCGTTTGCCATCCGATGCTGCCGTTGTATCCCTGGGAAGAATCTCCGCGGGGTGTGTGAACGATGGTGAGGATCTTGTCCGCGGATTTGCGATAAATTTCGACGGCTGAATGCATGTGGCGCGCAGGGATATCGAGTGTTCCCTGGTCAACGCGCGTTTTAATTTTGTTGATGGCGGCTTCGCCTGCTAATGCTTGGATGTGCTTCTCGAGGATCTCTCTTACGGAAGGAAGCGGGCTGGCGGTTGCGGAGATTACGGCCGGAGAATTTGCGGGCCCGGGTGCTTCACTTAGCGCAGGCGGCGCAGCATTGTTGGCGGAGAGGCTGGATGCCGAGATAACGTCTGCGAGGACCGGCATGTCGGCAGCTTTCGCCGCACCGCGATGACAGGTGTAGCACGTGACGGCGCGATGTCCGCTGAAATATGTGTTGTCGATCGCAAACATCATTTTCATCATACCGCGGGCGCGTTTTTTGGTGGGCTTCTCATCGCTGTCGAAATGGCCCTCTACGTGGCAATACTCGCAGCGCACGCCCAAGGCGAAGGTGATGTAGCGCATCGAAGGGATGAGTTGGTCAGCGGGAACATCGGTCAACACTGCGACATTCTTGAAGGCTTCGCCGGCGGTTTTTATTCCAGGTGGCGCAGGGCGCGGCAACGCCGAAGATTGCTCACTAGCTGCGGACTGTTGAGAGGCGCCGGCGGTTTGTTGTGGCGATCTTGCTTGAGCGACTAGACTTACTGGAATCCAAAGTAGTGCTGCCACACCAAGTGCGAGTGAAATAGCATTTTCTGAAATTCTCCGCGGGGCTTGTTTGCCAGCATTCATTAACGGAGGATCATCCTTTCGAAATATGAGCCTCGAATCATACAGGCGAATGGATGTTTCCGCTGGATAAAAGATCCCCGGCACAGAAAAATCGGAAATCGCGGGACATTCGGTTAGAATGTTGCACTGATTACCCCTGCGGAAAGTGTTCCAGTGAATTCAATCTCGCGCGCGTCTCTACCCTCTACATTTCTATCAAAAGCTTCTGCACTCGGGATCATTTTTGTCACCTGGGCGCTGATTTGCCTGCCCGCGCTTTCAACCCCTGGACTTTTGGACGACGCGGATTCGATTCATGCCGAAGCCGCGCGCGAGATGCTGCTGAATCACAACTGGGTAACGTTGTATGTGAACGGCATACGCTATCTGGAGAAGTCTCCGCTGATGTATTGGTGCGTGGCCGTCGGCTACAAACTTTTTGGCGTCGGGGAGTGGCAAACGCGCTTGCCCCTGGCGTTGAGCGTGTTGGGACTCGGGCTGAGCGCCTGGATATTCGGCAGGCGGTTTTTGAGCGCGGAGGCGGGATTTTATGCAGCGGTCATTTTGATTACCGCCCCGGGGATTTTTGTTTATACGCGCTTCCTGATTCCCGACGCAATCGTGGCGATGTGGCTTACGCTGAGTCTGTATTTTTTCCTGGTGGCTTACGACCAGGAGAAGCCGGAGCGGTGGGCTTGCTGGGGATTCGCAGTGATGGTCGCGCTGAATGTTCTGACTAAGAGTCTGATTGGCCTCGCGTTTCCCGGGATGATTGTTTTTGTGTTTCTTCTGCTGGTTGGAAACTTTAAGAAGCTTCTGGCCATGCGTCCTTTGTCCAGCACGCTGGTGTTTCTGATTGTCGCGGCGCCGTGGCACATTCTGGCAGCAATACGCAGTCCGGCGCAGCCGAGCGGACCCGAAAAAGGTTTTCTTTGGTTTTATTTTGTTAACGAACAAGTGCTGCGGTATTTGAATAAGAGAATTCCGCGGGACTACGACAAAGTGCCGCTTTTGCTTTTCTGGGCCCTGGTGCTGGCCTGGCTGATTCCGTGGTTCGTGTTTTTGTCCCCGTCGTTTGAGGAGATTCCTAGGAAAGTACGCCGATGGCGCGATGGGTTGAGTGCGCGCGCCGAGGCGAACCTGTTCTTTGGAGTATGGGCGGGTGTGATCATGTTGTTTTTCAGTTTTTCGACGCGACAGGAATATTATTCGCTCCCGGCGCTGCCGGCTCTGGCATTGCTCCTCGGCGGATGGATGCAGAGAGAGCGCGAGTCAGAGATGGGGAGCCGTGAACGCAGAGCCGGAAAAACAGCTTCGCTGGTGTTGCTCACGATCGGCCTGCTGGGCTTTGCCGCGGCCATGAGCGTCCTTGCCATGACTCATCCATTTCCTCCCGGGACTGACATTGGGAGCGTTCTGGCGCCGCATCCTGGGCAATACGCTTTGTCCTTGGGGCATATGGAAGATTTAACGATCGAAGCGTTTGGATTATTTCGTACGCCGCTTCGGCTAGTGGGATTCGCACTGTTAATCGGCACCGGGCTGAATTGGATTTTTCGCCGCCGTGGAGCACCATTCAAGGGCAACCTTGCTCTTACGGGGATGATGATTGTGGTGCTTTTCTGCGTGCACCAGGGATTCGTCATATTCTCACCGGAAGTGACCTCCAAGAATATTGCACTAAAGATACAGAAGGAATACAAGCCGGGCGACACCATTGTGATCAACGGAAAGTACGAATTCGGCTCGACACTTAACTACTATACCGGTATCGAGCTTCATGTGCTGAATGGACGCGACGGCAATTTATGGTACGGCTCGTTCTTTCCCGGCGCTCCGGATATTTTTGAAGACAATCAGTCGTTCACTCGTTTGTGGCAAGGCCAGGGGAGAGTCTTTCTGTTCACCGAAGATTATTTGAAGGATCAAGCGCTGCAGGCCGTCGAGCCCAAGACCGTTTATGTATTTGCGCGACAGGGTGGCAAGGTCGTGCTGACGAACCATCCTGTCTGACCTAGAATTGGTCTCGAATGGGAGGTATTCCGATGCATCCTTGGCACGATTTAAGTCCCGGCGAAAACGTTCCGCGAGAATTCCACGCTGTGATTGAGATTCCCCTGGGATCGAGCGTGAAGTACGAGCTCGACAAAGGGAGCGGCATCATCAAAATGGACCGCGTGCTCTATTCGGCCGTGTATTATCCAGCAAATTATGGCTTCATTCCGCAATCGCTTGCGGAGGATCACGACCCTCTCGATGTTCTAGTGCTTTGCCAAGTGCCTGTGGCGCCACTCACGATCATGGATGCTCGCACCATTGGATTGATGTCCATGATCGATTCGGGGACCAAGGACCATAAAATTATCGCGGTGGCTACCGCTGATCCCGAATACAACGAGTATCACGAGGCAAGCGAGTTGCCTCCTCACAAACTGGCTATGATTCGCCGCTTTTTTCAGGATTACAAAAATCTCGAAGGTAAAGTTGTGGAAGTGGACGATATTCTTCCAGCCAAAACGGCTTACCCGGTGTTGGAGGACGCGTTGGCTCGATACGACAAGAAACGACGAGCCGGCCATCACAAAAAGTGAGCGACCTAGGGCGATGGCTCGTGCCTGCGCGGTTCATTTGCAGAAGTGTACAATTCTCGTAAGTACGATGGCGGAGGTGCGGCGTGATGCGTTGGACTTGTGGCGTGCTCTCAATTGTTGGGATCTTTTGTTTAGGCTTCTCGCTCCGTGCTGGAACTGAAAGGCAATCGCAATACTCCGCGGTCCATGTCGGCGTCCGAGCGGCACAACTCGGAAAAATAAACTTCCCCACTTCTTGCTCGCCTGCGGCGCAACTCACCATGCAAAAAGGCGTGGCGCTGCTGCATTCATTTCAATACCAGCAATCCGAGCAAACTTTTGGAGACGCAGCACAACAAGATCCGCATTGCGCGATGGCCTACTGGGGAAAGGCTATGGCGCTCTATCATCAGCTCTGGGATTTTCCCGGGCCGCATACTTTGCGCGAAGGCCGTGAGGATTTGGAGCGAGCCGCAAAGATCGAGGGGACCACCGAGCGAGAGCGAGAATATATTTCCGCGGCGCTAGCGTTCTACCAGGACAATTCGGAGCTGAGCCATGAAGCGCGTGCGCGGGTTTATTCTGAGGCTATGGCGAAGCTGTATCGAGACACTCCGAAGGACATCGATGCGGCCGCGTTCTACGGCTTGTCGCTAATCGCCTTGGCCGAATACAACGACCGTGATCTGGCCGACCGCGAGAAAGCCCTTGCGATTCTCAGTCCCCTTCTGACCGCCGATCCAGACCATCCCGGAGTAGCACATTACATTATCCATGCCAGCGACACGCCTGAACTCGCTCCGAAGGGCCTGGAAGCTGCGCGCATGTACGCGAAGATCGCCCCGGCGTCGTCACACGCGTTGCACATGCCCGCGCATATTTTCACGCGCCTGGGTTTGTGGCAGGAATCGATCGATTCGAATATTGCTGCCATGGCCGCAGCCGCAAAAGACACGCAAATGCACATGGCGGACGCGCATTACGAAACACACGCCATGGATTTCTTGGACTACGCATATCTGCAGAGTGGACAGGAAGCGAAAGCAGAAAATTTAGTGACTGCTTTGGCTTCCGTTCCGGGAGCAGGTGCCCGGAC
>DASYOD010000011.1:0-5771 GCA_036008085.1 Terriglobales bacterium
ATCAGATCGAGGTGATGGCGACCGCGAATCTCTTCCGCCAAGGCCACCGCATCTGCTTGGATATCACGTGCCTGGATCTGCCGACCGGCGTCGCCGGAGCCACCAATGCCGAATACGTGCCGTATCACATCTGCTCGAGCAAGACGGTGCTGCATAAGGTCTTTCACGACCGCAAGCATCCGTCGCATCTGTTGCTGCCCGTTATTGCCCAGGAAGGCTAGGGATGGACCCCCGCATAATCGACGCATTGATCGCGGATATTCTATCGACGAGTCGAGCGGGGCATGAGATTGTTAGCATAGTGATTTGAAGTGAAACGGCGCGTGCGTTGCATCGAGCCAATTGTTAGATAGTGGGGAGCAGTCGGATGGGCCAAGATTCGAGAATGGCTCGGGATATTCAGTTCAAAATTCTCGAGAACCTTGAATGGGGTAAGGGGAACGTTGGTAATTCGCTTGATAAGATAGCGACTCTTGCGCTGGACCATGCCGATGCCGCGGTCGGATGGTATTTGCGTCGGAAGGTCTGGAAGAGGCGCTGCGCGCGAGCGACGCGATTTTCAGCAATTCTGCTCGTTCTTGCTTCAGGCCTTGTGCCGCTATTCGGTGAAATATTTGCGGCAGACGGCAAGCCAAACGTCAATCCCCTTTGGGCGTCTGTCGCGCTGGTGCTCGCGGCTGGCGCAGTAGGCATAGATCGGTTCTTCGGTTTCTCGACCGCGTACATGCGGTATTTGTCTGCAAGCATGAAACTGCAGAGAATTGTACAAGATTTCAGTTTTGAATGGCAGGCACGACGCGCCTTAACCGGGGATGCAGAGCAGACCTCGATTCAAGTCCAGGAAGGCATTAACGCCTGCAAGAAGCTTCTTGCTGATGTCGATCAAACCATTCAGGCCGAAACAGAAACATGGCTGCAAGAGTTTACTACGGCGCTTGCCGAGATCGACAAGAGCGCTCACACGCAAGCCGAGACGGCACGTGGCGGCGCAGTCAATCTTACGATAACAAATGGTGACTCGTTCCCGGACGGTTGGCAGCTGGCGATTGACGGGGGTAGCCCCGAGCAGCGGAATGGCAAGAGTGCGGCTGTTCGCGGCCTCATCGCAGGGACACATTTGATCAGCGTTCGAGGACAGGTTAATGGTATTACGAAGGTTGCAGAGCGCAATGTAATCTTAGCGGCGGGCGCAGTGGCGGAAGTTGCATTGACTTTAGACTAAGCCGGCGCGGCAAAAAGCGGGCCGCATGCTTGGCACCTCTATTGCGTGCAGGCACAGGGCAGCCGTTTTGGGCCCTTTCACACAGCCATTGGTTGCGATAGCCTCCCTTAGTCCGACGCGCGTGCAGGCCGATCATGAGCTCATTTTCGATATTGCATCTGACCGATCTCCATTTTGGTCAGCGTGACAGCGGCTATTTCGGCGGGGTAGAGCAGGAATTCTTTCGGGACATTCGCGAAACCTTCCCACAGATCGGCGGCTGGGATCTCATCGTTATCGGCGGGGATATCGCGTACAGCGGAAAAATGGCGGAATTCGAGGTCGCCAATAAATTCTTCGAAAGACTTCTCAATTTCATAGGCGATCTGCAAAAATCGGAACCGCCGCTCCTTGCAATTCCTGGCAATCACGATCTGATCTGGGCTGACGATCTGGATCCGTCGGCGCTCGTCATGGTTGGACTTGGCGCACAATGGCCACACCAGGAAAAAGTCTGGGCGGCGATTCTGAGCGACGCGGCGTCGCCCTTCCATCAGCGGATAACCGCGTGCTTTGCCAACTACAGCAAATGGTGGATGCCCTGGGCAGAGAAGATCGAGACGTCGAACCGGGTGCACCTGCATGAAGGATGTCTGCCGGGTGAGTTCACCGCGTGCTTTACCAAGGATGGAACGCGGATCGGGATTGTCGGACTGAACAGCTCTATCCTTCAACTCACGAAAGGGAATTTCGAGGGAAAATTGGCGCTTCACCCGGGGCAATTCAATAAATCGCTGCCGGAAAAGGGACTTTCCTGGTTCGACGCGCTCGATGCAGCTCTGCTTCTGACCCACCACCCGCCGGAGTGGCTTTCACCCGCGAACAATATGCAATTCAAAGACTCGATCGACCACTCGGGACGCTTCGTCGTGCATCTCTCGGGGCACCTTCATAAGCCTCGGACCATGTCCGAATCGCTGGGATTTGCTCCGGGCCGAACGCTCGTGACAGGCCCTTCTCTTTTCGGGTTCGAGCGTAGCACCAGCGGATTCGATCGCCTTCATGGCTATGGAACAATCAAGATCGAATGTCATCGCGCTTCGGGCCGGGGCACAGTCCGGTATTTTCCCCGCGCCGCGCGCAGAATGCAGAGTGGGTCGTGGAGTTTCGCACGCGACAACGACTTCGACCTGCAGGACAGCGATGGCGGCACGCGTCCAAATAACGGCGGGTTCACAATCAACAGACCGTTGTCCGACAACGACGAAAAACTAATATCGCCGCCGCCGCAGCCACCGCCGGAACTCACGATACCCAAGGAAGTTTATGAACTCCCGGAAATCAACGCGGCGTCGGTCAACGCGCAATTTGTCGGCCGGGGACGGATA
The DNA here is from genome assembly GCA_036008085.1 of Terriglobales bacterium. Taxonomy (GTDB): domain Bacteria; phylum Acidobacteriota; class Terriglobia; order Terriglobales; family Acidobacteriaceae; genus JABDBE01. The sequence continues at coordinate 2,590 of DASYOD010000011.1, forward strand.
TTGGAGGATTTTCGAGTCTCCCTGCGGGGAATCCTGGTACGCGGCACGGGGGGCGATCGAGCCTCCGCGAGCGTGGCCCAGCTATTCTGGATTCACGGCTTTGGCGGCATGGGCAAGAGCTGGTTTGTGCGGCGTGCGTGCGTCGAGGCGGCCAACAGCGCGGACGGAGCATGCCGAGTCGGACTGGTCGATTGGCACCCTTATCCATGGCACAGGCCCGCATCGACGCCTCCTCGCGATCCTGCCGAGATGATCCACGCTATTGCTTATAGAATTACCAAAATTTATGGAGGGTCGCTGTTGGCAGACTACTGGAGCACCTGGGAACGATTGGGGCCGAAATGGCAATTGCATCGCCAATGGCACGATAAGCTCGATGAAGCATTGAGCTTCCTGGAAGAGTATGGAAATGACTGGAGGAAGCATTTCGTCAATTCGATAACAGCGCACGGACCGCCAAGTGAGCTTCGGACGCGAATTGAGAAGACCGCATCGCTGCTCGATTCTCTCGGCACACTCCAGGGAACACCCGACCAGATCAGGGCCAAAGTCGCTCAGCTTCGACTATCTATTCCACCGCAAGAAATACCGGAGGGAGGAATTTTCGATAATTGGACCAACGAATTCAATATTGCCGATGCGGAAGTCGCCCGGCCGACCCGGACGCTGGCCGAAAGCCTGCAGCGTTGCTTACGCGCTGCCTGTGCAGAGACTCCGCTTCTACTGGCGCTCGACACTTGTGAGATTTTGTCGCAGCATGCATACAAGGATCTCCTAAACGAATGGCTGCGCTTTCTGCTCAGCCCGCTCGTCAACAGTCAGGTTCCAATCCTGATCATTGCGGCAAGCCGCCATAGAGCCGACAGCGAGGTATCAACTAGGTTCGCGTGGCGTGACCTTGTCGATCCCGTCAGCTTTCGGTCCATCGATTTCGACCAAACCCCCTTTACGAGGGCTGATATCCAGCAATTGCTCGAACAAAAAGGTATCTCACCGAAAGTGAGCACGAGTTTGGCACTAAATGTATATGACCTGACCCATGGGGTGCCGTTGGCGACAGCGACGTTGTTGGACAATTCCACCGAAGATGGCCTCGATCTCGTCGACCTCGATTGGCTGAATTTTGGTTTTGGCTCGGAATTGAACCGCGCGCGCGCCTTGGAAAAGATGATAGAGGTGGTGGCCAAGCGATTCATTTTGCACTTGGCGCGGCGTCCCGATGACTTCCGGGACATTGTTGCGCTGGCGCTTTTGCTTCATACCGAGAAGGAAATACTTAGCAAGTTCTGGCGCCCGCGAAATCTGCACCAGCGTCTTCACGAGTTGACGGAGCGATATACTTTGCTGCTCGATGGCGACCTGCATCCGACGGTGCGGGACTTTCTGCGTCAACATTGGCGTATTGCGCCACCGCCTGAGCTATCTGCAATAGCGGATGCGCTTTTGTCAGCGCACGATGAGTCGAAGCCCAATGACGACGATACGACGGAAGATTCGCTTGACTGGGCGCTGGAACGGCTGAACCTCCTTAGCTGGACTAAGGGGGAGGATGCGTATCCGGATTTTGCGCGCAGTCTCGTTACATTACTCGCTTTGGGGGAGCCCATTGAGAGCCTGCGATTTCTAGCCTGCGAGATCAAGCCGACACGCAAAAGCGGCATTAAAATACAATCGGCATTGAGCTCCGATACGGTCCGGTATTTCACCGCCTCTTCGATTCCCCGAGACGTGCTATCATGGATCGAACGGGAGGTCAGTCGCAGTGGCGATGAGCGCGAGAAAGCCTATCTAAACCTATTACGCGCGCTTCAACACAACGAGGCCCAAGAATTCGATTCTGCAGTAGCCTCATTCAAAAAAGGATTTGAATATTTTGGCACAAAGCTCCCGCGCAAGGAAATTTTCGCGCAGGCTTATCTTCGCGCTGTAGTCGGTGTCGGGCAGCGACACAGTGAATTGGCGAAAGAAGCAATTCGCTGGTGCGATTCAGTGGGTTTCGATCCAGATGATGAATGGAATCAAGATTTCTATTGGGTCCTTCACAACTCGATGAATTACGAGCGCACCAGAGAGTATTGCAATAGGGTTGTCAGCGAAGACCCGAACAATCTCCCCGCGTATGCCTTTCTTGGTCATATTCATGCGGTGCACTTGCATGAAGGCGAAGAAGCCGAACGTGTATTTCGTCGCGGTCTCGCTATCGATCCTGACGACCCAACGCTACACTATTTCCTGGCCGATCTTTTGGCGGACCAAGTTGATCGGAAAGAAGAAGCGGAGCTCGAGTACGAAAAAACGCTTTCGCACATCGTTGATAGCGCGGACGAGGCAAGAGTCAGGACCGCGCTGGCGAGCTTCTATTCCAATGCAGGCCAACATGACAAAGCGGCCGCTACTTTCCGCAGATTACTTCAGCTGAAAGTCGAGCCAGATTTATTAAATTTGTATGCTTGGGCCCTTTATAAAGCAAACAAAGATCTGTACGAGGCTGCGCAGAATGCGGACGCCGGGCGTAAGCTTGCTCCACAAGATATTCATCTCCTTCATACACATCTGGCAATCCTAGTTCGAATGAACGAATGGCATATTGCGTTGCCTTTGCTTCGGCGATGGCTTGCCGCCACTTCGGACGAACACCTGAAAAGCGCGTGGAAGGATTTCGTGCTGACTTTCCAGGACGCGGTGTCCTTTGGTCATGCAACAGAATTTGCAAAGTTGTTCGATGCGATTCCGTGCAGCTTGATATTCGATCTCACGCGACGAGCACTCCTCGCGACGACTGACGACGAAAACGCGACCTCCGGTCTGTCCGCGATCAATCAAGACGCGGTCAGGGAGTTGGCCCGCCAAATGCGCGGCACTGACGTTGACCTGCGATTTCCACCGTTTGAATAGTTCCGCGTCTTTTGGCAATTTGGTCGGACTCGCTCCGCGCGCTCGATGCCAAGCGCTCAAAGCCGTGGTGGCCGTGGCATCCGCTGACCCGCGAAGCGCAAAAGCCGGTGACGCCGGGTGCGATCGAGGAATATCAGATCGAGGTAATGGCGACGGCCAATCTGTTCCGGAAAGCGCACCGCATCTGCCTCGACGTCACTTGTCTGGACTTGCCGACCGGCGTCGCCGGCGCCACCAATGCCGAATACGTGCCGTATCACATCTGCTCGAGCAAGACGGTACTGCAC
>DASYOD010000012.1:0-3854 GCA_036008085.1 Terriglobales bacterium
GCAGGTGAAGGAACTGGCGAGGCAAGCCATGGAGCGAGGCTTCCGCGGGTTCAAACTCAAGGTGGGATCGCGCGATGGTCAACGCGATGTGCGTCGGGCGCACATGCTGCGCGACCTCGCCGGACCCGATGCGCTAATTATGCTGGATGCCAACCAACAATGGACACTGCCCACGGCGCTCGAAATGTGCCAGACGCTGCGCGATATGTCGCCGTATTTCATCGAAGAGCCAACGCACCCGGACGATATTCGAGCGCACCGGACGCTCGCTGAAGCGATGCACCCAATTCCAATCGCGCTGGGCGAGCATGTGCCGAACCGGGTTATGTTTAAGAACTTCATGCAGGCGAAAGCGGTGCAGATCGTGCAGGTCGACTGCACGCGGGTTGCTGGAATTTCAGAGTTTCTCGCGGTGAGCTTGCTGGCGCGAAAGTTCGGATTGAAGGTAGTTCCACACGTCGGCGATATGGGGCAAATTCATCAGCACCTGGTCTTGTTCAATCACATCGCGATGGGACATGAAACGGTATTCCTTGAGTGCATCCCTCACTTGCAGGCTCACTTCGTGAATCCAGCCCGCATTGAAAATGGCGTTTATGTAGCGCCGCAAGAACCGGGCTGTTCTTCCGACCTGAAAGCGGCGCGCCCGGGGGCCTAATCGCTTTTATCCGGTGATTTCTTGCGGGCGCACGGCATGCTTTTCAGTCATGGAACGGTACTGCGCGAAGACAATTTGCAACGTGCGCAAGTTGTCTCGTCCGCTGGTCTCTGGTTCGGAACCATCTTCGATCGCACGCATCAATGAGGCCATTGGGCCGACGAACGCATCGGGAATCCACATGCTGTCCAGGCGAGCAGTGAACCAGTAGCTGGGGTTCCGTTTGGACATAAACTCCAGTGTGTCAGGCCGGCCAGTTGGATAGTTGTACATCAGGCCGATGGTGCCCTTGATTACGCCTTCCGTGCCCTCGAATCTAAAGATCGCATAAGGGTCATCCTGCCAGGTCGTGTGGCAAACGTCTATGAGCACCTGAAGACCGGATGCGTACTCCCAGACTGTGAGCGTCTTGGTTTCAGCACTTGTTGTTTCGTCCGGCGCTCGGCTGCCGCTCGTGAAAACATGGGTGGGCTCACCCAGCAAATAACGAAGTGAGTCGATGTAATGAATGCTGTGGAACATAATTTCGACGTGTTTGCCCTGATAAATCCATGGCCACAGACTCCAATCAGTCTTGCAGTGAACCTGGATGGTGGCGTAAGTAGGGGTTCCGAGCCAACCATCCTCGATCAGCAAACGAGAGCAACGGATCCCTGCGTCCCAACGCATCTGCTGGTTGACGGCGATCTTGACGTTGGCGCGTTCCGCGAACTCAACGCTGCGAACCGCTTTGGCGTATTCGTCAGAAAGGGGTTTCTGACACAGGAGATGCTTGCCAGCAGCCGTCGCCTGTTCGACGATGGCAAACTGTTCCACTGGGTATACGGCTATGTCGACTATTTCGACATCGGTATCGCGCAGAAGGTCATCAACGCCGCCATAGACCTTAGCGATTCCGTGTTGCTTGGCAGTTCGCTCCGCCTGTTCACGATTTCTGTCAGTGATGCCCACAACTTTGAATCCGGCCTTTTTGTAAGCGGGCAGATGTGCGTAATTGACGATCCCTCCGGCACCGACAATTCCGATGCCGTGGTCCATGCGCTGCGGCAACTTTGGTTTGTAGTCGAGTTGCGGGAAAACATCAGATACTTCTGAGGCTCTTTTCATGACTAGTGCGGGGCGAATGCGCTCGCGCAATCGCACTCTAGCAGTAACTATGGACTCAGGCCAAATTAATCTTTCGCGAGATAAGGTTTCGAGCCATTCTGTGGCGGCAATCCGTTTTATTCCTTGAAACGAGTGTTGCTTTTCTAAACTCTTCACATCCCGGACTTGCGAAGTTGAATCTTTTGATTTAGCATTGGCCCTTTTTTCGGGTGTTGCCCCATCGAGCATGCGGCGTCACCGCATGCCGATCAAAAATGGATTCTACCTGATGAAGCTGATCCGATTTGGCGAGCCGGGCAACGAGAGCCCAGGACTTATCACCGAGGACGCGTCGCGGCTGGATGTTTCCGCCTTCACGCGGAACTATGACGAAGCATTCTTTACCAATGATGGCCTTTCCCGCCTGAACGATTGGCTAAGGGAAAACGCCGCCTCGGCGCCGCGAGTTGCGCAATCCGTCCGCTTGGGATCCCCGATTTCCCGTCCCAGCAAGATTGTCTGCATTGGTTTGAACTTCCGGGATCACGCGCGCGAAAGCAAGATGGAGATTCCCGAAGAACCCGTCATATTTTTCAAGGCCAGTAGCTCTCTCGTCGGTCCGAACGATGATCTTGTAGTGCCGAAGAATGCCAGAAAGGTGGATTGGGAGGTGGAGCTAGCTGTCGTGATGGGGAAGAAGTGCAACTACATCGAACCGGAACAGGCACTCGAATATGTGGCGGGCTACGTTCTGCACAACGATTATTCCGAACGCGCGTTTCAGCTCGAGCGTGGTGGACAATGGGTCAAAGGAAAAAGTGCGGACACCTTTGCGCCACTTGGGCCTTTTCTCGCGACTCGCGACGAGATTCCGGATATGAGCAGGCTGGGGATGTGGCTGAAGGTCAACGGTGAGTTTCGGCAAAGAAGCTCCACTGCTGAGATGATTTTTGACGTACCTACCCTTGTCAGCTACGTCAGCCAGTTCATGACCCTGCTGCCTGGCGATATCATCAGCACCGGAACACCAGCCGGTGTCGGGCTAGGGATGAAACCTCAGCAGTACTTGCAAGAGGGGGATATTGTTGAACTGGGAATTGACGGCCTCGGCTCGTCAAGACAGAAGGTGGTTGCGTGGAAACCAACGATCTGACGCGATCGCGCATTTCATCACAGGCAGAGCCAGCGCAGTCCGTCCGCGATTCTGCTTTATGATGGTTCTCGGCGAACCAGATGCAAAGCTCTCGCGCTCTCCTGTTCCTTGTCGGTTTTCTTGCATTGACTGCTTGGCTTGTCGCACAAGCGGTGAAACCAACGCGACCATCTGAAAAGATCACACCCGGCCCCGTCCACTTCGAGGATATTGCACAACAGGCCGGATTGACTGCTTTGAACGTCTACGGGGGCGACACCCACAAGGAATTCATCATTGAGACCACGGGCAACGGCGCCATCATTTTCGATTATGACAACGACGGCTGGCCCGACATCTTTCTTCCGAACGGTTCGACAGTCGAAGGATTCCACAAAGATCAAGCTCCGACCGGGCATCTGTACCACAACAATCACGACGGCACGTTCAGCGATGTAACTTCTCGCGCGGGGCTGGCTCGCTCCGGTTGGGGACAGGGAGGCTGCGTCGGCGATTACGACAACGATGGCTACCTCGACTTGTTTATCACCTATTGGGGACAGAATGTTCTTTATCACAACAACGGTGACGGGACATTTACGGATGTGACGGCGAAGGCCGGCCTCAATACTTCTCGGGACGAGTGGAGCACCGGTTGCAGTTTCGTTGACTCCGACCGCGACGGCAAGGCGGACCTTTTTATCGTGCGCTACGTGAACTTCGCTTACGATTCCGTGCCCCGGCCAGGCGAGGGGCGATTTTGCCAGTGGAAAGGGATCAACGTAATGTGCGGGCCGCGTGGATTGAAGCCGGGGGTGAATGCGCTCTATCACAATAACGGCGATGGCACGTTCAGCGATGTCTCGCAAAAGTCTGGGGTTCTTAATGCATCCGGATGTTATGGATTTACATCGCTGACGGCAGATTTCGATCACGACGGGTGGCCGGATATTTATGTGGCTTGCGACTCCACCCCCA
>DASYOD010000013.1:0-2629 GCA_036008085.1 Terriglobales bacterium
AAATCCATCACGGTGAGTTGCGGCCGGTGATCGGGGAATTGCTCCAGTGCCTGGCGTCCGTTGCCTGCCTCTCCGACTACAACCCACTCCGAATGTTGCAGTAGAGACTCTCGGATAAGGGCTCTTGCCATTGCATTGTCATCCACCAGAAAGACTCGAAGCAAAGCAGCCTCTTTCGGTTGACACACAATTCACCGCCGAGCGGAGCCGTGCCGTGACCGTGGGATGGACGATCATGATCATTTTGAGCATCGCATCCACCGCCCGGGTGCTCATGATCCCGGCCGATGATCCCGACGAAGGGGCTACCGTAACCATACTCCGTGCAGCGCAAAATCAAATACCGCGGATACCGTACGCTAACCGCACATTCTTCGTTTCGACCATCCGTTCGACCCGACGCTTTGCCGTAGAGCTGCTGGTTCGCCCTATCGCGCCGGCGCTGGCTGCGGATTGGCTGGCGGAGCCGCCGTGCTGGGATTCGAAAAATTCACTTTGGGAACCTCGCGCGCGCCCTCGGATGCCGCGAAATAAGCTTCGTTCGGTTTGAAACCCGCCCATCCCGCAAAGATGCTGTTCGGAAACTGCTGAACGTAGGTGTTGTAGTCCTGCAGTGTGTCGTTATAACGCTTGCGCTCGACGGCAATACGATTCTCGCTGCCCGCCAGTTCATCCTGCAATCGCAGGAAGTTTTCGTTCGACTTCAGTTGCGGATAATTTTCCACGATCAGAAGCAGCCGGCCGATTGCTCCATCCAGTTGTCCGTTGGCAGCAATCTTTTCCTGCGGGGATCCCGCCGATAGCAACTGCGAGCGCGCCTTGGCGATGTCGCCAAACACAGTCTGCTCCTGCTTGGCGTATCCTTTCACCGCCTCTACCAGGTTCGGGATCAGATCAGCGCGCCGTTGCAGCACAATATCCACTTGAGACCACGCACTTTTCACCGCTTCATTCTTGGTCACCAGCGTATTCTTCACGCTCACGTATTGCCCGAAGAAAACCAGCACGCCCACCAGCAGAACGATGACGACGATCAGTGCGATTAAACCTTTGCCCATACCTTCCTCCTCAAACTCTGAATGTGATGCGGTTACGCCTGCGCCGACGCATCCGAGTCTAACGCCTCATCGACCGCGGCAGCCACTTTCTCAATCGCCGCGAGATAGCCAGTCACCAGATCGCTGATGTTCAGCTTCTTGGGATCAGCTTTGTGTTCCCGCACATCCAGGACCTGATCCATGGCCGAAGGATCGAATCCCACCCGCTTCGCCAGGGCCTGTACGGCTTCGCGTCTTCGGGACTGCGACTCGTCTCCCAGCGCGATCAGCGCGTGACGAAACAACGTGCCGAACGACGGCACAGAGCGCAGCAGCAGGTCCCAGAGTCGCGAATTGTTTCCCGAGGCGAGCAGCACCTGCTGGCGAAGAAGAATGAGTTTTTCCCGCAGCTCATATTCGACCTGCACGCGATGTACGTGCATCGAAATTCGCAGACTCCGCACTACATCTTCGCCAAACAGAACCCGGTGATGTTGCTGCATGTCCAACAATTCGATGGTAAAAACATCGGTGCAGCGCTCGAGTTCTGTGCGAGTCATACAAAGCGGCGGAGGTTGCTTCTGCTTTTCCCACCACTTCGCAACCGGCGCCAACCTTTGCAACGCCGCAAACGAGCAGTCGCCGAGAACGCACAACAGGTTCAGGTTCGACAGTCCAGGATGAAAATCGCCGGACACCGCCGAGCCGAACAGAATGATGCTCTCGATATTTAAGCCGTCGTTCGCGGCGGCTGTTTCCCGCGCCCGTTTCACGAAGGCGTCGATCTTATCTTCAATCTTAATTTGGTTCTGCACGACAATCTGTAAAAGTGCGCATTCTACGCGGCTTTCTGAAAAGCAACAAATTCGGTCTTTGTGGCAGCCAAGCGTTGCGCTTTCAACAGCAAATAGTTCAGATCCCGGTAACCACGTCCTCGTCGAAGCAGGGCTTTGATGTTGCCATTCACTGCTTCGACCACGCCCATAGGGACCTTTGTCTTGCAATAATTCAGAATTCCCTCTAGGTGCTTGAGCAACATGGCAGCCAGCTTCTCCATAGGGACCAATCGCTGCCAACGTAGTTGTGCGATCCAGCTTCGGAGGTAGCGCAGCATGGCTCCCTCATAGGTGTAATCCCACAGTCGAGCTAAGCTCTCTTTCAGCAGATAGGCTTTCATCACCCGCCGATTCAGAGCGAATAACTGATTGAGCTGCCGTTTCTTCGTCCGGTCTAGGTTCACCCAACTGCTCAGCAATAACCAGCGTTTCCCCTTGACGATCTCTCGCGCCCGGCCGCCTTTGCGAAAAAACTCTGCCCGCCGCACCAAGCCAGCAACAGGTTTTGGGAGCATTTGTCCGAGAAAGCTGTTTTACGGCCACTTGAACCAATGCCTTTGGAAGACACAAGCCGTCTCATTACGAATGCACTCCCCAATCAGGGCTCGGTGATTCATGACGCCTCGGTTCGCTAGAGGCCTCTCCAAAAGAACAAGGAAAGCGGCCCGATAAGGGCCGCATCTTGCTGACTCGCTAGCCCGCTACTACTTGGCGCTTGCCGGCGGCACAATGCCGTTCATCCGTAGGTACTCCACC
>DASYOD010000014.1:0-21647 GCA_036008085.1 Terriglobales bacterium
CTTTGCGCGCGGGATAAAGCCCGGCAATCACTCCGGAAATGGTAAGGCTGGCAATCGCCAGAATTGCAGACGTCGGCACAATTTTAGGAGGATCAAAACCTCCCGGGCCTTGCTGTGTGCCCAGCACCGCCATCAAACCAGCCGCGAATCCCATGCCGATCAGACCACTGAACAGCGTGAGCAGTATTCCTTCCAGAAAAAACTGAAGCAAGATGCTGTGGTTGGTCGCGCCCAACGCTTTGCGCAAACCGATCTCGCGAGTACGTTCGGCCACAGTTACCAGCATGATATTGATCACGCCAATCGCCCCCAACGCCAGCGTGACCAGGCCCACCGCGCCCAGAAACATATTCATGGCGTCGAAGATCATGCCGATCGCCTTGGAATTCTGAATCGTGTCCCAACCCTCGAAGGCATTTTTATCGTGGTAATCAAAGCCGTGATTGCGCGCAATCAGTTTGCGAACTTCATCCTGCGCAATCAGATGCTCATCGGTCACGCGCGGCTGGTAATTGATAAATGAAATCGAATTCTCGTGGTTCTCCCCTTTCAGCGGGAAAAGTGTCGCCATCACCTTGTAAGGGATGTAGCCGCGCATGTTGGTGGAGTTATCGTCGCCGCGACCGACCCGCTCCACGGCACCGATGACTTCAAAGCTGATGTCATTCAGGATGATGGTCGCACCCACCGCTGGACGCCCCGGAAACAGATTCTTCACCAGTTCATCGCCCAGAACAATAACGTTGCGCCGTTGTGTTTCATCCAGGCCGTTCAGCCAGCGTCCCTGCTTGAGTGGAAGATAACGAATTTCGTCGAACTGAGGCTCGACTCCGGCCAGTTCTCCATTGGCGCTGGCGAATTCGCTGACCGCGCGCACATCCGTCCGAATCAACACGGGCGAAGCGTTGCGCACGTGCGGCGCTTCCTTGCGGATATCCAGATAGTCCTGGTACGTGAGCAGGTAATTGCGCGCCGAGTTCATGCTGCCCTCGACCACCGGAGCACGCCCCGGATAGATGAACATGATATCTTTGCCGTACTGCGCCAGCTCCCGCTTGTTGCCCGAACGAAAACCCTCGCCGAGTCCTACAAGCAGCAGCAAAGAACCCACGCCCCAGGCGATGCCGAACATGGTAAGAAATGAGCGCAGCTTGTGCGCCCACAGGGTGCGGAAGATTTGCGCGAAGATGTCCAGAAGCATCCGCATACTATAAAGATACGCAATTTGGGGCATTTGGTTCGGTTTGCGCCCGCGACTGCGAATAATGGCCTTCGCTTTATGGACTGTGAATTTAACGGTTAGTTAGCAATGCCAGTGGGAGTTTACAAACGTACAACCAGGTTTTTACGCGTTGGTTTTCAACATCTGCTCTGCGTGCTTGCGGGACGTTTCGGTAAGCTTGGCTCCGCTGAGCATGCGGGCTACTTCTTCGGTCCGCTCGTCGCCGCTGATGAGGCGTACGGAAGTGCGAGTGCGATCGGAGGAAGTTTTCTTTTCAATCAAATAATGATGGTCGGCGAAAGTTGCGATTTGCGGCAGATGAGTCACGCAAAGCACTTGATTGGCTCGCGACAACGCCTTCAGTTTTTTGCCGACGGCTTCGGCGGCACGGCCTCCAATGCCGGTATCGATTTCATCAAATACTAGAGTGCGCTGCGCACCGGTCCTCTTTTTCAGCTGTCCGGCTTCCACGCTGGCTTTGAGCGCGAGCATCACGCGGGATAGCTCGCCCCCGGAGGCGATATGCTCCAGTGGTCGCAGCGGCTCTCCGGGGTTGGTGGAAATCATGTACGCAACCTGGTCGAAGCCGGATGCGGCCCAGTTTGTTTCTTCGTGGGCGCCACTGATGTCGATGTGAAATTTAGATTTCATGGCCAGATCATTGATCTCTCCTTCCACCGACTTCTCCAGCTTGCTAGCGGCTTCGTAACGTTTCCTTGAAATGGAGCGAGCGACACGAAGATATTGTTCCGCTGCCTGCGCCTGTTCCGCGCGAAGCTTGGCGAGGATCTCGTCTTTGTTCTCCATTTCGGAAAGCTTGCGGCTGACATCTTCGCCGTGATGAATCACGTCTTCGAGAGTGGGACCGTATTTTCGCTTCAATCGATCCAGTAACGCCAGGCGATCTTCCACCTCGGCCAGGTGTTCAGGCGAGGCCTGGATGCCGCCAGCATAATCGCGCAGAGTAGCACCGACGTCCTCTACGCTGATGCGCGCGGTATCGATGGCCGCAAGCGCATCCTTGAACTTGGGCTCGTAGCGCGATAGTTCTTCGACCTGCTTTTGGGCGGTGCGCAGTGAAGACGATGTCGAGGCGCTGCCCTCGTATAGCAGATCAAAGGCGTTCATGGCTGCGCTGTAAATCTTTTCCGCATTCGCCAGGACTCGTTTTTCGGTTTCAAGCCGCTCGTCTTCGCCTGGATGCAACTTGGCCTCGGCTATTTCGTTTTTTTGGAAGGTCCACAGATCGAGCAGGCGTAAGCGGTCTTGTTCGCCATGCTCCAGTTCCTGGATGCGATGCGCAATATTCTTCCAGCTTGTGAAGGCCTCGCCGATGGCGTCAAGCTGCGTTCCGGCGAAAGCATCGAGCAAATCCAGTCGGGCAGCTGCGTCGAACGATACCAAGGATTCGTTTTGCGCGTGAATAGTGGCTAAATGCGGCGCAAGCTGGCGCAACACACTGACCGTGGCCGGCTGATTGTTGACGAAGACACGCCCCTTGCCTCCAACAGCAATTTCACGCCGAAGAATGATGGATTCGTCTTCGTCGTTTGGGTCAATGCCGTTGCCTTGCAGAATTTTGGCTACTGTCTTTTCTGTACGCTCGTCGACTTCAAAGACGGCGCTCAATACGGCGCGCTCGGCTGAGGTGCGGATGACGTCAGTCGAAGCTTTCTCGCCTAGGAGAAGTGCGAGTGCGTCAATCAGGATGGATTTTCCGGCCCCGGTTTCGCCCGTCAACAGGTTCAATCCAGCGGCGAACTCAACCGCCAGATTGTCAATGACCGCGTAGTTTTCGAGCCGCAGTTCCGCGAGCACGCGTTGTCCTGAATTGGAAGTTGAGCGCAGAATAGCATGAAAAACCCCATTGTTGCGGTGACACTTGAAGAACCGCATCCGCAATTTGATATTTCGTGTCTTTGTGGTTTGTTGTGAATCGCAAAGGACTCAAAAATACATCTGCGGCGAGGTAGCGGTCGGTTTAATTTAAATGGTTCACGTAAGATTGCTCGCCCCGCTCGTGAAAGCGCGGGCTTCAGAATGACTTTTCATCAAAACTAGAGCGAAACTGACTCCGTTGCCTACAGCGAAATCCCGTTGCTGCATGCGGTACATGTGCTGGTCCCTGAACAATGTTCGTCTATAATTAATCCACCAAACCCAAATGCATTTTTCTCTTCTATTGGCAGCGGTGGTTGGCGGCGAGATCGTCGATCTGGTTGGAGAAACCGGTCCTGTCGCCAAGGTTGTTCTTCTGATCCTGCTGATCTTCAGCGTAATTTCCTGGGCGATCATTCTTTCGAAGTGGAGCCTGGTGCGTCGCGCGAGAGTGCAGAGCGGGCGCTTTGTCCGGGCCTTCCGCAAAGCCCAGCGCTTGCAGGACGTATCGGCCGTAGCCGAACAGTTCAAGCCCAGCCCGTTGGTGGCGGTTTTCGAGGGCGGTTTCGCGGAGGCTCGGCGGCAGGGAAGCACCGAGGCCATCCAGCGCTCCATGCAGATCGCAGTTTCTGAGGAAGTCTCGCGTCTCGAACGCAACATGCCCTGGCTTGCGATTACCGGTGCGGTCACTCCGTTCGTTGGGTTGTTCGGCACAGTGTGGGGCATTATCGATGCGTTTCACGGTTTGGGAACAGCGGGCGCGGCGACCTTGCGCGCGGTCGCTCCGGGAATTTCCGAAGCTCTGATTACGACTGCGGCAGGACTGGCGGCGGCGATTCCCGCGGTTATTGCTTATAACCTGCTGGGCAGTTCTATCCGCGAATTTGCTGCGCGGGGGGACGACTTCGCGCTGGAAATGCTGAATGCTGTGGAGCATTCGCAGCCCGCGGTTCCGGAGGTACGGCGGTAATGGCCTTTACGGCTTCTAACGGACGAACTCAGACTTCGCTTTCCGACATCAACATCACGCCTCTAGTGGACGTGGTTCTGGTGCTCCTGATTATTTTCATGGTTACCGCGCCGGTGCTGCAATCGGGCATCGAAGTGAGTGTGCCCAAGACGAAGACCGTGAAAGAGATTACTGAAGAGCGTCTGGTCATCAGCGTCGACAAGCAGCAGCGGGTTTTCCTCGGAAACGACGCAATCAACATCAATGAGATTGCTACTAAACTGCGGCAGAAGGTGCGTGATCCCCAACATCAATCGATTTTCATTCGGGCCGATGAAAATGTACCCTTCGGCGCCTTCGCAACCGTAATGGATGCGGTGAAGCAATCGGGAATCACGAATGTAAGCATTGTGACGCAACCACTTCAAAGTCATGGAAGCCAACGCTGAGATATTTTTCGAGCACGACCAGTGGGGGCGCAACCTGGCTTGGTCGGTCGCGCTGCACATTGCGGTAGCGGGATCGATTATTTTGTACGCCGTTGTTGGTCCCGGCGGGAGCGGCAGCACTTGGGGCGCGGGCGGCGGTGGTGACGCCATGGGCGTAACCTTGGTCAGTTCGGTTCCGCTGCCAGCCAGCCCTGTGCAGACGCAAAACGTGCTGGCGAATGAATCCAAGGGATTGACGCAGTCGCCGCCCAAGACCGAAGAGAAAGAGCCGGACGCGATCCCGATTCCCGACAAGAATGCGAAGACAAAACCCAAGCCGCATCCCAGCGAGACTCGTCAGAAAACGACGCCACAACCGGTTGATGAAGCCAGCAACGTGGTTCCATTCGGTGAAGGCGGTCCGGTCAGTGGCCCTTATGGGGTGTTCAACGCGGGTGGTGCGAAAGGTGGATTCGGTTTTACCGGCGGTGGCGGCGATTTTGGTTCGCGCTATGCCTGGTACGTGCGGGTGGTTCAACAGAAGGTTTCGGAGAATTGGCTGAAGTATGAAGTCGACCCGCGAGTTAGCGATGCGCGCAGAGTTTACGTCACGTTTGATATCAAGCGGGATGGGCATCCGGCAAACGTGCAGGTTGAGCAGTCGAGCGGAGTTCCGTCGCTCGATCAGTCGGCGGTCCGGGCCTTGCAGCGCATTGACACTTTTGGTCCCTTGCCGCCAGATTATGCGGAGAACAAAGTTTCGGTAGAGTTCTGGTTCGATTACAAACGGTAGCTGTCAGCTCTCAGCCGTCAGCTCTCAGCTTACAGAGATTATTGGAAGGAATTGGTTCGAATGAGCGAGGGCAACTTTCAATTGAATGTTCATCATCATACTTTCGTTAGAGGCTTAAAGGCTGGTGTCGCCAAGAGGACGACCGGCACGCGCTACTTGAAAATAAAATCTCGCACTCGAACGTTGTTTCTCCTTCTGGCTGCGGTTCTTACCGCCGCAACCTGCCTGGCTCAGCAAGACTGGATTAAAACCGGCACCGGCTTAGGGATGGAGAAGGTTCGCCTCGCTGTTCCTGACTTCAAGCCTTCCACTTCGGATGCGAAGAACACTGACCTCCTCAAAGTTTTCAATGCCACGCTGTGGAATGACCTGGACAATGCCGGCATTTTCGACATGGCCTCGAAGAGTTTCTATCCGCTGGCAGTTCCCGGCAACCCGACTGAGGTAAAGTTCGATGTCTGGAATGCTGCTCCTGTAAACGCAGCGATGCTGGCGTTCGGCAACCTGGGCGTCACTGGCAATAATGTAACCGTGCAGGGATGGCTTTACGACGTGAAGAACATCACGTCGCCACAGGTGCTCGGAAAACAATATCAGGATGCGGCCACCAGTGATGAAGCCCGTATTATCGCGCACAAATTTGCCGACGAGATTATCTTCCGGCTCGGCGGCGGCATACCCGGCATTGCCGAGAGCCAGATTTACTTTGTGAGCAGCCGCAGCGGCCACAAGGAGATCTGGGCAATGGACTACGACGGAGCCAATCAGCGCCAGGTCACGCATCAAAATTCAATTTCCCTGTCTCCAAGAATTTCACCCGACGGCTCGCGCCTGGCCTTTAGTTCGATAACGAAATCGGGTTGGGAAATCCTGATATATTCCATGGATTTGAACCGGCTGGTATCTTTCCCCAGGTTTGGCGGCAGCAACTTCTCGCCAGCCTGGTCCGGCGATGGCACCAAGCTTGCGTTTTCCTCGTCGCGCAGTGGTGATCCTGAGATTTACGTCGTGGATCAATCGGGCGCAAATTTGAAGCGGATTACATCGTCCAAAGGCCCCGATGTTTCGCCGGTATGGAATCGCAAGACGAATGCGCAGATTGCGTGGGTCAGCGGCCGCACCGGACTGCCGCAGGTTTATACCATGGAAGCGGACGGCACCAATGTCCAGCGGCTCACTGACCAAGGTTATGCGGTGTCACCGTCGTGGTCTCCCAATGGGCAGTTTTTAGCTCTGGCTTGGACGCGGCATTACGGGCCTGGAGCGCCGGGATCAGAGGATCTCTACCTCATGGATGTGGCCAGCAAACAGTGGGTGCAGCTTACCCACGATGGCGGACGGAATGATTTCCCGTCCTGGTCGCCGGATGGCCGCCATATTGTTTTCCAGTCCAGCCGTTCTGGGAGCGAGCAAATCTGGTCTATGCTGGCCGACGGCAGCAACGTCAAGCAGCTGACTTTCAGTGGAAAAAATACGCAACCCAATTGGAGTTGGAAGTAATCCATACTAGTGACAAACTCGAATCCTTAACCAACGATTTTGCGAAAAATTTGATATGGTTGAGGGTACTCCGATTATATTTGTGTGAATGTTTGACGGGCGATTCAGGCCCGCGTCTGCATGATCGCGGTTAAGTTTGGCGAATTCTTCAATTAGCCCGGAGGAGGCGGAGATTTGAACCCGCCCCGCTATTATTTCTGACGCGCGTTGGGGCAAAGCGCGCGATTACGCAGGGAGGAAAAGTGAAGCAGCAGAGAATGAAGTGGATCACGCTTGTATTCGCGCTAAGCGCCATCATGTTCTTGGGCGCCTGTCATAAAAAGACACCGCCGCCACCACCGCCACCGCCGCCCCCACCACCGGCGCCAACGGCCTCGTTGACGGCAAGTCCCAACAGCATTCAGGCAGGGCAGTCGACCACCCTGACCTGGCAGACTACAAACGCGACCGACGTAAGCATCGACGGGGTTGGAGCCGTGCAGCCGAGCGGTTCGCAGCAGGCTACGCCGACTGATTCGACTACCTACACTCTGACCGCAAAAGGCGCCGGAGGAACGCAGCAGGCGACCGCGCGAGTGACCGTGACTCAAGCTCCGCCGCCACCGCCACCTGCTGCCGGACCGAGCGAGGAGGAATTGTTCTCGCAAAACGTGAAAGACATATATTTCGACTACGACAAATCCGATATTCGTGCTGACCAGCAGAGTTCTCTGCAGGCGGATATCGAATTTCTCAAGCAACATCCCGACATCCATTTTGTGATTGAAGGACACTGCGACGAGCGTGGATCGACCGAATACAACCTGGCTTTGGGCGACAGTCGTGCGGGAGCCGTGCAAAGCGCATTGACGCAGGGTGGCGTCAGCGCAAGCAGTATCAAGACGATCAGCTACGGCAAAGAGAAGCCTTTCTGTACCGAGTCCAACGAGGCGTGCTGGCAGCAGAATCGCCGCGGCCACTTCGTGTATCAGAAGTAGCTTTTTGAGGTGCGGGGCCCGTGCTCCGCACCTTGGCATTTATTTTGGTTTTACTTCCCCGAGCTAAACCGCGCTCACGGCGGACCTCCGAGACAACTGTCTCTGGACCGGGTTATCCTTCACAATGGAGCGTAGACCTTGTCATCCTGAGCGTAGCGAAGGATCTATGTACTCCTTGACGCCAGAAATGCATAGGTCCTTCGCTATGCTCAGGATGACAAACTCTAAAAGGAACGGATCATGAAACTCTATCGATTTTTGGCTATGAGTGTTCTCCTCATCGGCTTCGGGGCAAATCTGATGCCAGCCTGGGGCGTAAGCAAGGAAATGATTCAGCTCCAGACTCAAGTGCAGGCGCTGCAGGACCAGATGACGCACATGCAGCAATCTTTCGACGAGCGCATGGGCGTTATGAAGAACCTGATGGACCAGAACACCGACAGCATGAACAAGGTGTCGGCATCAATGACCGCACTTCAAGGCAGCCTGGAAAAATTGCAGAACGATAATGGCGGCAAAGTCGAACAGCTTTCCGGTCAAATTCAGGCGCTCAACGATTCTCTGGATGAATTAAAAGCGCGGCTAGCCAAAGTCAGCAAGCAATTGGAAGATATGCAGGCCGCCCAGCAGAGCGTGGCCGCGGGACAGGCCGCGCAGCAGGCTCAACAGCAGGCGCTGGCGCAAGCCCCGCCGCCCGATGTGCTCTATAACAACGGGCTGCGTGATTACAACGCGGGCAAGGCTGATATTGCGAAGCAGGAATTTTCGGATTATGTGAAGTTTTATCCCAACACCGATCTGGCGGGAAACGCATATTTTTATCTGGCCGAAATCGCTTTTAAAGAGGGAAACTTTCAAGAGGCTGTAACCAATTACGATCAGGTACTGCAGAACTTTCCAACCGGCAACAAGGCGCCCTCAGCTGACCTGAAAAAGGCTTTAGCTCTTATCGAACTGGGCAAGAAAGATGATGGCATTACCGAGCTTCGCCATGTAATCGAGCGCTATCCACGGTCGAATGAAGCTTTGCAGGCCCGGGACCGGCTGCGCAAACTGGGAGTGCCTACGACCGCTCCGCGGGCGCGAGGCGAATAAAGCTCGCATTCATCAACGTCTTGCACTGATGCCAGTGTGATGATGCGCGTGATGACGAGGATTGTGCTGCTTATTGTGATGGTGGTGCGATTTTGCTGATGCGGGCATCAGCCGAACCGGGCTCGATCCCGCGGCTTGCGCCCAAAGATTCATGGTTGAACACAAAACTGCAGCAGCGGTAAGAATCAATCGCTTCATGCGTCCTCCAACTCCATCAAGATTTCTACTTGTATACATTAGAAAACTCATGCCATGTTGGAATGTTTCGGAGTAGGCTAATTATAGGCGTGGTTCACCGCCGTTGGGAGACTAAAGATGCCATCTTCGAAGGATCAAGACTGCTCTAAAGGCGCTGTGGAAAACGAGGAACCAGGCCCCCACAACGCAGAAATGCAGGGCCAACTTGGACACCGGGATCAGGATCCGATATTGAAATCCGCCGATACTGACTTCCCCGAGCCGGGCGGAAACCCTGAGCATACCGGCGAACCTGAGGATAAGAAGAAGCCTGACGCGGCCTGATCCCAGGGACCATACTCAGTGTAAAAAAACGACTGTCGTCCCGAGCCAAGCGAGGGAATCTGGGTTCTTCGCGGCGCCGGAGGAACCCAGATTCCTCGTCGCTGCGCTCCCCGGAATGACAACTGGCCGGGCAAATACAGATAACGATTAACTCGCCCCGGCGGCCATTTCCACCTTCACATTCCGCAAGAACTCCGCCGCCGCTTCCGGCAACACCGTATTGATGAACATCCCCGACCCAAGTTCGAATCCGGCAACCCTGGTCAGACGCGGAATGATGCTCACATACCAATGGAAGTGCTTCACTCCCACGTATTCGGCGGGAGCGCTGCGGATGGTAAAGTTGAAATCCGGATTGCCCAGCCCATGGTAAATCTTCGCTAAAACCGTTTTCAGCACCCGGGCGAGATCTGCAATCTCGGCGCTGCTGATATCGCCGAAAGTGGCCATGTGCCGGCGCGGGTAAATGGGAGTGCAGAACGGGGTTGGCGAGGCATATAGTTCCAAGGCAACGAAGTGGTCGGTGAGAAGCACTACCCGCTGCTGGTCCTCAATTTCCTCCTGCAGGGTCTGGCAAAACATGCATTCGCCGTATTCGTCGTAATGGTTCAAGGCCTGCTGGAAGCGCTCGCGCACCTGATGCGAAATGACTGGTGTAGCAATCAATTGGGAGTGCGGATGCTCCAGGCTGGCTCCAGCATCGGCGCCGTGATTCTTGAAAATAGTCACGTGCGCGATGCGCGGGTCAAGACTCAGTGAGTCGTAACGAGACTTGTAGACGCGCAGCAAATTGGCGATGTGGGCGTCCGGCATGTTGGCGATGGAATGGGAGTGGTCGGGCGTATCGATGATCACGTCGTGAACGCCGAAGCCGCCCATGCTGCGTCGTGATCGATGAATTGTGCGAATGGGCTGCACGTCCGGCGATAGAGCAGCAAACTTATTGGCTACAACCCGGACCTGCCATGGTCCGCCGCCATTGGTGGGAGCGCGCATTACTTCCGGCGGAGTTTTGCTTTCATTTCCCGCGCAGAATGGGCAAGTTTCTATGAACGGCGGCACTATCTTCGCCGGTCGGCGAATGGCCAGTTCTTCCGGACGTTTAGCTCGCTCAGTCGCGATAATTACCCATTCTTTGGTGAAAATAGTTCTGGCGCAGTTCAGCCATATTTAGCCCTCGGACTGTTCTATCGGCAGGGAGGGAATTTTCTATAGTCCTTCAATCCGGTCGGAACATCACTCGTCTTCCGAACTCGATCAGGTAGAATAAACGCTTCAGGTTGGCTCCCGAGTCAGATGCTCCCCTGGAACTGCATGTTCTTTTCCTACTCATTGCTAGCCGCGCTCGTTGCCCCCAAGGGTATCGGTCAATACATCCGGCAGCATTTTCTCGACAAGACTTTTCAGGGTCTCTACCACCCCAACGCTTTTGACACGGCATTGTTGATTCCTTATTTTATTGTGTTGATCCTGCTAGCCTCGTATGGCGCGCATCGGTACGTTCTCGTTTACCTTTATTACAAGAACAAGAAAAATCGAACCACGGAGCCGTCCGCGCATTTTGCAGATTTGCCTCGCATAACTGTGCAACTGCCGATCTTCAACGAGCAGTTCGTGGTCGAGCGCCTGCTGGACGCCGTTTGCCGCCTGGAATATCCGCTGGAGAAACTGGAGATTCAAGTGCTCGATGACTCGACAGATGAAACGGTTGCCGTGGCGCGCGGGTTAGTCAACCACTACGCCGCCAAGGGATTCCCGGTCAGCTACCATCATCGTTCGAATCGCGAAGGGTTCAAGGCGGGCGCGCTGACGGAGGGTCTCAAGACAGCGCAAGGCGAGTTTGTAGCCATCTTCGATGCAGATTTCGTGCCACCCGAGGATTTTCTGAAACGCGTGATTCACCACTTCACCGACCCAAAAATTGGCATGGTGCAAACCCGCTGGACGCACATCAATCGCAATTATTCGTTCCTTACCGAAGTTGAGGCGATTTTGCTGGATGGTCATTTCGTGCTCGAGCATTCAGGCCGGGCCCGCAGCAATGTCTTTTTTAATTTCAACGGTACTGCGGGAATGTGGCGGCGCAAGGCGATTGACGATGCTGGCGGCTGGCAACACGATACTTTGACCGAAGACACAGACCTTTCCTATCGGGCGCAACTGAAAGGGTGGAAGTTTATTTATCTCCAGGATGTCGAGTGCCCGGCGGAACTGCCGGTAGAAATGACCGCCTTTAAAACCCAACAGGCGCGTTGGGCGAAGGGATTGATACAGACCAGCAAAAAAATTCTTCCGCAAGTGCTCAAGAGCGATCAGCGATTCCACGTGAAACTCGAAGCCTGGTATCACCTGACTGCGAATCTTAGTTATCCGCTGATGATTGTGCTCTCCGTGTTATTGCTGCCGGCCATGATCATCCGCTTCTACCAGGGCTGGTTTCAGATGTTGTACATTGACCTGCCGCTATTTATGGCCTCGACTTTTTCCATCTCCAGTTTTTACCTAGTCTCGCAACGGGAGTTGTTCCCGGGTAAATGGTTTCGCGCTCTGATTTATCTTCCATTCTTGATGGCCTTAGGTATCGGGCTTACAGTGACCAACACGCGTGCCGTGCTGGAAGCGCTGCTGGGAAAAAAGTCGGACTTCGCGCGCACACCGAAGTATCACGTCGAATCCAAGAAAGACAAAGTGCGCGCCAACAAATACCGCCGTGGTTTGGGCTGGGTCCCGTGGGTGGAATTGCTGATCGGCTGCTACTTCGCCATCACCGTGTATTACGCCATAGAGAATGAGAATTACATTACAGTTCCATTTCTGATTTTGTTTGTGGTGGGCTACTGGTATACCGGGTTGATGTCTCTGCTGCAAGGACGCTTCACCGGAATTGCGCTTAGCGCGGAAACGCATACCAAACCATTTCCGGTCGGTGTTTGAAGTCGATCGATTCTTCGAGGAAACTCAATGCGCAAGCTCTTAGCCTTGGTTTTCGGTCTCTTAATCTTCGGTCAAGTCGGCGCAGCTCTGGATCGGCAGGCGAACGCCGATTACTGCGCCCGGCGGCAAGCCTTAGCCGGCAAAACCAACGGCGGCGTAGTTTTACTTTTCGCGCCGACCGAAGCCGAAGGCCCCAACGCCATTTACGGATACAGGCCGGACAGCAATTTCTTTTATCTATCCGGATGGGCCGAACCAGGAGCAGCTCTCTTGATTGCTCCTGCAATGGAAGCCAAGGGAAAAGATCCGGCGCGCGCTTACACAGAAATTCTATTCTTGCCTGCACATAATTACGCCGCAGAAAAATGGACCGGGCCGAAGCTCGGTCCGGAGAACCCCGAAGCCGCGCGGATTACCGGATTCGATCACGTTGAAGTGCTAGACAGGATGCGCGAGGAACTGGTCCGGCTGCTGCCTCAACCCAGGGCCATCATTTATACGGATGTTCCCGTAGCTGGCGAGACTTCGAACTCTCAGACTCCGCTGGAATGGTTGAGTCGAGCCAACGCTTTTCCCCTGGGAGTTTCGTATCAGGATGCCCGCCCACTCGTCGCTGAGCTCCGCACTTATAAAGATGCGGGCGAAATGGATCGCATCCGCAAAGCAGTGAATGCCTCGATTGCAGCGCACTTTGCGGCTATGCGAAGTATGAAGCCAGATATTAACGAACGCGAAATTTCCGCACTGATGCAGTACGAATGGGGCAAGCGCGGCTGCGAACGTCCCGCCTACGCACCAATTGTAGGTGCAGGCTTCAACTCTACCATTTTGCACTACTCCGACGACTCAGGGCCAATCCAATCCGGTGATGTGGTCGTGATCGATGCTGCCGGTGAATATTCGCTCTATGCCTCCGACATCACTCGCACTCTGCCAGCCACGGGTAAGTTCACTGCGCGTCAACGGGAGATTTACGACATCGTACTGGGAGCGCAGCGCGCAGCCATGGCCGCGTTCCAGTCAGGAAAGTCTCACCTCAGACGCGATCAGTCGGACTCGCTTCATAACGTCGCATACGATTACATCAATACTCACGGTAAGGACCTGCACCGCGAGCCGCTCGGGAAATATTTCATTCACGGTCTCGGCCACTACGTTGGGCTCGACGTTCACGATGCTGGCGATTATGACGTACCGCTGGCTCCGGGAATGGTTTTCACCATCGAGCCTGGCATTTATATTCCCGAGGAGAAGCTGGGAGTGCGTATCGAAGACATGTATTACGTGGATGCCAGCGGCAAGCTCATCCAGTTGACCGAGGAACTTCCGCACACCGCAGATGAGGTTGAGCACGCAATGGCATCCAGATAATCGATCACCGGTTTTTGTTTGGAGCCAGAAAATTCACAAAAAAGCGGCCGTCCTTCCGATGCCCCGCGCCTGCACCAGCAGGGCGACGAATCCCACGTGAACGCTTTCGAACTCGGCAAAAGGGGACTAGACTCGCCCCCACTATGGCTTCCACTGGCTGATGAATGGTTGCGGATTGTCGCAGAGCAGCAGACAAATGACCCCTCCCACCGTGATCAACCCGCCGGTTATGACCCAAGGGCTTGAGAGCGTACCGCCATTTCCGGGCCATAGCGCTCCAGCTTTGCGTTTTTTCTTAGTACAGTTTCCGGCCGCGTCGGCGGTCAACTCGTCTCCCTCCGAAAGGCTGGCGCTTCCCTTAGGGCAACTAACGTCTATGGTGCCCTTACTGGCAGTAATGCGAATGCTTCCGTTTGTGTCCGCCACTTCAAATTCGGTCCAAACGTCCGATGCAGGAGTTGCAGTAACTTCGCCGACGGTTGCAACCATGCGTTTAGAAGTGGCAACGCTCACGCTCCCTCGCTGAAGCGATACAGAATCTTGTCCGAACTTCACCACCGAGTCCGGATACACGACGACGCCTGAACCCGGCGCATCAAGCGTCGCAACAGACTCTGGCGGTGTTTGAATTAAATCGCCGGGGAAAACGGCCGACGAGCGGGGCAACGGTTTGCCGTTCAGCAAGATCGGTTCTTTACCGCGGCCATAGAGCATAGCTCCGCCCGGATCAGCATCCGCCGCTATCAGCGATGCCGGAGTAAATGCGATCAGCACCCAGCAAACTACGTATTGGAGAAAGGACAGGTTCATCACACAAGCTCTTCGCCGTGATGCTAGCCTGCAGACCAGTGACGGTCAATTGACTTGTGTGGTCACCACGCGCGTCTAATCGAAAGGTGTTCACGCGGAACCGACTGTTGCTTTTGCCCCCAAACTTCGAATCGGGGATGGGAAAATCCTGATCTTGTATATGATCGCTGCAGCTGAATCCAAGCGACGGTGAAGACCCTTTGAGCGGCATGAGCCAGAACAGTTGTTCGCGACACTTGCTGCCAGATGAACAGGAACCAACGCGAGAGCACGGTGATCAATTCGACAGCTGGCTTGAAACTCACTCTGACTTTGCAGCGCTCGTGATTGTCGTGATAGGCTTTATGGCTCGCCTCAAAGACGCTGCGGGCACATTTTTGAATCCCGATGAGGCCCTGCATTTCGTCATCGCCAACCACACTTCCTGGCCACTCGCATACCAGGCAAGCCTAACCACGGCGCACCCGCCGCTCTTGATCTTTGTACTCTACTGGTGGCGATACTTGGGAACCTCGGAACTGATGCTGCGCCTCCCGTCCGTGATTGCTGGAGCGGCATTTTGTTGGATTTTTTTTCAATGGCTAAAGGGGATTTTTGGTAAGACAACTGGACTAATCGGTCTGGTCTTTGCGGCGCTGTTGCCGCCGATGGTCGCTCTTTCCGCGCAACTCCGCCAATACGAATTGATGTTGCTGTTTCTGATAAGCGCAGCCTATCTTCTGGAGCGCGCTTTCGTAAAAAATTCTCCGTGGCGAATACTTGCTTCATCCGCTTGTCTCGACCTCGCGATGCTTACCCACTATTCGGCGTTTCTGTTTGCTGCAACGCTTGCCATTTACGCCGCCTTGCGCCTGGTTCGCTTTCGAGCTTCAGCGAAGGTTGCGATCGCCTGGTTTTTTGGACAAGGTGGAGCGCTCGTTCTTGCAATTTTTCTCTACGTTACGCACATATCAAAAGTCAAAGGAATGCCGATAGCGGCGCAAGCTTTTGAGTTGTGGCTGTCTAAATCGTATTTCCATCCAGACCATGCGTCGGCATGGGCTTTTGCGGTGACCAGGAGCTTTAGCGTCTTCCAGTACCTCATGGGACAGTTAGTCATCGGAGACGTGATGGCCTTGTTGTTCATAGCCGGAGTAATACTGTTTCGCAGAGATTTCCTATCACAAAGGCCGGGTCCTGACGTCCTTCAAATCAGGGTCCTTCTCGTCCTGCCGTTTGCCCTTAACTTCTGCGCGGCTCTGGCAGGCATCTATCCTTATGGCGGTACTCGTCATTCTGTATTTCTTGTGATTTCTGTCGTCACCGGGATTAGCGTAGGCCTGGCAAGAATCATTAGGAATCGGGCTTTGCCGGGAATCGCGCTCGCTGCAATGGTTGTTCTTCTTTGTTACACCTTCCGAACTTACTATGGGACTCACATCCCACGGGTGGACCAGAGCCGAACTCAAATGGAAAAAGCGGTAAGCTTTGTACGTCAGCGCATTCCGGCGGACGAATCGATTCTAGTGGACTACGAAACCGGCATCGAACTCGGCCACTATCTATGTGAACAGCGACCCATCTCGCACGAAGACTCACCCTTGGCTTTGGATGTTTTTCATTGCGGCGTCCATCGCATCATTTCAACATCCCCAGAAATATGGTCGTTTGGTTCGCCAACCCTGAAGACATGGAAGGAATTTGTTCGTCGTGCCGGGTTCACACGCGGCGAAAGCGTTTGGGTGGGGCAGGCGGGATGGACGGTTACGCTTGCCGACGAATTGCAGAAAAATTATCCGGGATTTTGCTGCGCGGAGAGACAAAATTTTGGGCGCAATATCGTATTCTTCAAGATAATTGTCGATTAGCCCCGCTGTCGCTAACCTGAAATCTTTAGCCATTTGGCTTTCGCACCGTAGAGCCAAAATCCTGCCAAATCCCTGAGCGGACGAAGGCAGGTATGAGGAAGCGGGTGAATGCAAACTTTGCCATGCCGTCCCGATCTGCGCGTGATTTATAATCACCGCCGTAAAACCGACATGGCAATTGCTGCACGGAGAGTTCTCTCGTTCGATCTTTCATCATTCTTCAATTAAGGACGCACTCATGCTCATGATGAACGTTGCTGATATCCATGCCCGCGAAGTCCTCGATTCCCGAGGCAATCCTACAGTTGAAGCCGAAATCACTTTGGCCGACGGAACCACAGGACGCGCTATCGTTCCCAGTGGCGCTTCCACGGGCGAGCATGAAGCCGTCGAGTTGCGCGACGGCGATAACCAGCGCTTTCTTGGAAAGGGAGTGCTAAAAGCGGTCGAAAATGTGAACGGAGAGATCGCCGAAGCCCTGGCCAATTTTGATGCCTCCGATCAGCGCGCTCTCGATCAAAAGATGATCGAACTCGACGGCACCGAAAACAAGGGACGCCTCGGGGCAAATGCGATTCTCGCCGTGTCCATGGCCGCTGCCCGTGTATCGGCCACAGCCTTCGGCCTGCCTTTGTATCGATACCTCGGCGGTGCCGCAGCCAACACCCTGCCTGTGCCGATGATGAATATCCTCAATGGCGGCGCCCATGCCGACAATAATGTTGACTTTCAGGAATTCATGGTCATGCCCGTAGGCGCCGAATCGTTTTCTGAAGCGCTGCGCTGGGGCGTCGAAGTCTTTCACACGCTGAAAGGCGTGCTTAAAAAACGAGGCTACAACACCGCCGTCGGCGACGAAGGCGGATTCGCGCCCTCGGTTAAATCAAATGTCGAAGCTATTGAAGTCGTACTTGAAGCGATCCAGCAAGCCGGTTACAAGCCCGGAGAAGAAATTGCCATCGCGTTAGATCCCGCCGCCAGCGAGCTGTACAAAGACGGCAAATATGTTTTCAAGAAGTCCGACAAGTCGGCCAAGAGCTCCGAAGAGATGGTCCGCTTCTGGGCCAAGTGGGCGAACGATTATCCGATCGTCTCGCTCGAAGATGGCTTGGCGGAAGATGATTGGGAAGGATGGGTGCTGCTCACCAAAGAACTCGGCCATAAGATTCAGCTCGTAGGCGACGACCTCTTCGTAACCAATGTCGAACGATTGCAAGAGGGAATCGACAAGCACGTCGCCAATTCAATTCTGATCAAAGTCAATCAAATCGGCACAGTCAGCGAAACTCTTGACGCAATCGACCTTGCCCGCCGCAACGGATACACCTCGGTAATCTCGCACCGCTCCGGCGAAAGCGAAGACACCTTCATAGCCGATCTGGCCGTAGCCACAGGAGCGGGTCAAATCAAAACCGGCTCGGCCTCGCGCACCGACCGCATCGCAAAGTACAACCAGTTGCTGCGGATCGAGGAAGAGTTGGGAGCTTCAGCGAGATTCTTGGGGTTGAAAGCACTGAACTACAGAAAGTAATATGCGAATGCCGCTCGAATTACAGGTTTCTTTACTTGGTGTTTGGATCGGCGCTGATGACGTGCCGGTGTTCGCTTTCTTCGCGGGCCTCTTGGTCTTCGCTACAATCGGCGTCATTCAGATGATTCGGGTACGCACAAAATGGACATGGCGCCATATTTTCCAAGACGCTGAGTTGTTTCTGGCCGCGTTCGTCACCATCGCACTCGCAGGCGCGGCTTCATATGTCTCCAATCGCATTGCGGATCGGCTCGGATTGAACGATCTGGAGTCGAATTATCTACGTCGAGTGATCGGATCAACGGCGATTCTTTGTGCTTGGCTTGCCTGGACGCATCGCCGCATTCGGAGGCATCGCCACGAAAACCATTCGGCGAGCATTAAAGCTAGTTAAACTCCGTCGCCGACCCGCAAGAGCCTTAAGATTGACTTAGTCCATGACTTAGCTATACTAGTCTCATGGAAGTCAATATCCACGAGGCCAAAACCCACCTATCCCGCCTGCTCGAACGGGTCGCCATGGGCGAAGAAGTCATCATTGCCAAGGCCGGGAAGCCCGTCGCCAAACTGGTGCCATTAGAAAAACGACCAAAGAATCGCATGCTCGGCTCGGCCAAGGGCGAGTTTACCGTGCCGGATGACTTCAACGATCCCCTCCCCAAGGAGATCGAGGATCTCTTCTACGAATGAGGGCTCTTCTCGATACGCACGCATTTTTATGGGCGATTGCGGACGACCAGAGGCTTTCCCGCCGGGCGCAAAAGATATTTACAGGACCCAACGACCTCTGGCTGAGTGCGGCCAGCGTCTGGGAGATACTGATCAAGGTGCAGGCGGGCAAACTTCCTTTGCCTCAACCCTCAGGTCCGTACCTGATCAAGCAGGCAGCAGAGAACCGGATTGAAGTGCTGCCGATTACACTGGACCACATACTAAGGATTGAATCGTTGGCCATGCACCACCGCGACCCGTTCGACCGCGTTCTGATCGCGCAGAGTATCGAAGAAAAACTTCCGCTTGTCACCTCCGATCCGCACTTTGAGCGTTATCCTGTCGAGGTGATCTGGTAGTGTTTTTGAGGAGGGGTTTTATGAAACGTCATTCTGCGTTCCTCTCAATTATTGTTCTCGTAGCATCAGCAGTCTTGGCGCAACAGGCTACGCCCGCGACGGGTGATGCCCCCGCCTCAAAAGAAGACATTCAGAAGCTCTTCGAGGTCATGCAGATTCACCAGCAAATGCGTCAGGTGATGGACGCCATGATGAAACAACAGACAGCCATGATCGACGAAACTCTGAAAAAGCGTTACCCGCAAACGTCGGCGGATAAAATAGCTCGCGCCAACCGAATGATCGTAGAGACTGTAAAAGACATGCCCATGGACGCTATGCTCGACGACATGATCCCCATCTACCAGCGGCATTTCTCAAAGACCGACATCGATGCCATGAGCACTTTCTACGCATCGCCGACCGGTCAAAAGATGATGCGAGAGATGCCCTCCCTGACCTCCGAGTCGATGCAAGCCTCCTACGCGCGCATGCAAAAGCAGATGGACGTTATTCAGCAAAAGGCCGAGCAAATCGTAAAGGAAGATCAGGAAAAACAAAAAAGCACTCCGGCAGCGACGCCATCTCAGCAAAAGAATTAGTCTGAGAGAGGAATTCATATCCGTGTTTATCCGCGAGAAATCCGCGGCGGGTTTTCGCATGGGCCAGAAGCCAGGAGCCAGCAGCTAAATGCGTCCCAAACCACTCGTCTTAATAATCCTCGACGGCTGGGGATATCGCGCCGAAACCAAGGCCAACGCCATCGCGCTCGCTCGCAAGCCTACTTACGATCGCCTGCTGCGCGAGTATCCCAACACGTTGATTTATACCAGTGGCCCCTACGTCGGACTGCCTCAGGGCCAAATGGGCAACAGCGAGGTCGGCCATCTCAACATCGGCGCGGGACGCATCGTGCACATGGACAGCACCCGCATCGAGCTCATGATTCAGAACGGTGAATTCTTTCGTCATCCGGTGCTGCTCTCCGCTATGAAAAATGCCCGCATTGGCGAGCGCCGACTGCACCTGTTCGGCTTGCTCTCCGATGGTGGCGTGCATTCCTATCAGACGCATCTCTACGCGCTGTTGCGCATGGCGAAAGAAAATAGTGTTGATCGCGTCTTCGTGCACGCTTTCATGGATGGCCGTGATACCTTGCCCACCAATGGCGCCGGCTACCTGGAACAACTGCAGCAGAAGATACGCGAGTACAACACCGGAAAGATCGCGACCGTGAGCGGACGCTACTACGCCATGGACCGCGACCGACGCTGGGAGCGCATAGCGAAAGCATTCAACGCCATGGTCTACGGCAACGGCGAAGGCGGCCAATATGTTGATCCGGTGCAGGGGGTAAAAGAGTCTTACAACAAAGGAGTGACCGATGAATTCATAGTCCCTTTCGTCTGCGCCGATCCGAAGAGCACGAGCGGGGACGCTCGCGTCTACACGATTCGCGATGATGACTCCTGCATTTGTTTCAACTTCCGCGCCGACCGCGTCCGCCAGATTACTCGTGCCCTCGCGCGCAACAGCGGCATCAACGAGAAAGCCGGACGCGATTTACCCGGCGCTGAGGATCTCGATGCTGCCATCCCTCGCGACCGCGTTCCCAGGAATCTGCATTACGTTTGCATGACCCAGTACGACAAACAATTCAAGCTGCCCGTCGTTATTCCTCCAGAGTCAATGAACAATATTCTCGCTAACGTGATGGGGCAAATGAATCTCCGCAACCTGCGCGTGGCTGAGACGGAAAAATATGCTCACGTAACTTACTTCTTCAATGGAGGCGTGGAACAGCCATTTCCGGGTGAAGAGCGCCTGCTGGTGCCTTCGCCCAAAGTCGCCACTTATGATCTGAAACCAGAAATGAGCGCTGCCGGAATCGCCGATGCCGTGGTGAAAGCCATCGAAGACGGTACCTTCGACGTGATTATCGTGAATTTTGCTAACGCGGATATGGTGGGCCACTCCGGCAGGATCGAACCTACGGTCAAAGCCGTGGAAACTGTCGACGCCTGCCTGGGCCGCATCGAGCCTGCAGTCCGAGCCAAAGGGGGCGCTTTGCTCATTACCGCCGACCACGGCAACGCCGAAATGTTGATCGATCCCGTGACCGGTGGCCCGCACACCGCGCACACCACCAATCCCGTACCGTTTATCGTGGTCGCCGATAACAGCAACAAGTTCATGCTGAAGCCGGGAGGATCTCTGCGCGACATTTCTCCAACCATCCTGGGGATGCTGGGACTCGACGAACCGAAAGAAATGACTGGGCAGGATTTGCGGATCGTTGCCCGGAAGAACTAGCCGCGGCATTGTCCGCATGCTTAAAGGGACGCTTCCAGTCGCCCCGACGGTGCGGCAAGCCACGGAAAACTTTCCTCTAAGGCCTTAACCGTAGTGCAAAACCTTTCATCTTGACCGCAATCCTAACCGCGACGATAATGATCGGCCTCAACGGCTTCGCGACTTTCCGCGACTGGAGCGCGAAGCCACCGCTTTTGCGCAGCGAATACGCGGAGCGCAAATCTGGTTTTGAGGGGGTTCCAAATTTATTCCTGCGCCTGTTCGCACCGCAGGAAGCACGCACAACGATTTTCTCTAGGAGGAGAAACCAGTGAAAAGGTCCATGCTTGGTGTTCTGTTAGTTCTCACGTTCGTCGCGGTAGGCATCGCGTCGGCGCCACCCTTAACCTTCACGTATACGGACGTTCATGCCAACAAAACGGCGCTCG
>DASYOD010000015.1:0-16302 GCA_036008085.1 Terriglobales bacterium
CGATCATCTCTCGAAGCGGGCTCCACTCCTGGCTGAAATCCTGCGCTACATAAATGACGGTAGATACGGGAAAACTGGCGAGGCATGGTCTTTCGGCCTGGGCCAGGGCGCATCTCCTGAACATTGCACCAAGGACGAAGCTATCTTTCGACAAATGCGTCGACTGGTTTATGACCACGTCGCCCGCACCGTTGCCCTCCAACGCACTTCGCTTTCGGGCTTACCCACGGTAGATTCTCTGGCCGACGAATTCAAGAAATTGATGGACGAACTGACGCCGGTCACTCGCGAAGCCTTGGGACACGCAATTAGTCCAATTGCTGAGGGACAGGATTCCTTATCGCCCGAAGAAGCCTGTGCACCCGGCAACCAGTTGGACGCGCTCGATCGCTACTATGCAGAAGAGATCCTCGAGAAGCTGGATAGAATCGTTTTTCGCGCCTCGACGCTCGACCGCATGGGCCTGGAAATTGTTCCTAACCGCAGGGTACAGCTTCTTTTTGAGGAGGCACACCGCTGTTATCTTTATGGCTTCCACCTGGCATGTGCTGTCTTCTGCCGCGCCATTTTAGAGGGGGCACTCAAAGAAGTCGCCGATCCGCATAGCGAGACCAATCAGTCCATCCACGAAATGATCGCCATGGCGGTGGAGAAGGGCGTTCTCACGGACGATCGTCCGCGCTGCGCTCGCGAAGTGGCCAAGGCGGGCAACCGCGCGATTCACGACCCCGAGATGTTTGACCGAGATTATTCCGCGGAAAAAGTGCAGGAAGTTCTGATCAACACGCGGAAAGTGTTGGAGGAACTGTACCGGCTTTCGTCTGCGTGAGCGTTCTCAGGAAACATGCTGTCGTGCCGCACGACGTGGACCCTCGCGCCTAACTTAAAAGCTCTTGGTCGAGTCGAGCAGAATCGTTACCGGGCCTTCATTTACTAACTCCACCTGCATCATCTCCTGAAAGCGGCCGGTTTCGCACTGAATGCCCGCCGCACGGATGCGTTCCACGAAATATTCGTAGAGTTGGCGAGCCCGGTCTGGCGATGCTGCCGCATCGAACGACGGTCGCTTGCCGCGGCGAACATCGCCATAGAGGGTGAACTGCGACACTACTAAAATCTGCCCGCAAATCGAGGCCACATCGACGTTCATCTTTCCACTTTCGTCTTCGAAAATGCGCAGACCTACAATTTTGTCGGCCAGATAGTCGGCGTCCGCTTCGCTGTCTGCCTGCGCCACTCCCAACAAGACCAGCAGTCCGCGGCCTATCTTGCCCACGATCTCGCCAGCGACCGCGACCTGGGATCGACTGACACGTTGTATCACTGCACGCATAGGATTTCTCAAACCTCATCGCGCTCGCTTCTCATGCGCAATCGGAGAACATCATATCCTTTGCGGCATGCGGGCCTTCCGCATGCCGCACCGGCGAGGGCACCCGCGCCACACCTGCTACCTGAGCCACGTTGACCCCGGGAACTGCCAGCGGTTAGGATTCCTATGGGGCTTCTCAGAGTCGGCCGCAGTGCGGCCGACTCGCCTTTACAGCGATTCGTGCTGGCCGTTACACTACTCATTCCTTTTTCTCATTCTTTGGAGGTGAATCGCGATGGCTGCTGGAGACAAGTTGAAAGAAACTACTGAGAAAGTAAAGCAGATTGTAAGCGAACAACTGGGAGTCGATGAAGCTGAAGTGACGCCCAGCGCTTCATTCGTGGACGATTTAGGCGCCGACTCACTGGACCAGGTTGAACTGGTGATGGCGCTCGAAGAAGCATTCGATCTGGAAATTCCGGATGAAGACGCCGAGAAGATCCGCTCCGTTCAGGATGCCATCGATTACATCGATAAGCACGCCAAAGTGGCGAAGTAGGCGCGCTCTTTAAATGGAGGCTGGGCGTCCTCGCTCGGCTGGACGGGCGAGACGCCCGTCCCCCATTGTTGCGAAATAAAGAGTCTGACTCCCGTTTAATTCGAAACCGCAAGGAGAATGCATGGCAGCCGTTGATGAAAAAGTAAAACAGATCATCGTGGAACAATTGGGAGTGGACGAGGCTGAAGTAACTCAAAATGCCTCTTTCGTAGACGACCTTGGAGCCGACTCTCTCGACACCGTTGAGCTGGTAATGGCTTTTGAAGAGGCCTTTGAAATCGAGATTCCCGACGAAGACGCCGAGAAAATCCGCACCGTGCAGGATGCGGTCGACTACATCGGCAAACACGCGAAAGGCGGGAAGTAGTTGGCAAGACGGGTTGTAGTTACTGGCATTGGCCTGATCTGCGGGGTGGGCAACACCACAGAGGAGATTTGGCGAAACCTGCTCGCGGGCAAGAGCGGGGTGGCCCGCATCACTCAATTTGATCCGACGCAGTTCGCCTGCCAGATCGCCGCTGAAGTCAAGAACTTCGATCCCCTGCATTTCGTCGATAAAAAAGAACTCAAGAAAATGGGCCGCTTCATCTACCTCGCGCTGGCAGCAGCGGATGAGGCAATGAAGGCCGCCAGTTTGCAAGTGACAGAAGAGATCTCGACGCGCACCGGCGTGCACATCGGATCGGGTATCGGCGGGTTCGATGTGATTGAGCGCGAGCATATAAATCTGCTCAATGGCGGCCCTCGCAAGATCTCCCCGTTTTTTATTCCCGCCTCAATCGTGAACCTCGCTGCCGGACACGTCAGCATCCGCTACAAGGCCAAGGGTCCGAACGAAGCCACATGTACGGCTTGCACGTCCAGTGCGCACTCCATCGGCGACGCGTACAAAATCATCGCTCGCTGTGACGCTGACGTCATGATCGCGGGCGGGACAGAAGCTGCCATCACTCCCATGGGGGTTGGCGGTTTCGCCGCGATGCGCGCGCTTTCCACCCGCAACGATGCGCCTGAGAAGGCAAGCCGGCCCTGGGATTCAGGACGCGATGGGTTCGTGATTGGGGAAGGCGCTGGAATTCTTATTCTCGAAGAATTGGAATTCGCCCGCCGCCGCGGAGCCAAAATTCTGGCTGAGATCGTGGGCTACGGCATGAGCGGAGACGCGCATCACATCACCCAGCCAGCCGAAAATGGCGATGGCGCTTATCGCGTGATGTTGAACACCTTGAATGATGCTAAAGTCGCTCCGGAGAAAGTGGACTACATCAATGCGCATGGCACTTCAACGGACCTTGGCGACAAGCTGGAAACTATTGCCATCAAGCGAGCCTTCGGCGATCACGCCCGCAAGCTGGCGGTGAGTTCTACGAAGTCGATGACCGGACATCTTCTCGGCGGCGCTGGCGGGCTGGAAGCGGGTATTACGGTGCTTGCGCTGCGCGATCAAATTTTGCCCCCGACCACAAATCTGGAAAATCCCGACCCAGAGTGTGATCTCGATTACGTTCCCAATCACGCGAGAAAAGCCGATGTGGAATACGCCATGTCCAACTCGTTTGGCTTTGGCGGAACCAATGGGGCCTTGCTGTTCCATCGCTGGACGGATTAGCCAACCGTACCAAATGGAGAACGGGGAAGAGACGCCGTTCTCCCCACATTCCTCTAAACAAATTCCTGGGTTGCACCAAGCCGCCTATATCTCCAAGCACTCTCCGTGAAAAAACTTTTTGAGACCCATTGAAAGCGTTCTACAACTGCCGAATGAAAATCCGAAATCCGTTGGTGTAGTCTTTGGTCCCGAGCCGTTGGTCGTTGGCAGTGCGCCAAAACGGCTTGAGATTTTGCCAACGACCGTCGACCAACGACCGTCGACCGGCTTGGCAAGGAACGTTAGGGCTCCTCCGTTTACGCCTGGTAATGCGACCTTAGTACTCAGGGATTGGCCTTCTTCTCCTTTGCCAATGCCGATAGTGCAATACAGAATAGATCCTGGCCAGAATAATTTCGTCTATGGACAAAGCTTTCGGAACCCTCGCAATGCCCACGCTTTCGAACAAGAAGGCTTCGGCTCGGGTGGCTCTTGTCGACATCAAACAACCTTTCCGCAATACCCTCGCGGAGTGCTTTCGCCAATTTGGCATCGAGAGCGTCGCGCTGAACGGAGATGCCGCGGAACGCCTGAAAAAAGAGAAATTCGAGGCTTGCGTGGTCAAACTGGGTCCGGGCGCGCAGGAGGTAATGGAATCCGCACGTACCTCGCCCTCTAATAGCCGCATTGTTCTATATGCCGTCGGCGGTAGCGCTCAGGACGCGATTCGCTACTCGAAGTGCGGAATTAATGCCATTTTCCACGAGCCTCTCGAACGCCAAGCCGTGCTGAAATTGGTTCGAGCAACGCAAATGCTGGTTCTGCACGAAATGCGGCGTTACGTCCGCATTCCGGTGATCACCGAGATTACCTTTACGACTAGCGACAGCCGCAAAGTCACCGCAACCAGTATTGAAATCAGTTCCGGAGGCATGTCCCTGCGCAACACTGAGGATATCGCGACCGGTCAGTCGGGAGAAATCTCATTCGCTTTGCTGACCTTGCCGCGGATATGGGTTCGCTGCACGGTGAGCTGGCGTAATCCCATCGGCAAAACCTTCGGCATCCGTTTCGACAATCAGGACGACCGCCGTTTCAGAATCAAAGAGTGGATTGACGCTTATCTGGAAGGATAGCAGCGGTGCACCTTGTTTTTGGCTAATCAATCCACCTGCGACTGCTGCTCACAGACTTGAGTCCGAGTGCACGCTATCCCAAGCAGAATTCTTTCTCAGTAAGCCGTGATTCGTGCACAATCGTTAGGTGTTGATCGACCACCACACGGTAGCAGCCGTGAGCATCGCGGGTACTTTTCTTGACGTGCTGGGCAGCCTTTATCTTGCCTATGATTTGTTGGGCGGACAGCATGGTCCGTTGCGTTTGCTCACAAGGGCGGTAACGTATTCGATTGTTTTCGGAGTTGGCTATGGCATTGGCCTCGGTCTGGTCCTTGGCCTGGCCGCAGGACTTGCCGCCGGTATCACCATCGCGGTCGAGCTCAATCGGGCGGCTCGTGGTCTGGACCATTATTCCTTGCCCTGGGAGGGGTTCTTCAGCGCTATTCGCGGGCTCGCTTTTGGCGCTGGACTATACAGGATTCTAGGTCTCGAATATGCCACCGTATTTGCCCTTCTCATCACGGTCGGCCAGATATTCGCCTATTCTCGCGGCATGCGGCCCGCGATTGACTATACGGCCTCGCGCCGGCCTCGTTTGACGCGTCGCCAGTTCTGGGGAACGGTCATTCGGACATTTGGATACATCGCCACGGCGCTTGTCTGCAATGCTCTCATACATCGTCTTGACCACGCCTGGGTTTTTGCGATCCGAGTGGGACTGGTGACCGGACTTGTCACTGGAATTGGGGCTACGGTAAATCCATATATCGAGTACTACGCTGATAATCTTCCAGAGCGCTGGCTCGGAGCTTTTGGCATCGGACTCATCCTCTGCGGCTTCGCCCTGCAATCTCTTCAGTATTGGTTGACGCTGTTCGATGTGCGCGTTACGTAAACGGCTTTCACCACAGAGATACAGAGACACAGAGAAGGCTTCATTTTCACAAGGCGCTGGTAGCGTCAATGGCTTTTGCAAAAGTTCAAGGGTCGGTTCTTTGTGACTTTGTGCCTCCGTGGGGAAAAGGGCTGCGCTTCGTGAATTGCCAATCGGACATGTAGAATCGAATGAGAGATGGCAGGAGCTTCCCAGTTCGTCCAGATCGATCTCGCGCCGCCGATCCGGCAGCCTAAACCAGAATGGCTCAGGGCTAAAGCTCCGGTGGGCGAGAACTTCCATAGCCTCAAGAAACTCGCCCGCGGGTTGGGATTACATACTGTCTGCGAGTCGGCGCAGTGCCCCAATATTGGGGAGTGCTGGAATCATCGAACGGCAACATTCATGCTTTTAGGTGACATCTGCACCCGGCGCTGCGGCTTTTGCGCCGTTCCCAAGGGCAAGCCTGGACCAATTGATTGGGACGAGCCGCGACGCGTGGCTGAGGCCGTGGCGACGCTCGGTTTGAAACATGCCGTCGTGACCAGCGTGAATCGGGACGACGATAATCTGGGCGGAGCGCGAATTTTTGCCGAGACCATCCGCCAGATTCGCGAGTTGTCTCCTGAATGTCGCGTCGAAGTTCTAATTCCTGATTTTCAGGGCATCGATGAAGCGTTAAGAATTGTTCTCGATGCCCAGCCCGATGTTCTCAACCACAATACGGAGACAGTGCCGCGTCTTTATCGGGTAGTACGGTCCGGCGCCCGTTACGAGCGCACTTTGCGCCTCCTGGAAAATGCCAAGAAGTTTTCCCCGGGGATGGTGACGAAGTCGGGCGTGATGGTGGGTCTGGGTGAAACGATTCCAGAGTTGGTGGAAGTGTTTCGCGATCTCGGTTCGCGTGGCGTGGATATTCTGACGGTCGGCCAGTACTTGCGGCCTTCCCGCGATCATCTTCCCATCGCACTGTTTTACACGCCGGACGAATTCCGATACTTGAGAGATGAGGCTTTGCGCTTCGGCTTCCGGCATGTGGAATCTGGTCCGATGGTGCGCTCCAGCTATCACGCGCACGAGCAAGCCGATTCAACGTCGCGCGATCCTCGTAAGCAGCCAAGCGTCATTTAATTCCGCCTTCCCTATAGTATTAATTGTCATCCCGAGCAACGCGAGGGATCGAGGTGTTCGCTTGGGCAGCAGTGCCCAATCCCTGGAGTTGCTCGGATGACCAGAACATCCCTTGAGAGACTTCAGAAAATCTTCAGGTGGATGGTCAGATACTTCTTGGGGTTCTGACGGATTGCTTGTATCAACTGCTGGGTTTCTACCAGCAACTCACTGGTATGGTTGTAAACCGTGGGATCCTGCAGCAGTTTGCCTATGGTGCCCTCACCTGAATTCAGCCGGTCACTCAGGTCTGAAAGCTTGCTCATAGTGTTTTGGAGTTTGTTGGCAAATTCCTCGTTCTTGGCTAACACGCCCAGTGCGCCCTTGCCCGCATTTACGTCGTCAGTTAGTTTCTTGACGTTGGCAATGGTGTCATTCGCCGTGTTGTAAAGAGTCGGATCCTTCAAGAACTTACCAGCCGTCCCTTTACCCGCGTTCAAATCGTCGATGATCCCATTTAACTTGTCGATAGTTGCGTTCGCGTTTCGATAAAGCTGATCGTCAACCAGCAGTTTGCCCAGACTGCCTTTGCCCGAAGTGACGTCATTCACCAAACCTTGGAATTGACCGACCGTGGCATTCAGCCGATTGTAGAGGCTGGGATCGTAAATAACCTTGCCGATCGAACCCTGCCCGCTCTCAATGAAGGCAAGGATGCGATCCACGCGCTTCTCCAGCGCGTCCAGATTTTGCAGAGTTCCCTGGCTGGCGCGCACCACGTCCTGAATGTCCGGCGTCTCGCGAGTGGGCAACACGTCCCCAGGTCGGACCTCGGGTCCGCTGGCCTGTGAACTGTCAATATCGATATAGGTTTCGCCAAGCACGCCGGCGGTGGCGAGCAAAGTGAACGAATCCTTGTGCAAATTACTGTGATATTGCGTGTTCACTTTCATGGTCACTTCAACCGGAGTGAGGCGGTGGGAGGGATCAGATACGACGCGAATTTTCGAAACGTTGCCGATGTCCACGCCCTGAAGCCGCACCGGCGCGCCTTCGCGCAGTCCTCCTGCGTTATCGAAATAGGACCTTATAGCAATTTTTTTAGTGAACACACCGCCGGTGCCGCTCATGAGCAGAACCAAGATGCCAAGAGTGATGCTGGCTGCCAGCACCGTAAGCCCGACCTTCAGTTGAGACCACTTCAACTGTTTCTGGCTAGGCACCGATTCTCCCTAAAAGCGTCATACCATCATTCCTGAGAGCATTCGAAAAAACTGAACGAATCTCAGCATAATAGCAGACCGTCTTCAGGATCACATCGAGGGAAGCGGAAGTTATGAATCACCAAAAGAACTATGGGAAGTGTCTGCGGCCTCTCTTCCACATGGAAGAGAGCATGCCAGCCAACCTTCTCGCAGTATGCTATTAGGCTCGCTCAGTTGCGCTCGATCTTCGCACTTCCTTTTCATACTCAAGATCGGAATCGGCCGGAAGCAGAACCCAAAGAGTGTAAATGCCGAGCGCGGTGCCAAACGGAACGTTGAAGAAGAGTGAAGGGAATGCGAGCACCACTGCCAGCGTACGGGCCCACGGTTCCCGCTGAATTAAACCCCAGCCTGTGGCAAATCCCGCGAAGGCTTTTATGACGACGAGAATTCCTATGAAGCTAAGCAGCGGGTGCAGGAATGTTGGTCTTCCGGGATGGCTGTCCAAGCTGAAAACAGTGTTAGCTACGATGTAAGACGCGACTCCCATCAAACCATCCAGCGCCGATAGGGCCAGCCAGAAAATTCCCAGAAGACGAACATGTTGGCGGAGGCGGCTTGGTCGTGGATATCCCGTCATCACCCCGGCCGCAACTTCCTTTCCACAGCGGCTGCAAAAGAGCTGATCCTCCTGCAATGTTGTGCCGCATTTATCGCAAAACATGAATTCCTCCGAGGAGCTGTCAGAACCACGCTGAACAGGATACGAAGTGTAGCTTATGGCCGTTCCAAGAAAACGCCCATGTTTGCGAAGCGCGTGAGTGTGAACTTGAGAGAAAAACGAAAAGGCCACCCGGCAACTTGGGTGGCCTTCTCTTTCAAGGGAGAATAGTTCTAACGGAGATCAGGCCGTCAAAACTTTCTGGCGAAATCTTATGAGTCGAAAAAGGGGGGTGTCAAGTTATATCTCGGAAATAAATGTCTTTGTTTTCAACGAGTTGGGATAATGGTAAATAAATATTGGAAATTCGTCATTGTGAGACGAATCACTCGATCAATTCCTGTAATGCCTTTTGATTTAATCACTTACATCAGTAATTTATGTTCCGGGGGCTTTTCCGACAGGTGCAATGCGATAAATTCACGGCTTTCTGCTCGTTCAAAAACCCTGCCTGGGAACATCCGTCTGGCGAGTATTCGGATGCCACCGAAGGCTACTCCTGCGACTAGCGCAAAGCCGATAATGATGAAACAGAGAATGATGACATTCACCAGAAGGTTGGCGAGATTGTCTCGCTTGGTGAAATGTGTGTTCTCGTTCCAGGTGACGTTGGCGTCATAATTCACCGACGCGAGCAAGGACTTCGCTTCGGCCTGCGAGAGCGGACCAGCTACCACTACAACGATTGGACCGGTGCGCTTGTCGAAGATGGGATTGGCAAGCATCGGAACCGCGCTCGCCGTCGCTCCATTGTTTCGCGGACTGGCGGCCTCAATGCGGCGCAGGTGGTCAGCCGCAATTTGCGGCGTCGGATAGGAAATCAGCATTAGCGTGGCTTCGCCACCCGAGCTGTTGTAATTTCCCATCACCACCTCGGCCCCAGAGCTGAAATCCACCAGCGAGGCTGGAACCGGAGCATCCAGGTTTTGCAGCGCGACAGATCCCACTACATACTTTGCCGTGTTCTTTACGTAGGATTGCGGCGGCAGATAAGCGGGCAATCCCGGCAGATTGCGGGTGTTGCCTGCAGGTAATGGAAGACCCTGTGCGAGCTCGCGCAACTCCGCCGCAGACATCGCGGAGAGCTTTTGAAATACCGCGTCCACCAGAATGTTGCCGCGATAAAACAGGACGCGCTCATTCATCGAAGCGGCGCCGTCGCCGACTTTTTCGATCAGCATCTCTGGAGTCTTGTAATACGTGTAAGCACCGTAGGCGCCGCTGGCATCGCCGAAGCGGGCGGCGTGCAGAGTGAGCTTGCGACCATCGTCGCGCGAATAGGTGGCGGATTCGAAGTTATTAAAGCCGTATTCTTGGAGAACTGCGGCATTGACCGGATCAGCGACCGCGGGGTCGCTGCTGGTTCGCGACGAGCCCGACATCTGCCAGCCACCGAACTCTCTGGGAAGAATCGCCGGGGCAGCAGCTGTGTCCTTAGCCCAGACGAATCCAGCAACCAATACCACCAGCGCAAAAGCGGAGATCAGCTTAAAAAGTTTCATCAAACGTAATAGGCGGGCAACGCAGAAAACACCTCTCAATTAGACTACCTTCGGAGCAGGAAAGTTTCTAGCTTCAAACCGCCAGATAGCCTCCGTCGACCGGGAAAATCGATCCTGTCACCCAGGAAGACTCATCGCTAGCCAAGTAAACTGCAAGTCCCGCAATGTCTTCCGGCTGGCCGAGTCGGCCGAGAGGGTGAACGGCGACCCGTTCCGTACGCACGGAATTGGGGTCTGGGGCCTTGCTGATGACGGCAGCCGTAAGCTCAGTTTCGATGAACGACGGGCAGATGGCGTTGACGCGGATTTGTTCCTGCCCATAATCGATGGCCATGCACTTGGTGAGCAAAACCACCGCGCCTTTCGAAGGAGCATACGCGGCTCGGTTGCGCGCTCCATTGATGCCGAGGACTGAGGCCATGTTGATGATGGACCCGCCTCCCGCCTTCCTCATAGCGGGGAGCGCGGCTCGCGAGAGCAGCCAAACCGCGCGAACGTTGATGTCGAACGTCTCGTCCCATTGTTCTTCGGTGATCTGCTCTGCGGTTCCGATGTGAAGCACGCCGGCGTTATTGAGCAATACATTCAAATGTCCGAAGTGCGAAACTGTTTGTTCGACGATTCGCTTGGCTTCGCCCTTTTTGGAAACGTCCGCCGCGAGGACAAACGCAGAGCTTCCGATTTTAGTCGCGACTCTATCGAGAAGATTCTTGCGCCGGCCCACCAATGCCACGCTCGCACCTTCCTGCGCGAGCGCCAGGGCGCACGCGCGACCAATGCCACTGCCGGCGCCAGTGACGATGGCCACCTTTCCTTTCAGGCGGGAGCTCATGAGCCCTTAGTGTAGATGATCGCTTGCCCTGGCAGAAGAAGGAGGGCAAATATGCCGGGTGTCTTTTCTTGCGGCGTGTTCTAACGAAGATTGCTTTTGCGGCGCTCCCGCTCGGCGCGACGAATTTCCCGGCGGCGTCCGGCATCGTCGTAGCGGCGGCGTTGATCGTCGGTCTCAGGAATGACTGCCGGGACTTGGACATGTCGTCCAGTTGCATCGATGGCCACAAACGTCAGGTAAGCCGATCCGACGTGATGGCAGTCGTCGGCGATGTAATTTTCTACCCAGACTTTTACTCCTACCTCCATCGAAGTGCGGAACACGCGATTCACAGAGGAGCGCAGGATAACCAGATCCCCCACGTGCACAGGCACCCAAAAGTCCATGTGGTCAATCGCCGCTGTAACTACGTAGTTTCGCGAATGGCGGTGCGCGGCCATGGCTCCGGCGAGGTCGATCCAGTGCATCAATCGTCCGCCTAGCAGGGCCCCGAGCGGATTGGCGTCGTTGGGTAAAACAATCTCCGACATCTCGGATTGCGAATCCCGGACCGGCCGCGGCAGCATCAGATCGTCGTTCTGATCGGTCGGCTTTTTGTTCATAGAGTTTTGATTGTGAGTTATGCTCATCGAGTTCAGCTCGGCATGGAAGTCGCAGGCTGTATCCTGCGCAATAGGTAAGATTGCAGATAACAGTCTGCCATTTTCTGAATGCGCAGATCGGAATGCGATGACGTCCACCGCCCAAGCGAGACATCGTATTCCAGTGTTCCGTGCCCCGCAGGGCGATGACCAGATTCGCACACGAACCAAACCTGCAGCCGGTGGCCCTGGTCGCGCGCAATCGAAAATCTCACGGCATCGTAAGCGCGTTCCGTGGGTAGTCGCTGACAGCTCGCGGCATAACCAAGATTGCAGAACTCGTGTACTTCCTGGCTGGTTGGTTCGGTGCCTTCGTGTCCGGGCGCGCAGCAATGGCCGCTCCATCCGCCGCCGAGGGGCAGCCGCGAGGGATGCAGCCAACCGCCGTTTTCCAATTTGCTCGTCGGCATAAAAAATGGGCAAGCCACTCGCTAAAACTCCAGTTGAGAGATGAAGGCATTGTACTCAGCAAAGAAATCAACCGCTAGTGTTTAAAGGAACCGTGGGTTTTCCGAATGCAAAGGATCTTGTAGTAATCTCGTGATTCAGATTGTTTGGCTGAAAGCTGACAACTAAAAGCTGAGAGCTGATTTTATGGACCGTTTGGCAATGCTCCACGAGATTCTTTCGCAGAATCCTGACGATGCCTTCGCCCGTTATGGCCTCGCCATGGAGTACTCGAACTCCGGCGAGGTCGAACGCGCGTTGGAGGAGTTCACGAAGTTGCTATCCACCCATCCCGATTACACAGCCGGATATTTCATGGCCGCGCAGACGCTATCGAAGGCGAATCGAGCTGAGGAAGCAAAGAAAATGTTAGTTGACGGAATTTCTTCTGCAAGGCGCACCGGCAATACTCACGCACAATCCGAAATGACGGCTTTGCTGGACGAACTGAAGTCTTAGTAGCGTCTGCATCGTGCCGGCCCGGTTGCGGGCGAAAGCTCGCTTTGACGGCTGGCGCTACTCGCGCTCGCGAGCCATCTTCACCATAGACCATTCCACCAAGCCCGGGAAAAGCTGATAGATCTTGATCACGGGATGCATGGTCCAGGGAACTACGACTTCCCGTTTGCCTTTCAAATATCCTTGAAACACAGCGTTGGCGACGCGCTCGGCGGAAATCCCGCGCACGCTCGCCGGACGAACCTGCTTTTGCTCTGTCCCTTTAACCGCATTCGCGCCAAAGGCCGTGCGTACGTAACCCGGACAAACTGTCATCACATTGATCCCGGAGCTTTTCAGTTCGATGCGAGAGCCTTTGCCGATCGCATTCATGGCGAATTTGGTGGCGCTATAGACCGCATGAAAAGGCAGCGGGATGTGCCCGGCAACGCTCGAAACATTGATAATCGTGCCCGAACCTTGCTGCTTCATTACTGGGATAACGGCCTGCATCGCTTCCAGCGCGCCAAAGAAATTGGTTTCAAAA
This sequence comes from Terriglobales bacterium, assembly GCA_036008085.1. Lineage (GTDB taxonomy): Bacteria > Acidobacteriota > Terriglobia > Terriglobales > Acidobacteriaceae > JABDBE01. The sequence goes on from DASYOD010000015.1 coordinate 12,895, forward strand.
GTTTCGCGGACCGCGGCCATATCGACGTTTGCAATTGAATCCAATATGCCGTGGCCAGCGTTGTTGATCCACACATCGATGCGCTTGAAATGGTGCAGGGTCAAGCTAACTACGCGGTCAATCTCTTCGCGGTTGCGCACATCGCAAGCCAGCGCCAGAGCACGCTCCGTGTGACCGATTCTTGCGCGCGCAGCTTCGGTGCGTTCCGTATCGCGAGAAAGTAACACCACGCTGGCGCCAGCATTGGCGAAGATCTTGGCGATGGCTTCGCCAATGCCCATGGAGGCTCCGGTCACCACCGCGACCTTGCCCTGAAGTTCGGCTTGCTGCGATCCCATTCGGAGCTTCTAATCTTCTGTCGCTCTTAAGTCAAGCACGCTGCAGGCCAAGCGCTGACGTACAATCAAGAAATTCGCACCGCGCATTCGGAGGCTGTTCTTGAGCACGCTGCTGCCGCTGTTCCCGCTGGACCTGGTTCTGCTTCCCGGGACGCCTCTGCCACTGCATATCTTCGAACCGCGTTACCGCGAGATGATCTCCGAATGCCTGGACCGTAGCCAGCACTTCGGCGTTCTCAGAGGCAAAGAGCAGGAACTCTCCGAGATCGGTTGCACCGCCGAAATTCTCACGGTCACAAAGAAATATGAAGACGGACGCATGGACATTGTCACCGAGGGACGTGTGCGTTTCGAAGTTTTACAACTGAATCAGGAGCGCTCGTTTCTGCAAGGCGAGGTTATCTATTTGCGCGACGAGCCGGGCACCGCTTCGCAAGAGGAAATAGCTCAGGCTCTGAAACTGCACACAGAAATTATGACTCTGGCCGGAGCCGAGCCGGAAAGATCGTCCGAAGTCAACGAAGGCCAATTGTCATTCCATCTCGCGGGTTCTCTTCCCCTTGATCTTGATTTCAAACAAAGCTTGCTGGGAATGACGTCGGAGGCGGAGCGCCTGCGGGCCATTATTTCGTTTTTTGAAAACATTCTGCCGAGCATGCGCCGTACCGTGCACGTCCGACGCAAAGCTGGAGGCAATGGCCATGCGGGATGACAAGACAGCTCGGCGTATAATCTGGCCAGAGGCAGTGGGGGATTTCATATCATGAGTTTTCCAGGGACGCTCGGCGATTTGCGCCACAGTCCATTTTCCGAAGAACAATTACGAACTCGGCACGTGAAAGACGAATTGCGCGACAACCTGACCGCGAAACTTCGTCAGGGGGGACCGATCTTCCCGGGAATTGTCGGATACGACGATACTGTAGTGCCGCAAATCATCAATGCGGTTCTGTCGCGCCACAATTTTATTCTGCTTGGGCTGCGCGGCCAGGCCAAAAGCCGCATTCTGCGCGCTCTCACAACGCTGCTCGATCCGCAGATGCCATACATCGCGGGCTGCGAGGTTCACGACAATCCTTACTCCCCTATTTGCCGCCGGTGCCGCGACGAGATTGCAAAGCATGGCGACGACACTCCAATTGCATATCTGTCCCAGGACGATCGCTACGTGGAAAAGCTGGCCACCCCTGATGTGACCATCGCTGATTTGATCGGTGACATCGATCCCATAAAAGCTGCCCGAGGGGGCCACGAATTGGGCAGCGAGATGACCGTCCATTATGGATTGCTGCCGCGCGCCAATCGCGGCATTTTCTCGATCAATGAATTGCCCGACCTCGCGGGAAAAATTCAGGTCGGACTGTTTAACATTATGCAGGAAGGCGACGTGCAGATTAAGGGCTATCCCATTCGCCTGCCGCTGGATGTCGCGCTGGTATTCAGCGCCAACCCCGAGGATTACACGGCTCGCGGGAAAATCATTACGCCATTAAAAGATCGTATTGGCTCTGAGATTCGCACGCATTATCCGGTTTCTGTCGAAGAAGGCATCGCCATCACTACGCAAGAAGCCTGGACCAAGCGTGACGGATACAAGTTGCATATTCCGAAGTACGTGCAGGAAGTCATCGAGCGAATTGCCTTCGCCGCGCGCGAGGATAAAAAGGTCGACAAACGCTCCGGTGTAAGTCAACGTCTGCCCATTTCTACCATGGAGAACGTGATATCGAACGCGGAACGCCGCGCTATCCGGCATAGCGAGAAAGTGGTCGTACCGCGTATCGGCGACGTGTACGCTGCGATGCCAGCCATCACCGGCAAGCTTGAGTTGGAGTACGAAGGCGAAATGAAAGGCGCCGACCATGTAAGTCGCGAATTGATTCGAACCGCCATCGCCAAAACCTACGATGGATACTTCAAAGGCACGGACATGAATCAGGTAGTGCAGTGGTTCGATCTTGGCGGCGAGATTCAGTTGGCGGATACCGCAGGCGCGGCAGAAGCTCTGCAATCGCTCCGCGGCATTCAGGGGCTGATGGAAAAATTGGTCAAGCTCAATGTTGGACCCAAAGAAAGTCCGGAGACGCAGGTTTCCGCTGCCGAATTCATACTCGAAGGCCTGCATGCGCACAAGCGTATTGGGCGAAACGAAGAACGGCTATTCAGCGCCGGAGAAAAACCGCCGAAGGTCGCAGAAAAACCCTTCGAGCGCGAGGATATGCCCTTTCGCGGCAGAAGATCGTTTAACTAGTCGTGGGCCGTTGGTCGCTGGTCCTGGGCAACGACAACAAACGAAAATTGTCATTCCGAGCGAAGCGAGGAATCTGCATTCGAATTTGACCAACGACCAACGACGTTTTCTATGAAACGCATTCGCTACAGCAAATACGTACCCGATCCCGCCGGCGAAATGAGCATGGAGGATTTGCTCAGCGCGCTTTCTGATTACCTGCTGCAAAGCGGCTTCCAGAATTACATGTACGACGATTTCGGAGATGGCGAGCAAACGCTGGACGATCTCCGCCGCGCCATCGAGCAGGCATTGCTTGACAGCGACTTCCTCGATGATGAAATGCGTCAACAACTTCAGCAGATGCAAATGGATGGCACGCTGGACGAACTCATCGATCAGTTGATTCAGCGCATGCAGCAGGAAGATTACATCAGCATCGACGAGGCCCATGATCCTTCGCGGCAATCGAGCGTCGGCGGGCAAGTGGGCGAAGCGCAGCAGCAAGTGAAGTTTGAAATTACTGACAAGAGTCTCGACTTTCTTGGCTTCAAGACGCTGCGCGATTTGATGGGCTCGCTGGGAAAATCGAGCTTCGGACGCCACGATACTCGCGACATGGCGACCGGCATCGAGGCCAGCGGTGCCTCACGACAATATGAATTCGGCGACACGCTGAATCTTGATATTACCGCAACGCTTTCCAATGCAATTCAGCGCGAAGGCATGACTCTCCCGCTGAATATTGAATACTCCGATTTGCAAGTGCATCAATGCGAATACCAGTCGTCGTGCGCGACTGTGCTCATGCTTGATTGCTCGCACTCCATGATTCTTTAC
>DASYOD010000016.1:0-9621 GCA_036008085.1 Terriglobales bacterium
AAGCTGATGCGCATTGTGGCGGGCGATGGTGGTATTGATCTGCACCGACATGCCCAGATTCTTCAGGTTGCGGAAGCCGGAGATAGCAGCATCAAACGCGCCAGGAATGCCGCGAAAAGTGTCGTGAGTGAGCGCATCGGCGCCATCAAGGCTGATGGCAACGCGGCGTACACCGTTGTCAACAATCATTTGCGCAATGCTCTTGGTAACCAGCGTGCCATTGGTTGCCAGCGCTACGCGCAGGCCTTTATCCGTACCATAGCGCGCCAACTGGAAAATATCAGAACGGAAAAGGGGCTCACCGCCGCTCAAAACCAGAATGGGAGTGGATACTTCGGCGATCTGATCGATGATATCGCGCGCCGCCTGAGTGGAAAGATCATCCGGCGAACTCAACTCGGTCGCACTGGCCCGGCAATGGATGCATCGCAGATTACAGCCTTTGGTCAATTCCCAGAAAATCAATCGCGGCGTGTTCTGCTTGGTTTGAGTTGTATGCCCCTTGCCGTTTGACGAAGCCATAATGCGGCCTTCCTCTCTAGTTTAAACCTGGGTTCTGTCGCTCACCCTAGGCGTCACGATAGAGGAGTACGAATCGCCTCGCGGTGATGACTATCACCAGAAATTGTGATGGGCGTCACGCCTCATGATGGCGTACGCCCAGCCTTTATTACCAAGGAGTTGGTCAAAAAGCGGCTAATTGTGGTTTGCGATCTCGCGTAGCGCGTTTGCGTTACGAATAATCAGGGTCGAGCCCTTCGACTGCACGATTTGATGCTTCTTCATGTCGGCAAACAGGCGCGTAACTGTCTCCCGCGAAGTTCCAATCATTTGCGCGATTTCCTCATGGGTGAGTCGTAGCTTCAACCGCGGCTCGGCTTTGGAAGATTCCCCGTTCTTGGAACTCCATTCCAGCAACAGATTCGCCAGTTTCTCGGCGGCGGAGTGCGATAGCCCGAGCGAGCGCACTTCCTGACAAGCATTGTGATACTTTTCACTTAACTGCTCAGCCACCTTGAAGCAGGCCTGCACGTCATCCTTCAAGAAATGAAGAAAGTCATCGCGCTTGACGAAGTTGACCTGGCAAGGATCCAGCGTTTCCGCAGTTACCTCATAAGGTTTACCTGAGACCGTGGCGCTCAAACCCAGCACTTCGCCGGGTTCGGCGATTTTCACAATCATCGTCCTGCCGTTTGGAGAATTAATAGAGAGCTTCACGCTGCCTTTGCACAGCACGAAGATCCCCCGCGGCATCTGCCCTTCGACAAACAACACAGCCCCCTGGGGGTAGGCGGTGGCGTATTTGATGCCTTCAAAAGTCTGCAGTGCAGTGGCCGGCAGATCGCAAAAAATGCGATCGGCGCGCAGCTTGCACGTGAGACAGCTTTCTACGATTTCCATTCCATATGGTGAGAGCATGAACTAGCCTCCTGTGACAAACCTAAAGACACCAGCCAATTGGGCCGCTTCCGTCTGAGTCAGTGTGCTTCCGTATGTTGGCCTTGGCTGTGCTTTAAGGCACACGCCGTTGTGACGCGGCTCACAGCGGGGCTTGTGACATCCATCACATGCGGCTGTGACGTGCTTTGCTGCGCTTGGTGCGGCCATGATTCATGCTTATGCAGTCCTGGATCACAATTAGAGCAATTTATTTCTTGCCGGATGGGGTGATCATGAAGCGCAAGTTTAAAACGATGGATGCAAACGAGGCGGTCGCATATGTCGCCTATCGGGTTAACGAAGTTATCGCCATTTACCCGATTACACCGTCCTCCAACATGGGCGAATGGGCGGACGAGTGGGCGTCACAGAAAATTCAGAATATCTGGGGCACGGTGCCGCACGTAATTGAAATGCAGAGTGAAGGCGGAGCTGCCGGCGCCGTGCATGGCGCGCTGCAGACCGGTTCGCTGGCCACGACTTTCACTGCTTCTCAAGGGCTCCTGCTCATGATTCCGAACATGAATAAGATTGCCGGAGAACTTACTCCTACAGCATTTCATGTTTCGGCGCGTACGCTGGCCACTCACGCACTCTCCATATTTGGCGACCATTCCGATGTGATGTCATGCCGTGCAACCGGCTTCGCGATGCTGAGTTCGAATTCTGTGCAGGAAGCCATGGATATGGCGCTGATCGCGCACGCCGCCGCGCTTGAGTCACGTATTCCTTTCCTGCATTTCTTTGACGGCTTTCGCACATCGCACGAAGTAAACAAAATCGAAATGCTGGGCGAGGAGGACATGCGCGCGCTCATTAATATGGATCGCGTATTCGAGCATCGCCAGCGTGCGCTGTCGCCCGATCATCCGGTTCTGCGTGGTACGGCGCAGAATCCCGATGTGTTTTTCCAAATGCGGGAGCGGGCCAACTCTTTCTACGAGGCTTGTCCGGGGATCGTTCAATCCGTAATGAATAAGTTCGCCGAGATAGTGGGCCGCTCCTATCATTTAGTTGATTACGTAGGCGCGCCGGACGCCAAGCGCGTGATCGTAATGATGGGCTCAGGAGCCGAGGTCGCTCACGAAGCGGTTGATCATCTCAACGCGAGCGGCGAAAAGCTTGGGCTGGTGAAAGTCCACTTGTATCGGCCATTCCCCGTGCAGGCCTTCCTGAAAGCGCTTCCCGCTAGCGTGTCTAAGATTGCAGTGCTCGACCGCACCAAAGAATCTGGAGCAATTGGCGAGCCGCTTTATCTCGACGTGGTGAATGCGCTGCACGAAGGAGTGAAAGCTGGATACAGTCCGCGGAAAACTTCACCTGCGGTTGTTGGCGGGCGCTACGGGCTCTCCTCCAAAGAATTCACGCCGGCAATGGTCAAGGCGGTCTGCGACAATTTGAAAGCCGATTCGCCCGCCGGCGGAGTAAAAGACCATTTCACCATCGGTATTCAGGACGACGTTAGCCATACCAGCCTGACCTATAACGCCGAGTTTTCTACCGAGCCCGAAAGTGTTGTCCGCGCAATGTTTTACGGTTTAGGCGCGGATGGCACAGTCGGCGCCAACAAGAATTCGATCAAAATCATTGGTGAAAACACTGACAACTACGCTCAGGGCTACTTCGTCTACGACTCGAAGAAGTCCGGCGCGGTAACTATCTCGCATCTGCGCTTCGGACCGCAGCCGATCCGATCGAGTTATCTGGTTTCAAAAGCCAATTTTGTCGCCTGCCATCAGTGGATATTCCTCGAGCGCTACGACATGCTAAGCGCGCTGGTTCCCGGCGGCACATTCCTGCTCAACAGCCTATTCAGTAAAGATGAAGTTTGGGACCATCTGCCTCGCAAAGTTCAAGAGCAGCTGATTTCAAAGCGGGCAAAGTTTTTCGTGATCGATGCCTACCAGGTCGCGCGCGACACCGGCATGGGCAGCCGCATGAACACGATCCTCCAAGTCTGCTTCTTCGCGATTTCCGCAGTACTTCCCGGCGATCAGGCGATCGAAGCAATTCGAAAATCGATACGTGATACCTACGGACGCAAGGGCGAAGAGATTGTGCAGAAAAACATGAAGGCCGTGGACGAAACCCTCGCGCATTTGTTCGAGGTCAAGGTTCCGTCTGAACTGAGCAGCACCATTGAGATGCCGCCCCCATTCTCGCCCTCCGCCCCGCAGTTCGAGCGCGACGTGCTGGGCGCCATGTACGCAGGACGCGGCGACCAATTGCCGGTCAGTGCCTTTCCCGTCGACGGCACTTTTCCCACTGGAACCGCGAAATGGGAGAAGCGCAACCTGGCTCTCGAAATCCCCGCCTGGGATTCAAAGATCTGCATCCAGTGCGGTAAGTGCGCCATGGTTTGCCCGCATTCCGTCATCCGCATCAAGGTTTACGACTCGAAAGAACTGCAGGGCGCACCAGCAACTTTCAAATCCACCGACAGCCGCGACAAAGAATGGCAAGGCCTGAAATACACGATTCAAGTAGCGCCGGAAGATTGCACGGGTTGCGGCATCTGCGTCGAAGTTTGTCCGGTAAAGAACAAGGCTGAGACGCGGCTGAAGGCGATCAACATGGTGCCGCAGCCTCCGCTGCGTGTGCCGGAGCGCGATAACTGGGATTTCTTTCTCAAACTTCCAGAGCTCGACCGTCGCAACATTAAGATCACCAACATCCGTCAACAACAAGTTCAGGAGCCGCTGTTTGAGTTCTCCGGCGCCTGCGCTGGTTGTGGTGAGACTCCATATCTAAAACTGATGTCGCAATTGTTTGGCGATCGGGCAATTATCGCCAACGCCACCGGATGCTCGTCGATCTACGGGGGCAACCTGCCGACCACCCCTTGGACGAAAAACGCTGCCGGCCGCGGGCCCGCCTGGTCAAACTCATTGTTCGAAGACAACGCCGAGTTCGGCTTAGGCTTCCGCCTTTCCATCGACAAGCAAACTGAATTTGCGCAAGAACTGATTAAACGCATGGCCGAAACGATTGGGGAAGAATTAGCGACAGCGATCCTGACAGCTCCGCAAAAAGACGAGGCTGACATCTACGAACAACGCCAACGGGTTGATCTGGTAAAAGAAAAGCTACACGGCGTAAATTCCCTCGACGCCAAGCAGTTGCTGGCCGTCGCCGACCTGCTCGTCAAAAAGAGTATTTGGATTGTCGGGGGTGATGGTTGGGCCTACGACATTGGCTACGGCGGTCTCGATCACGTGTTAGCCAGCGGGCGCAACGTTAACGTACTTGTATTGGATACTGAAGTTTATTCCAACACTGGGGGCCAGGCGTCGAAATCCACGCCACGCGCAGCCGTGGCAAAATTTGCCGCTGGCGGAAAACCCGGGCCGAAAAAAGATCTCGGCCTGATCGCCATGAGCTACGGAAACATTTATGTCGCCAGCGTGGCTATGGGCGCGAAAGACGAGCACACGCTGAAAGCATTTCTCGAAGCTGAGGCATACAACGGCCCCAGCCTGATCATCGCCTACTCGCATTGCATTGCTCACGGCATCAACATGACGACGGCGATGTCGAATCAGAAAGCAGCAGTCGATTCTGGACAGTGGCTGCTCTACCGCTACAACCCCGAGCGGGCGGCACAGGGCGAGAACCCGCTGACCCTCGATTCGCGGACGCCGACACGCAAAGTCGCTGATTACCTTGGGATGGAGACGCGCTTCAAGATGCTAACAAAGAGCAGCCCGGAGGAGGCCAGGCTTCTCTGGCATGAGGCGCAGCAAGACGCCGAGACGCGCTTTCACTTGTATGAATATCTGGCGCAGCGCAAGGGCAACAAGGAACCGATGAATACGCTGCATCAGGCCGAGCCGCAGGAATCTGCGTCTCAACAGAAATCTAAAGCCGCGGTAGCGACGTCGCTCGTAACGTCTCCCGCGCCCCAGGAGAAGTTATGATCGATCTCAGTACAACCTACCTTGGCTTGCCGCTCCGCACGCCTCTGATAGCTTCGGCGTCACCGCTATCGCAAGAGCTAAATGGCATTCGCCACCTCGAAGATGCAGGCGCATCCGCCGTCGTGCTGTATTCACTGTTCGGGGAGCAACTGCGGCAGGAAAGCTTCGAACTCGACCATCACCTCTCCGAAGGAACGGATAGTTTCGCGGAAGCAACGTCATTCTTCCCGCAGCCCTCCGAGTTCCACGTGGGACCAGACGGATATCTGAATCACATTCGTCGCGCCAAGGAAGCCGTAGAAATTCCCATTATTGCGAGCCTCAACGGCACCACTGTCGGCGGCTGGATCCAATACGCCAAACTAATTGAACAAGCCGGCGCCGATGCGCTCGAATGCAATATCTATTCCATCCCTACAGATCCCGAGTTAAGTTCCGCTGCAGTCGAGCAAGAATACTTCGATATTGTTAAGGCCGTGAAGTCCGCAGTAGCGATTCCTGTCGCGGTAAAGCTCAGCCCCTTCTTCAGCAACATGGCCAACATGGCGAAGCGATTCGACCAGGCTGGAGCAAACGCGCTGGTGCTATTCAATCGCTTTTATCAACCGGACATCAATCTTGATGAGCTGGAGATCCAACCCAACGTATTGCTCAGTACCGCGCAAGCACTGCGCCTCCCGCTAACCTGGATCGGCATTCTCTACGGTCGAATTCAAGCCAATCTGGCTGCCACCAGCGGGGTGCACGGCGCCGAGGATGTCGTCAAATTGCTGATGGTCGGCGCCGACGTGACCATGCTTTGCTCCACGCTGTTGCGCAACGGCATTAGCCACCTGCGGTATATCGAAGATGGTGTCCTGCAGTGGATGGAGAAACATGAATACGATTCGGTTCAGCAAATGAAAGGCAGCATGAGCCAGATTCGCTGTGCGAACCCATCCGCGTTCGAACGCGCGCAATACATGAAGGCGGTCAAGAGTGTGCAGCACGTAATGGTCACCGGCCGCGAAGCCTGGAGAATTCTGAGCGAAGACTAAGCCCTGAAACGAGAACGGCGCGATCAGGCAAAATTAACGCCGCTGCGAAATCAAGAAAGGCTCTTATATGCCGGTTACTAAACAGTAAGCCCTCGACTACCACTTCGGCGCTCGCCCGGGAAAAATTGAAGTTACTCCCACGAAGTCCTGCCGCACGCAACACGATCTAAGCCTGGCCTACACACCTGGAGTCGCAATCCCGTGCATGGAGATCCACAACAACCCGCACGACGCGTTCAAATACACCGGCCGCGGCAATCTCGTCGCGGTGGTGACCAATGGGACTGCGGTGCTCGGGTTGAGAGACATAGGCGCTCTTGCCGTTAAGCCAGTTATGGAAGGGAAGGCTGTGCTGTTTAAGCGCTTTGCTGGAGTGAATGTGTTCGACATCGAAGTCAACTCACACGATCCCGAAGAAGTGATCAAGGTCTGCCAACTCCTGGAGCCCACATTCGGCGGTATTAATCTCGAAGATATCAAGGCACCCGAGTGCTTCTATATCGAAGAGACTTTGAAGAAGACGATGAAGATTCCTGCCTTCCACGACGATCAGCATGGCACCGCGATTATTTCCGGTGCCGCATTGTTGAACGCGCTGGAAGTAGCGGACAGGAAGATTGGCGAAATCCGTATCGTAATCAACGGAGCCGGAGCGTCGGCCTACGCCACCGCCGAGCATTATGTTCGTTTAGGCATGAATCGAGGAAACATCACCTGTGCGATACCAAACGAGTGATCTACAAGGGCCGAACTGCAGGCAGGGCGTGATTCTATCGGCCATTGTGCTCGGCAAGGCAGCTTCGATTTTTCAGGTGCCTTTGCCACCATGACGCAGAACTTCGGCCCGGAAGCCCGCGGCGGTGCCTGCAGCGCGCAACTCGTGCTTTCCGATTCGCCAGTGCTTTATCCGTACGTCACGAAACCGGACATTCTGGTCGTCATGTCGCAAGAGGCTTACGTGCGGTTTGGCTCAGAGTTAAAAGACGGCGGCAGCCTGATTCTCGAGCAGGATCTGGTGCGCGTCTGTGATTCCGATAAAAAGTTTCAGGTCTTCAGCATCCTTGCGACCCGCATCGCCGAAGTGCTGGGAAAGCGCATGGTACTGAATTCCGTGATGGTGGGATTCTTCACCGCAGTCACAACCTGCTGGATCCCGATGCCGTAGGCAAAGCAGTCGCGGATTCTGTTCCGGCAAGCTTCCGGGAGCTGAACCTCAAGGCCTTCGAAAAAGGGGTGGAGTACGGAATCACGGCCTTAACCGCCGCAGCCAACCCGGCTGACGCTGAGCTGCAGTTGCAGTATTCGCCGGAATAATCTTCACTGCACCGATTCAACGTTCGCACTTGGACGAAGTCGGTTTCGGTGTCAGTGCCTTTGTCAGAGGCTGACCAAGATCAGGGGTTAGTCTGGTGAAAATTTCTTCCTACTTCGTAAAGGCCACAACAAAATCACGACTCGACAAATGCCCTTGAACCACACGACCTTGTGAAATTCGGGAACATCAGATTCTCAAGCCACTGGCAGTTTCAGATTTCTCAATTCTCCTCCTCTAAAACAATCGCGAACCAAGTGATTGATTGGCCAAACCTGTAGCAACACATACCGCTTGTGCTTTGTCAGGCAGACCCTGAGGGATGTTCGAGGCAATGGCTCCTGAGAGGCGAAGAAACGGCGCAAGCTTGTGCAATCGCCTGTTATCGTCACTTGGCAGTTCCTTTGCCAGCGATTAGGCATGGTTGGCAGATCGCCGCGCTGCTACTGCGGCCAAACTCTGTTTAAGGCGTGATCTCAAAGACGGTGCCACAGCCGATGATGTCTCCGTAATCATCCTGACATTGTCCCGTCCCGCCCGCGACCGTGGTCCCGTATAGGTTTCCAGCCGCGCCGAGAATCACAGAGCCGGCGGGGCCTACTCCGCCGTTGCTGAACCCGAAGTTGTGCAGTACATCTTCCCTCCACGTACCATTTGCAGCAGGCTTAAGCCGAAAGACAATGCCATAATTATGGCTCCCGCCCGCGCTGGCTGTACCATAAAGGTTGCCAGCCGCGTCGAGGATCAGGCTGTCCTCGGGATAGTATCCGTCTTTGCCATTGGAATCAAAGTTGTGCAGCACGTTCTCTGTCCACAGGCCCCCAGCACCAGTAGGCGATAGCTGGAACACGGTGCCGTAATTAGTGCCACCTTGCCAAGTCGTGCCGTACAAGTTTCCCGCCCCATCCACGATCAGGCCGTCTAACGGATAGGCTCCATCGTTATCGCCGAAACTGTTCAGCACATTCTCTGTCCACTTTCCGTTGGCGCCGAGGGTCAACTGAAAGGCAGTGCCACCCCCAAAGACGTTGCTCCCCTCGGTCGTCCCATACAAGTTCCCCGCCGTGTCGAAGATCAGCTGAGCATGGGGATTGTAACCGTCGCTACCGTCATTCATGAAGTTGAGAAGAATCCTCTCGCTCCACATACCGTTTGTGTCGTGTACTAGCTCAAAAACTGTTCCGCAGCCGTAACCGCCGCAGCCCGAGCCGGAAGCACCGCCAAAAGAGGTCGTACCATAGAGGTTCCCGATACGGTCGAAGGTCAGGCTAGCCGTCGGCCCGCTTCCGTCCTTGCCATTATTCTTGAAGTTGTGCAGTACCTTCTCTTTCCACTTACCATTTGCGCCGGGCGTAAGCTCGAAAACTGTGCCCCCAAAGTCGTCGTTACAGCATGGGCTATAAGCGCCACCACGAGAGGTCGTGCCGTAAAGGTTTCCAGCCACATCGAAGATTAAGCCACCGAGAGGCCATGCCCCGTCCTTGCCCCTAAAGCTGTGCAGCAGTTTTTCCGTCCAGTGGCCATTTGCGTGGTGTATCAGTTCGAAGACAGTACCACATCCAACGACATTTCCATTAAAGTCCCGACATTCTCCGGTGCCACCAAACTGGGTTGTGCCAAACAGGTTTCCTGCTTCGTCGAAAATTAGGCCGACCTGGGGACTGTTCCCGTCCTTGCCGTTATCTTGGAAGTTGTACAACACCTTTTCTTTGTTGGCCGCAAAGAGGGGAGCCGCTGTAGTGAGAAATCCGAAAACTACAATGAAAGCTGCAACGAACAAGATCAGTCGTCTCTTGCTTCGCATGATATTTCCTCACTAGCGGGAGAGGCAATCCTCGATTGTGTTCCTGCCTTGAAAAGGCGGTCCTTATTGTACTCCGCCCTCACCTGTCACTTGCAATATGTGAACACCATC
>DASYOD010000017.1:0-11479 GCA_036008085.1 Terriglobales bacterium
CTCCGGAAGGCTGGAGTCGTTCGACCACGGACGGAAGGGGCTGCGGCTCGGCCACCGCCAGATAGGCGAGAAACCGGTAAATATCGGGTTCGCCGCTATAGCCTTGAGAGACAAAGGAGATCTCCGTGTTCTCGCCCGAGAAGTGCCAACTCAGCGAAGCCGCCAAGGCGATCGCATCCTCATACGCCTTCTCCGAAACCACCCCTTGGTCCGGATTGTCGAACACAATGCGCAGCTTCCGCTCGTCCTCCCGGCTGAACTCCCGCACCTTAAGCGAACCCGACTTGGCCGTCGCTTTCCAGTCCACATGCCGGGCCGAATCCTCAGGCAGGTACTCGCGAATCAGATACAAATCGTCGCCGCGTCCCCGGACAAAGGTTTCGAACTCGCCCGTGATCATGGGCAGAACCTCGAAGAATTCGTCCGCAGGTTCCACGCGAGGGTAAACAATAATTTCGCGGGCTAATGGCACGCGTCTGGTCTTCGTAAGGAATGCAAACGGAAACCGGGTCGCCAAGCCAAAACTTTTTTGTTGGTAAAGTCCACGGCGCTTGAAACGCAGTTCGATGTCGGCGGTCAGTTCAGTGCCCGGTGGCACGTGAGGAAAATACGTTGCTCCCTCAAAGATTGGAGGCAAAACTGGAGGTTTCGTAACTCGCTGCAGCTTGTAATCGCGAAACTGTAACCATTGCCTTTCAGGCGGACGCCCTGGCGGGACTGCGAACTTTGCGGGCACCCACTGCCAATGTTTGCCAGAAATATCTTTCTCGACAGCGATTACATTCACGGAGAATGACGGCAGCCAGCGTCCGTGATTGCGCAATGCGATTCTGCCAAGCATCGATCGACCGGCGAACACATGCTCGGGAAGGCGGACATGCAGTTCCAGATTGCGCAGTACCATAGCCGACGCAATCCCTGAAACCAGGATTGCGGCCAGCATCGCCGCCACCACGATGTAGAGCAAGTTGTTGCCCGTGTTGAGGGCGGCAATCCCGATCAGCAGCACAATGGCCACGTAAACGATGCCAACTTTCGTGACGTCGAAATCGAAAGCATCGCGGATTCCGGCTCCCGCTACCCGGCGGGCAAGATACGGCACGGTAGTCAATCCCACGACCACTGCCAGCACTAACGCCGTGGACGCCAACAAAACAGTCGCCCACAGATTTCCCGACTCTCTCGAAACAGTAGAAAAAAGCGCGGCGCCGAAAGCCAGCACCAATCCAACGATCGCCAGCAGGAAACGTACCCACACCTCGGGAATATCGAGGTGCAGGAAACGCGAGACTTTCTGAATAGCGGAATGTTGCGCAATGTCAGCAGGCTTCATCTGCGGGGTTCTGGCTTTGAGGTTAGCACTCGCCACAGTACGCATCAACGAGACTTTGGTGCCAGGAATTTGATCACTGCACGATTGAATTCGTCAGGCACCTCTTCATAGGGGAGGTGTCCAACTCCCTCGAACATCACCAGTTGGCAATCTCGGAAGTTCTTCTTAAGTTGCATGGCTGACGCGGGATCGACGGCCGTATCCTTTGTGCCCCAGATCAGTAGAGTTGGAGTATGCGCAATGCGTGGGAGGGCTGATTCCAATTCTTCCAAGTCGCGATTCCAGGAACGGGCCACTGATAACGCATAGTCGTAAGAACCCGGCATACGCAGGGGCTTGCGGTAGCCTTCAAGGCTGTCCGGCGGAATGCGCCGCGGATCGCCGAACATGCGCCGATGATAAAACTCATGCAGGCTTTGCACATGCGGAGCTAAAGTCGTAAACAGGGGAGCAATGAGTGGGTTACTCAAAAGAACTGTCAAACGCCTTCCATGCGCAGACCAGGGATTAACGGGATCCACCAAAATCAGCTTGCGCATCCGCTCCGGGGCCAATGATGCCGCCAGCATCGCCACTGCCCCGCCATGCGACGTGCCCAACAGATCGCACGCGGCCAAGCCAATCTTATCCATGAACTGCAACACGCGCTGTGCACTTGCTTTAAAGGAACAGTCAAGGTCCGCCGGTCGGTCGGAAAAGCCGGTTCCCAACAAATCGATTGCATAAACGGTCGCGTGCTGCGCCAGGCTCGGGATACAGAAGCGCCAGGAAAACGAATACCCCAACAAGCCGTGGATCAGCAACAAAGCCGGCCCCGCGCCGGCTTTCAGATAGCGCATTTTGGCATTGTTAGTGTCACCGCCCAGCGAAATTTTGTATTCTTCAACGGCCAGGCCGCGTGGCGATTTGACTTCCGGTTTCAATGCGCTCTTCGTAGCTATTTTCTTTTGCGAGACAACTTTTTATCGGCTGCAAGCTTCTATATAAGAGTATCGCCTCTGTCGCTTATTGAGGGAGAGTTTCGGCTCTCCCTTATTTTTTCCCCGTGTTTCCAGAGCATCGCGATCGAATCGCATTCTCTACCAGCTTGAGTCCGAGAGCCCAACGTTGGCGTGACTGAGCCTCGCCGTCTCCATACCCAAAAAGGTAAAACGTGATATAGAAGCCGTCACGAATTCCTTCGGCGTCATGGTAATAACAACGGCGGACGAGGAACTCAGCCGCGGCCGGGATCTCCGGAACCTGCTGCAAAAGCCCAGTCAGGAGTTTCGCCATTTGCTCGTGCTGAGCAAATGAAAAGCGTGAACTCATGTCAGAAAAAAGCAGATCAACGTAGGAGCCAAACTTGTACGTCGCTCCGAAGATTTCTTCTTCCGGATTGATTTCTGTGCTGGACCATAGATCACACTTGGCAGTTTCGAGAGCGCCTGCCGGAGCATTCGTGGCTAAAAGGAAATGACGTAATTCTGGCGCATCCTGCGCTTCCACAACATTGAGCAGAAGCTCAGGATGGCGTTTTAGGTCGTAATATCGTGGACCGCCCGCTTCAGCGGCCCAAGGCATTTCAAGGGTTTCATCATCAGCGCCGAGTTCGACCGCGAAGTCGGCCTGCACACTACTTCGCGGGTGCAGGCTGTGGGGCTGCCTGCGGTGCCGTGCTCGGCGTGGAAAAATTCACCTTGGGAACCTGGCGCGACTCCTCGCTGGCGGCAAAGTATGCTTCGTTAGGTTTAAAGCCGGCCCATCCGGCATAAAGATTGTTGGGGAATGTTTGGACGTAAGTGTTGTAGTCCTGGAGGGTGTCGTTATAGCGTTTGCGTTCGACGGCAATGCGGTTTTCAGTTCCAGCTAGTTCGTCCTGCAGACGCAGAAAATTCTCATTGGATTTTAACTGCGGATAGTTTTCTACCACCGCGAGCAGGCGACCGATGGCGCCGTCCAGTTGTTGGTTGGCGGCAATTTTATCTGCGGGGGCATTGGCCGAGAGCAATCTGGACCGTGCGGCCGCTATATCGCCGAACACCTTTTGTTCCTGCCCGGCGATGCCCTTCACGGTTTCGACCAGGTTCGGAATCAGGTCTGCCCGCCGCTGCAGTACGATATCCACCTGTGACCACGCGGTTTTAACCGCCTCATTTTTTGCCACCAGCGTGTTGCGAACGCCTACGTATTGTCCGAACGCAACCAGCGCGATCAGCACCAGGATAACAATCACAATCAAAGCTGCTTTCATCGTCATTCTCCTGTCGAACGTTGAACTTATGCACTGCGTGGTTCCGGCGAGTCTAGCATTTTATCCACTGCGTCAGTTACTTGCTGCACAGCTGCCAGATATCGGGCAAAAACGTCGTTGACATCGGATTGTTTAGTTTCAGCTTTGCGCTCGCGAATGTCGAGCAGTTGCAGGAACGCGGACGGATCGAAAGGAATGCGCTTGGCCAGCGCTTGAATCGCTTCCCGCTTGGGCTTGGGCGGAGCGTCGCCCAAAGCAATCAATGCGTGGCGGAACAGGGTCGTAAAAGTTGATAACGAGCCCAGCATCAACTCCCACAAATGTTTCTTGTTATCGGGCGAGGCCAGCAGGCGTCCGCGCAGGAGAATCAGTTTCTCGCGCAATTCATACTCCAACTGCGCGCGGTGCAAGTGCAGGGGAACGTTAAGGCCGCTGAGGAGGTCATCGCCGTACAGAAGGCGATGGCGCTGTTGCATATCCAGAAGCTCGATGGAGAAAACATCCGTCGAACGCTGCAATTCTTCACCGGTGAGAACCAGGGGCGCATGGTGTTTCTGCCGCGTCCACCAAGCGATCGCGGGCGCGATTGCGGTGAGGGCCGTAAAGGAGCTCTCCCGCAAGATGCAAAGCAGGTTGACATTGGAGAAATCGGGATGAAATTCTCCATCCGCGGCGGAACCGTAGAGGATCACGCTTTGGAGATTTGCTCCAGCCGCCATACGCAGCCGGCTGACGAATTCATTCATTTCTTTTTCCGCAACCATAACGCCTCGCTTGCCGTTACTTACCAACTACCCCCAGCACCACCCCCGCCCGTACTGCCCCCGCCAAAACCACCGAAACCTCCGCCGCCACCGCCGAAACCTCCACCACCGCCGTCTCCACCACCGCCGCGGCCTCCTAATAACATGCTGAAGAGGAGCAACCGCCCAAAAGGTGTGGATACCAAAATCAGAAAAATGACAACGAGGACAATGATTCCACCAACAGAAAGTCCCTTGTGCGGTGGTTCTCGCTCCGAGGTCGGGGCTCGAGGATGTGAGCCAGTCAATTCAATGCCGGCGTCCTGAGCGATTACATCGGCAACCCGCATGGTAATCAGAGCCACGGCGTCGTTGAAGTCATTCTGCTTGAGCAGCGGAACGGCTTCGCGTCCGAAGCCGCCCACTTTGCCATCAGGCAGAATCGGTTCAAGTCCGTAGCCGACCGTTGTCCAGTAACGGCGGTCCTGGACTGCTAACAAGATCAGGGCGCCACGGTCCTTACCCTTTGTTCCTATGCCCCATTTTTGATAAAGGGAAACTGAGTAGCTGACGATATCTGATCCGTCGAGCGACTTAATAGTGACGACGGCAATCTGCGCCTGCGCCTTCTGGTCGATTTGCTGACAAATATTGTCGAGCTGCGCGATGGTCTTCTGATCAAGGACGTGAGCAAAATCATTGACGTAATCCGTGGGCTTCAGTTCCGATATGGGCTCGCCGTGGAGAGCAAACGCGAGTGAGAGCACCAGAACTGCAGTGAACGCGACTTTAGCCCCAAGCTTCATCCGAGAAGCTGATTGTATAGGAGAGAAGCTTGCGTTCGATTGGACCGTGAGAACGGCTGTTCCCTACGGGGTTAGAACTCGCGCAGGAATTCAACTACCCGGCGCTCGGCCCAGCGGCCATCGTCGCCATCGGGCTTGGCCAGAAACGAGCAGTGGCCGCCATCCTCCGTTTCGACGAACGTGATGTTGGGATTAGAGAGAATCTTCTGTCGCGTTTCAGGGAGAATGCGGATGAAGGGATCGTTGGCGGCGTGCAGTATGAGAGTCGGTACGGCAATGCGGTCCACCACGTTGGCCGCGGCCGAGCGTTCGTAGTAATCGGACGCGCCGTCGAAGCCGCAATAATAAGCTGTAATTTTGTCGTCGAACTGGCGCAGCGTTTTCACTCCGTGCAACCGGGAAAGGTCAAAGAGATCCGGAAACAGGCGCGCCTTCATTCTGAGCCGTCGACGAAGTTGCCACATGAAGTAATACTCATACACGCGATTGTGCGCCAGATGCAGAGCATCGGCAGAGGCGGCGAGATTCATCGAGGGACAAACGGCTACAACTCCCCGGAACTGTGGCGGTGCATGGCTTCCCCATTCTCCAGCAAGTTTGAGCACCAGATTGCCGCCCATGGAAAATCCGGCCAGAGCAAATCGTGAAATCCGGTCTTGCTGCAAAAGATGTCGAGCTACGGCGGCGACATCCTGGGAGCGCCCCGAATGATATAGCGTGGCGGACAGGGCGTCGGTTCCGCCGCAATTGCGCTGGTTCATGCGCACCACGTTCATGCCCGCAGCCATGCCTTTGGCGGCGATCCCGAGCATATATTGCGATTCGCTGGAACCCTCAAGGCCGTGGATAATAATCGCGGTGAGTGCTTTTTCCCGGTCCTGCTGCCAGTGGCAGTGGCACAACACCTGCACGCCGGGTTCGACTTCGATCAAACGCCTTTCGGCTGGAGGCACCGCAATTCGCCTCGGCAGAAAAAAACTCGCCAGAGTTTGCAGGTGTCCGCCACGCATACCGCGTCGCCCCACGAATTGTCGTGCTAATGTTTGCGTAGAGCCCACGTTCTGATTTTAAATGGAGACGAGAAAGCAGGAGTTGTCATGCCCATCTTTGAGTATGTCTGCAAGGAATGCGATCATCAATTTGAGGCGTTGATATACGGCAGCAAGAAAGCCGAATGCCCTAAATGCCAGAGCAAGAAACTGGCGCAACAACTTTCGGTTTTCGCGATGTCAGCTAAAGGCTCAGCAAGTTCGCCTGCGTCGGTTGGAGCCTGCGGGAGTTGCGGCGACACGCGCGGGCCGGGCGCTTGCTCAATGCCTGATATGGATTAATTTGCGGAAGCTTTATCGCGTTGCCATTTCCTTGGCGACTAGGTGATCCACGGCCCTGTCGACGACCGTCTGCATTTCATGTGCGTACTTCACTTCGCGACCTTTAGCCAAAATCTTCTTAGCTTCGTCTGGCGTGAACCAGGTTGGATTACGCTCGGGTTCGTGCGACCCGTCGATCATATCGACTTCCATCAGGAAGGCCTTGATCACAAACTCGCGCACTCCCGGTGGTTTCCAGAAGACGCCCTTGGAATGTAGATACAGATGAAAATGCCGGGGCTCAATGTGGCCGCGCACTCCGGCTTCTTCCCACGCTTCGCGTTCCGCAGCCTGGCTGTGCGACATCGCGGGCTCAGGATCGCCTTTCGGAAATGTCCACTTCCCACCGCCGTTAGTATTGACCAGCAGGAACTCGATCGATTGCCCATCCCGCCGATAGCAAACGGCGGCTACCTGCAGTGGAAGAGCCGATCGCAACTGCCGCGACGATGCCATGTGCCCATCCTCAATAGATCTCTGACCTTTTATGGTAATTGGAGAATATTGCAGGAATGTTAATTGCAGCGAAAAAGGTGCAATCTCCGGTTACTAAAGATACGGAAATGGGAATCGAGAAGCTATCCAGCGTCCCCCGCATCGGGCGTTGTGCCGCGGACTCGCCCGACCGAGAATCTCGAAGCCGTAACTGGCGCGCAGCCATTCCATTTACTATCCAGAGATCACGGCGCAGGCTTCTGGGTTCTTTCCATGAGAAGTTCCAGCAAATATATCGTTCCGGTGTTAGCTTTCATTTTAGCCCTGTTAATGTGGGGTTATTGCGCGCACACCCGTGTACTGGTGGGGCTGCGGCTGAACGCCGGCGGGTTCCCAGAGCGTAACTTTTCCGACTTATTCCCCCGCTGGTTAGGCACGCGGGCATTATTGCTCGATGGCCGCGATCCTTACAGTCCGCAGGTAACCAAAGAAATACAACGTGGCTACTACGGACGCCCAATTGATAGCCACCGAGAGAGCGATCCGATTGACCAACAGGGCTTTGCATACCCCCTGTTCGTAGTCTTTATGCTGGCTCCGACCATCTACCTGCCATTTACAGTCGTCAAACTCCTATTCACGCTGATTCTGCTGGCCTGCGCCGTTTGGACCGTTCTTCTTTGGATTCAGGTCATAGGCCTTGAAGATAGACGGGACAACCTCTTGACTTGCGTTCTGCTCACACTGGCTGCTATTCCGTACGCGTCGGGAGTGCAATTCCAGCAGCTTAGTGTGCTCGTTGCATTCTCGCTTGCCGCCGCAATGCGTGCCTTGGCAGCAAAGAAATTTGCGTTGGCGGGAGCGTTGTTGGCAATTGCAACCGTTAAGCCACAACTCGCCATCTACTTTATCGGTTGCTTGCTGCTCTGGTCGGGATGGCGGTGGAGGTCGCGAAAGTGGCTCGCCATCAGCTTCTTCACTGTCCTGACTGTGCTCATACTTGCTTCGGAGGTGCTGTTGCCTGACTGGCCCTTTGAATTTCTTGCCGGTATCCCTCGCTACCTTCGCTATACCCAAGCCACCACAGGCGTCCACGAACTATTCGGCTTCGTTGGAGGAACCATTGTCTTTGTCTTCCTCGCTGCATTGATCGCTCTCGTCTCGTGGCGCGCCAAGTCAGACACTGTCGATTCTGATGATTTCAGACTAGCGATTTCATCAGTCCTGGTGTTCACCTGCATTGTGATTCCCAGTCTGGCCCCGCACAATCAGGTCTTACTGGTGCCCGCTTACCTGCTGCTGGCGAAAGAGCGCAAGCGAATCTGGGAAGGCGGCCGGATTGCCCGTGCGCTCTGGTCCGGCGCCTGGCTTACCCTCATCTGGTCCTGGATGGTCGGCGCAATGCTCGCCACGTCACTCGTACTTCATCGCGGCGGCTCTCGCCTATGGGATCTTCCTCTAGCCACGAACCCCCTGATACCGATTAGTGTATTCGCTGCCCTAACACCATTGATCTTCCGACAATTGAGCCGGGCAGCATACGTGATGTCAGATGCTGACAGACCGGTCGACGGCCTGACTCTGTGATCGCGTGGGGCAATAGCGATTCACTTCTAATTAATGAAATTCCAGGGTGACGAACTTGGCTTCCTGTTTGCCCACGTTAGTCAGCGTATGCGTGTAGCCACCGGGAAGCCATTTCACGTCTCCAGACTTGAAGTGCCCGGGCATAGGGCCTTGACCCTCGACATCGCTGCGCACATCAAGGTCGGTGACGGCTACCATCAGGTGAGGGCCAGAGTGATGATGACTGGGTAAAGTCGCTCCTGGCTGCAGGTCGATCTCGGAGACGCGGACGCCATCCTGCACGAACATGATGTCCTGCGTTCCGCCAGGTAGTATGTGCAGGCCACGTTCTTCATCCCATTTTGCAGGAGGAATTTTGTGGGCGGCTTCGTCCTGCAGAAGCTCGATAGTGACGTTGCGAAATGGGGTGTCAGCTAGATTGCGCGCGATGTGGGCGAAGTTGCCTGCCCTGAACCGGGTTTCGCCGGCTTGCAATTTCAGAGCAACAGGCGGCTCGCCTTTGACCTCGTTTGAAATTTGTGAGGGGACCAGAGTGATATAGACGTAATCGTGCCGATGAATGTGCATCAGCGTGGCATCGCGGGGCGCCACCTCTACCTGGAATACGCGTACGTATTGATTTTCCAGCGCGAGGTGATGACGCGGCTCGGCGGTGATTTCCACCTCGGCAGTGCTTTGCGCAACCAGAGCGATGGCGCAAAGAACAAGCGCAGCGATTGTGAGACGACGTTTCATGAGAGCAGATTTTAGCACCGCCGGCGAATGATGGATTGTGAGCTTAAAATGTAGCAGTGGGAGACTTGGGAAAACTGCTGGTATTGCTCGGCGGGACAATCGTGATAATCGGCCTGGCCATGATTCTTCTGGGACGAATCAATCTTCCGCTGGGCCGGCTTCCTGGCGACATTTTTTATCGCGGGAAGAATACGACCTTTTATTTTCCGCTGGCCACTTCGATTCTGATCAGCGTGGTGCTTTCGATTTTGTTTTATCTGATTGGACACTTTCGGAAATAGACGTAACCAATCGCCCTAATCCTGCCTGCGGTAAACTTCTTGTGCATGGCTTCTGCGGATCAGCTTGGATTCAGCTTCAGGCCGGCGGAGCGCCGCACCTGGACAGTGCGCGATCTGGTTGCGGCGGTACGCACGCACATCGAGCGGGAATATGGCGACGTCTGGGTGGAAGGCGAGATCTCGAACTTCCGGGCGCATGAATCGGGACACCTTTACTTCACGCTAAAGGACCGCAACGCGCAGATTCGGGTAGTTATGTTTCGATCGTCAGCACGCTTACTGCGCTTTCGCCCGGAGGATGGTCTGCAGGTCGTGGTTCGCGGTCGGGTGACAATTTATGAGGATCGTGGCGAGTTGCAAATTTCGGCGGAGTACATCGAGCCGAAAGGCGCTGGCGCGCTACAGATCGCGTTCGAACAGCTAAAGGCCAAGCTTGAGGCGGAAGGACTTTTTGATTCGGCGCGCAAGAAGCCGATTCCTACTTTGCCGGCGAGAATCGGCATTGTAACTTCGCCACAGGCGGCGGCGCTGCGCGACATCCTTAATATTCTGCGGCGACGGCACGATACCGCCAACGTTCTTATTTTTCCTGCACAGGTACAGGGTGATGCGGCGGCGCTTGAAGTCATGGCGGGGATTCGCTACTTCAACAAGGCGCGGAATGTTGATGTGATTATCGTGGCGCGTGGTGGAGGGTCGGCTGAGGACCTAGCTGCGTTCAATCACGAGGGTCTGGCGCGGGCGGTTGCGTCGTGCGCAATTCCGGTTATCTCAGCTGTGGGGCATGAAACTGATTTCACTATTTTAGATTTCGTCGCCGACCTGCGAGCGCCGACGCCGTCAGCGGCAGCCGAGCTGGTCATACGCTCGCGGCAGGAAGTCGATGAGCAATTTAGCGGGTTGCAGCGGCGGCTGGAGAAAGCAATGCGTTATCAACTATTGATGGCTCGCCAGAATCTGTCGGAACTGGCGCGGCACGGCGCATTTGCCCGCATGATGGACCTGATTCATCGGCGAGAGCAGCGGCTTGATGAACTGGTGAATCGCCTCGCACACGCGCAGCGCGATGTGATCGAGAAGCAGCGGCGGCGGTTCGAAACATTGTCAGGGGCAGTGCGCCACTATGATGTCCGGCGCGTGCTCGGCGGCATGAAAAAAGATTTGGACGCGCGGACTGCGGCGGTTGTTTCCGCTCTCCGCAATTTGCTGCTCGAACGCAGGGTTCGTGTGGAGCGAATGGATACGGCGCTGCAAGCGCTATCTCCGCTGGCCATTCTCGAGCGCGGGTACGCCTTGGTGTTCGATGCATCGGGAAACTTGTTGACGGATGGGGCGAAAGTTAAGCCCGGGGATGAGATTTCGGCGCGGCTGGCAAGGGGGACGGTCAGGGCCACGGTGAAGAAGGGCGGGGGGTGATTTAGTTCCTAAGCTTAGCCCTTTTCCGCAAGCGGCAGATGCAAAGGTGTCTTGTCGGGGCATTCTTCTGTCAGTCAGAGGTGTAAAGTGAAGGCCACGCCTTTTGTGTCTTGACACTTGTTTGGGCCTGTCATAGGCTGTAATCGCTTGGCAAGCGTGCCCATTTGATTCCGGCACGAGAGTTCGATAGAAGCCCCGTTTAGGCGGGGCTTTTGCTTTTGCTGTGTTTTCTCTTATCACGAAAGATCTGCCGAGCTTTGCCCGGCCTGAATGGGCGGGCGCTCGTTCCCACACCACCATCGCGGGCCTTGCTTGCCTCGGTGCTGCTGGGTGCTTATACTTCTTGGGTTTGCCGCCTTATTTGAAGAACCTTTTTGGGAACCGGCACGATGCCCGGCACTCGGATTACAATCATCGAGCTATCGAATTTTTCGATGACTGCCATCGAATTGCTTTCTTAAATGTGCCATCATCAAGTTGCCCCTATTGGAGACCTTTATGACCACCGCCACTAAATCGGTTTCGCTCGAGCAGGAACTT
>DASYOD010000018.1:0-17845 GCA_036008085.1 Terriglobales bacterium
TTTTCATCCCGACAACACTCCTCTGCAGCATTTGCCCAAAACCAGCGGCATGCTCGACATCAAGCAGATTGCCGTAAGCCGCCTCGTGCTCGACAATTTCCCGCACATCAAAGCGTACTGGCAAATGATGACCGCGAAGATTGCGCAGATCGCGTTGCGCTTTGGCGCCGATGACATTGATGGCACCGTCATTGAAGAAAAGATTTATCACGATGCCGGCGCGACCACCCCGCAAGGAATGCGCCGCGAAGAACTGGTACGCCTGATCCGCGAAGCCGGACGCGAACCCATTGAGCGCGACACTCTATATCGTCCTGTAGTTCGTACGGAAACATCCGTTACAGTTGCGGTATAAGCTTTCGCCGAGCTACTGAAAAAATTCTCCCATGTCAGGCGCGGTTGCGGCATCTCCTGGGAGATCAGTCACGCCAAGTGCTTTCAGACTCAAGCACAGCGTGCTCTGATGCTGGTAAACAGTCGTCGATTGATAGCCCACCTTGCTCTTTGAACTCACGATGATTGCCGGAACATGGCCGCCCCCATTAGTGAGATCTGTAATATCGCCTTCATCGAACACAATCACCATCACCGCATCCTGGAAAGCTGAGCTCTTGATTACCGGGTCGATGTTGGTTTGCAGCCACTGATCTGCCGCCGCGAGCTTTTGCACATCAGTGCACGTCGACAAACCTGAAGGGCAATCGTGCGCGTCATCATTGAGATTGGGCACGATAAATGCATAGTCAGGAACGGCATTGTTGGCGATGTCGGTGGCTAGTTGACTGAAGGGCACGATGTTGCCAGCTTGCGTGGGGCTATTGATCACGTCTGAAAAATAGGCGAACGGATTATGGCGTTTAGCATATTCGCCGGTGTCGACCCCAATATACCCAATCGCAGGCAGCGACTCAGCATAGCTTTTCCACGTCTTGCCGGCCGCCGTCAATGCTCGGACAATGTTGTCTTGTGAAACTGGGCCAGGAAAATTGTCGCCTTGCAGGCCTGTAATTGAGAGTCCTTCTCCAGCCGTTAATTCGAAGTAATTGGGAAGAGAAGGATGCGCGTCGGCGTAATACTGAGTAGCCAGCCCATAGGAAGTCGCGAGGCTATTGAAGTAAGGCATGCTCGTGTTCCCGATTACGTCGCCGTAGCTATGGTTTTCTTCCACCACTATAAAGACATGTGCAAATGCAGGGACGGTGCTGGTTCCGCTGGTAGGAGGAGTTCCACTTCCCGCAGTCGCCGAACCGCCGCCGCAAGCAGCCTCTGCGAGCGTGAAAAGAAATAACAGAAAAAATAATATGAACGACTTCATATGATTAGCTCACCTGTAACCCTTCAATTAGAATCTCGGAGGGCTGCACCTGTTGCATAGAACTCGCCTCCGGTCTTTCTCGTTGCGCATACAGGTTTCTCTGTATCGCTGTGAGACTCCCTAAGAAACTCAATAACTTTTTAGCTGTGCAAATTGTGTTTCTTGCCTAAGACACGGGTGTAGAATCGGCTTGTAAGGAACCGGAACTCTTCGCGGAATCTCTTCCGTGATCCGAGGCCTGATAATGAATGTTCATATCAGCTATAAAGACCGTAAAACTCCCGACATTGAAAAAGAAATCAACCACCTGGTGGAGAAGTTGCGGAAGCGGTTGCAGGTATTCCGTCCGGAATTGGTGCATCTGCGCGGAGTGGTGGAACAGAGTTCTGCGCGCGAGGGAATAACGGTATCCCTGAACCTGCGTCTGCCCTCGGGGCAGATGACGGCGCAGAAATCTGCTGCGAATGCCCCATCCGCCGTGAAAGCAGCGTTCGACGATTTGTTGCAGCAGATCAGCAAACATAAAGATTTGTTGCGCAATTCGCGTAAGTGGCAGCGCCGTAGGGTAGCGGATTTCCGGCCCCCGTCGCAGGTTGCTTTCGAAGATACTGTTGCCGCCGTACACGTGCCAATGGCTTCGTCCGATGACATTCGCTCGTATGTGAACGCAAGTCTGGGACGGCTCGAACGTTTCGTTGAGCGCGAACTTTATTTCCGCGAGACGGCGGAGGAGATCACTGTAGATTTCGTCAGCAAAGATGAAGTCATCGACGAAGCCATTGCTCGCGCATTGACCGATGGAACCAATGGCAGTGAGAAGCCGGAAAGTGTCGCGTTGGAGCCTTGGCTATACCGGTTGGCGCTGCGCGTCATCGATGATCTTTCTGCCCGTAGCCCGGAGAGCCTGCAGTCGGTTCATCTGGAGGATTCTGCGCGCCGCCCGAACGTTCGCGCCAGCGACGAACCCGAACTACAGTTCCACCAACCAGACGAAACTCTGACTGGAGAAAATGTAATTGCCGACCGGCGCATGTCTACGCCAGAAGATATCGCATCATCCGACGAAATGATTACGCTGGTGCAGTTTGCTCTGGGGAACGCAAACCGCGCTGATCGCGAAGCTTTTATCCTGCACGCTTTGGAAGGATTTTCGCTCGATGAAATCGGCATTATTACCGAGCGAAAACCGGACGAGGTGCGATCTTCCATCGAACAGGCGCGAGAGCATTTGCGGCATCTGGCCCCGCTCGCCAACCGCCTTCAGACGAAGCCGGTACGATTGGTGTCAGCGAAAGCTTAGAGTCGTTGCGCTTAGGAGACGTTGTGATGATTACCCGCGAAGAGATCCGTGAGCTAGCTCAGTTCCGTACCAATAGTGATGAAGGCTGTGCCCTCAGTTTCTATTTCGAACCGCATACTCCACAAAACAAATCTCACCGCGAAGAGACGATTCTCGCTAAAGATCTGGTTCGCAAAGCCCTGCGCGAGGCGGAGAAGAACAGCAAGAACGGAAGCACTCGTGCGGACTTGAACCGCATACTCGAACTTGCGGAGAACCTGCACGGCAATCAAGCCCGCGCACGAGCGGTGTTCGCATGCGGCAGCCGCAATTTCTGGCGCGAATTCGATCTGCCTTCCCATTTGCCTGGTACACAGCTTTTCGTCAACCGGCAGTTCCATTTAAAGCCGTTGGCGATGCTGCTGGGCGCGCAGCCTCGACTGTGCGTAGTGCTTGTAGACCGCCACAAAGCACGGTTCTTCGATCTCCGTGTAGATGAACTGAAAGAGCGGGAAGGAATGTTCCGCACCCTCCCAGCGCGCCCGGGCCGCAGCGATGGTTTCGCAGGATACGATGGAGGCCACGCCCAGCGCCGCATTGAGGACGAAGCCTTGCATCACTTCAGGGATATAGCCGAGCACTTAAGTGCAACTCTGGAAAAAGGCTTGTATGAGAAACTGATTATCGGATGCCACGAAACCAGCTGGCACGAACTGGAAGCACAACTGCATCCGTACGTGAAGAAAGTTTTGCTCGGTCACTTCTCTGCCGATCTCAATCGCATTACCAATGATCAAATACGCGAAGAAGCTGCGCGCATTTTGCGTGAGTCAATCGATCTACGCCGCAAGGACCTTGCGCACGAAGCCATCAGCCAGGCCAAGAGCAATGCCCGCGGCGTGACCGGTTTGCGTCGTGTTCTACGCTCCCTGGAACTGGGAGAAGTGCAAACGCTGCTGATCGGGGACAAGTTTTCGCATCTTGCGGTCGAGTGCACAAACTGCGGTCATTTCGACCCACGCATGGTGCGCGAGTGTCCGGTATGCGGCCACGAAACTCGTGAGATCGAAGACGTGACCGAAGCGATCATTCCGGCGGCCATCCAGCGCGACATCGAATTGCTTTACGTGAAAGATGACCCTGAGTTTGATCGCGCAGGAAATATTGCGGCCCTGCTGCGCTTCCGCGCGGATCAAAGCAAGGGCGAGATTCGCGCCGCGTCGTAGACTCTAACAATTCAGCAATGATGAGCGTTCCATGACAGAGGCTGAACTCAAAAAACACCTCGACGCAGCCGAGCAAAATCCCAAACAGATTGCAATGGCGGTTTCAGGCTTACCCGAGGGAACGTTGCGCTATAAACCATCGCCAGAAAAGTGGAGCATTCTCGAGGTTCTCGGCCATCTGGCAGACATTGAAATCGTGTTCGCGCACCGTTTTCGGCAAATGCTCGGAGACAACAAACCTGTAATTGCACCCATGGATCAGGATGCGTGGGCGCGGAATCTCGGTTACATGCAGACGCCCGCTCCTGAGCTGGTTGCGCTGTATGGATTGAACCGACATCACAATCTGCGATTGTTGCGCCGCCTGAAAACTGAAGATCTCCAGAAGTCTGCCTACCATCCCGAACTAAAGCACGACGTCACGGTTGGCGAGTATGTTGAAAAGATGAGAACCCATGGTGAGAATCATCTCGCGCAGATTGAGCGTTTGAAAAAGCAAGCCTCGTAGTAATTACTCTGCGACATTTGTGAATTCCACCAGCCCTTGCAGTTTTCGGGCCGCTGCACCTGAATCAATTGAGTTCGATGCCAACGGAAGCGCATCTGCCAAATGGTCAGCTTCGCCGGCAGCGACCAACGCAGCGGCGGCATTGAGCAAGACGACGTCGCGCCGCGACGATTTCTTGCCTGCGAGGACCTCGGCAATAATCGCGGCATTAGCCGCCGCGTCGCCGCCGGAAATATCATCGAGCGTGCCTCGCGGCATTCCAAACTCTTCGGGCGTGACTTCGTAAGTGCGGAGCGTCCCCGAGCGTACTTCTGCAATGCGTGTAGGGCCGGTGATGGTAATTTCGTCCAAACCATCCAGTCCATGCACAACCAGAGCCCGGTGCAATCCCAGCATACTAAGCGCTTCCGCCAATGTTTCCACCAGCGCGGCGGAATATACTCCGACCACCTGCGCTGAAGCATGCGCCGGATTCGTCAGTGGTCCCAGCAAATTAAAAACCGTGCGCAAACGAAGTTGGCGGCGGGCGGATTGCACGTGCTGCATCGCCGAATGCATCGCGGGGGCAAAAAGAAATGCGATGCCGACTTCTTCGAGGCAAGCAGCGAGCCGCGCCGGCGGCAAATTGATGCGTACCCCAAGCGCCTCCATGACGTCAGCCGAACCGCACTTTGAGGTCACGCTGCGGTTCCCATGCTTGGCTACACGCACGCCGGCGCCCGCAACTACAAGCGCCGTCGCA
This sequence comes from Terriglobales bacterium, assembly GCA_036008085.1. Lineage (GTDB taxonomy): Bacteria > Acidobacteriota > Terriglobia > Terriglobales > Acidobacteriaceae > JABDBE01. The sequence continues at coordinate 5,071 of DASYOD010000018.1, forward strand.
GTCGAAATGTTGAAGGTACCGCTGGCATCGCCGCCCGTGCCGCAGGTATCCACCAGGGCGTCGCGGCCAGTTCCGCTGACGTCCAGAGCGCGATCTGGCGAGAGGCCAAGCGAGGCCGCTGCGGCGCGGATGGCTTCCGCGAAACCAACAATCTCTTCGACGGTCTCGCCCTTCATGTGCAACGCGACCAGCAGGGCGGCAATTTGAGTGTCGGTGCACTTGCCCCCCAGCACTGCCGCCATAACGACACGTGCCTCTTCACGGGAGAGCGATTGGCGGTGATTGGCAATGCGATGGAGCGCGTCGATAATCGTTATCGTCATCATCGAGGGACCAGAGTAGCATCGTGGAAGCATGAGCGCAGGCAAAACACTATGCTCCAAAATGAAACTGTAGCGCCTTGTTCTTCATGCGGGCGTTTGCCCAATGAGCGAGCGTTCTATAGAATCAAGTGTTTGCTGCCGCGGTTGTAAGCTGCAAGCACGTCCTGCCCATCATAGTGAATCTGGAATGTTATGAAAATTCATGAGTATCAGGCTAAGGCAATCCTGAAGAAGTATGGAGTCGCGGTGCCGCGCGGCGAAATGGCTGAGACCCGCGAACAAGTTGAAGCAGCTGCCAGGAAATTGTTCGATGCTGGCGCAAGCGGGGTTGTGGTGAAGGCTCAAATCCACGCCGGAGGCCGCGGCAAGGGCGGCGGCGTCAAGATCGCAAAATCGGTGGAAGAAGCCGCTGAACTTGGTTCCAAGATTCTCGGGATGACGCTGGTGACGCATCAGACCGGCCGCGAAGGCCGCGTGGTGCGCCGTTTGCTCATCGAAGAAACTTTGCCCATCGAGAAAGAACTTTATCTGGGGATCGTCATCGATCGCGTTGAAGCCAAGCCAGTTTTCATGGCTTCTGCCGCCGGGGGCATGGAAATTGAACAAGTCGCGGCGGAAAATCCGGACGCCATCCTCAAAGAGTACATCGAGCCAGGGATGGGTTTGGAGGCCTTTCAGGCTCGCAAACTGGCATTTAAACTGGGGCTGAAACCTTCCCAGATTAATGAAGCCGTGCGCTTGATGACGGGACTTTTTCGCGCCTTTCAAGAGACGGATTCGTCACTGATGGAAATTAATCCCTTCGTCAGTTGCAGCGATGGCCGGCTGTTTGCCTTGGACGCGAAAATGAATTTCGACGACAACGCACTGTTCCGGCATCCCGATCTACGCGAACTTCGCGACGTTACAGAGGAAGACCCACTCGAAGTCGAGGCTTCAAAGTACAGCCTCAATTACATCAAACTCGACGGAAACGTGGGCTGCATGGTGAATGGCGCAGGTTTGGCTATGGCGACCATGGACATCATCAAGTACGCCGGCGGAATGCCAGCGAATTTCCTTGATGTAGGCGGCGGAGCCAATGCGGAGCAGGTGACCCATGCTTTCGAAATTCTGCTCAGTGACAAAAACGTGAAGGCCGTGCTCATCAATATTTTCGGAGGGATTTTACGCGTCGACACGCTTGCCACAGGAGTCGTAGAGGCGGCGCAAAAGACCCACATTCAATTGCCCATCGTGCTGCGGCTGGAAGGCACCAACGTCGAAGCCGGACGGGAGATCCTCAAGCAATCAGGATTGAATTTTATCGTGGCTGAAACCATGAAAGACGCAGCCGAAAAGGTGGTCGCTGCGGCAAAGTAATTGTAGCGACGGCCGTCGCGAAGGCGTCTCGCCTTCGGCGCAACAGCTGGCAAGATGCCGGCGCAACGAAGAAACCAGGAAGAATTTATGAGCATTCTGGTAGATAAATCGACACGAGTCATCGTGCAAGGCCTGACTGGGCGTGAAGGAACATTTCATGCCAAGGCTTGCGCGGAGTACGGAACCAAGATCGTCGGCGGAGTAACGCCCGGCAAAGGCGGCACCATCCACGAAGGGTGGCCGATATTCAACACCATGCAGGAAGCAGTCGACAAAACCGGCGCCGATGCCTCGATGATTTTCGTGCCGCCGCCGTTCGCAGCCGACGCAATCATGGAGGCCGCAGACGCTGAGATAGAACTGATCGTCTGCATTACCGAAGGTATCCCTACGCTTGATATGGTGCGCGCCTGGGAGTATTTACAGAACCGGCGATCCCGGCTGATCGGGCCCAATTGCCCGGGGATCATTTCTCCCGGCAAATGCAAAATCGGAATCATGCCGGCTCGGATTCATTTGGAAGGCTCGGTGGGAATCGTTTCTCGCTCGGGCACTTTAACGTACGAAGCCGTATATCAGCTCACTACGCGCGGTATAGGGCAGTCGACCGCGATCGGGATCGGCGGCGATCCAATAATTGGTACCAACTTTCTAGATGCGCTCGAACTGTTCAACAAAGATCCGCAAACTGAGATTGTGGTAATGATCGGCGAAATCGGCGGCAACGCCGAGGAAACCGCGGCGGAATATGTGAAGTCGCGGATGAAAAAGCCGGTGGTTGGATTCATCGCCGGCCAAACCGCGCCTCCCGGACGTCGCATGGGCCATGCGGGCGCCATCATCTCCGGCGGAAAGGGAACTGCCTCCGAAAAGATTAAGGCCATGGAAGCTGCGGGCATTCGCGTCGCCAAATCGCCCGCCGATATTGGGGACACTGTTGTGGCCGCGATGGGAGTTACGGCGAAAGCTTAGACCAAAGACGAACGACCGAGGACGAACGACTAAACTATGAAGACTCTGCAACGCACTTTTACCATCATCAAGCCGGACGCAGTTGCCAAGAACGCGGTAGGCGACATCATCGAGCAGTTCGAGAAAAACGGTTTCCGGATACTAGCCATGAAGATGCTCGAGATTTCGAAACATCAGGCGGAGCAGTTTTACGCCGTCCATGCCGCGCGTCCGTTTTTCCGTTCATTAACTGATTTCATGTCGAGCGGCCCAATCGTAGTTTTGGCGCTGGAGAAAGAGAATGCCATCGCCGATTTGCGCAAGCTTATGGGCGCCACCAATCCCGCCAATGCCGAGGAAGGGACGATCCGCAAGAAGTGGGCGAGCGATATCGAACACAACGCCATCCACGGTTCGGACGCCGATGACACGGCTCGCTTCGAGTTGAGCTATTTTTTTGCCGGATACGAACTGGCCAAATGACGGCATGTGCGCATATCGCACATTGTCATCCTGAACGAGTGAAGGATCTCGGTTTTGTAGCCAGAAATAGCGTTATGCCTCTAGTGCAAATCACGATGTTGACCGGTCGTACCGCAGATCAGAAACGCAAACTCGCAAAGCGCATCACGGATGCCATGGTCGAAGAAGCAGGCGCACACCGCGAAGCCGTAGTGGTGACATTCCATGAAGTATCGAAGGAGAGTTACGCCTCAGGCGGAGTGTTGATGGCGGACAAAGGAAAGTGACTAAGCTAACTCAGCCTTAGGACCGGCTGCCCAGACTTCCTTGCCCTTTTGGGTGGGCCCGAACCAGTAGTGATGAAACTCTGAAAGAGTGATGAAACTCTGAAAGGCTAACCGCACCGAGCGGGGCTAATTTTTCGTCGTTTGAGAAATCGGGTTTGATGAAGCCTTCCTCAAGCATGAGTTTCATTTCGTCGATAATCTCGCGCAGAGGGAACTGAGGTTGAGTTCCTGTTTCAAAGCGGCTCTCGTTCGCAGCTAGATAGACCTGTTCAATGTCCTCGGAGTCATCCATCATCGCGTTCAGTATGTTGAACCGAAGCTTCGCGATCTCCACTGCGTCCTTTTCAAACATCGCAGGGGCGCCTCATCCCAGCGGTTCGTACAACTGACCCTCAATGCGCTCGCCTAACTTGGGCAGCTCTTTTTTCGCGTACTGCAGAAAATGCGGTGCGGCGCGATGGGCTTCGAGCGCAGCATCATCCTTGTACTGTTCGTAGATAAAAAATCGCCGCGGCTCGGTCTTATGGCGATGCACCTGGTACACCACGCATCCGGGCTCCTTGCGGGATTCTTCGGTTAGTTTGGAGAAGACGCCGATAACATCGGCTTCGCGACCCACCTTTGCCATCCACGTAACAACCAGAACGACCATTGCCAGCTCCGTTCTTAGATTTTTGCCTGCGCCCGGGTTTTCGATCCTGTCAATTCGCCAAGTTTCGCCGCGAACTCATCGACGAAGATAGTTTCTTCTCGACCAGGTCCGGTCGAAACCATTCCGATGCGCGCCCCGCTTTCCTTTTCGATGAAGGCCAGATATTCGCGCGCCGCTTTCGGCAGTTTCTCCAATTTCGTAATTCCCTGCGTCGCAGTGCGCCAGCCTGGCATTTTACGATAGGTGCATTCAATCTGAGCATAGCCACTATCCTGCGCGGGCGCTTCATCGGTTTCTTTGCCGTTGATTTTATATCCAACGCACACCGGAATTTCCGCCAATTCATCCAACACGTCGAGCTTGGTTACCACCAGCCAGGAGATGCCATTAATCATGCCAGCGTACCGCAAGAGTGGCAAATCAATCCAGCCACAGCGGCGGGGCCGTCCAGTTACCGCTCCGAATTCGTTGCCTCGGTTACGCAGCATATTTCCGTTTGCATCCTGGGCCTCAGTGGGAAAGGGTCCGCCGCCAACTCGCGTGCAGTACGCCTTGGTTACGCCTATGACTGTGTCAATCGCCGTGGGAGCTACGCCGCTACCTGTGACCGCTCCTCCCGAAGTGGCGCTCGAAGAAGTGACAAATGGATACGTACCGTGATCGATATCGAGCATGGTGCCCTGCGCTCCCTCGAATACGATCGAGTCGCCGCTGGCTAAAGCTTTATTCAATAGCGCAGCGGTGTCACACACGAATGGAGCGATCTTCCCCGACGCTTCAGCGTACTCTTCGTACATCTTGTCGGCATCAAGCGGTTCGGAATTAAACAGTGCGTGCGCGATCATATTTTTTTCGTGGCACGCGTTTTGAATGTGGGTCTTCAGCAGTTGCAGGTCGAGCAGATCGGCTACGCGCAGCCCTCGGCGTCCCATCTTGTCTTCATAGGTCGGACCGATGCCGCGGGAAGTTGTGCCGATTTTCACCCGTCCCGGCGCGTTCTCCGAGGCCAACTCGATCAAGCGGTGATAGGGCAAAATGACATGAGCGCGATTGCTGACAAACAAACTGCCATCGACCTTCACGCCTGTTTCCCGAAGAGCGGCAACTTCTTTGAGGAACGCCATGGGATCGAGCACGACTCCGTTGCCGATAACGCTGCGGCAGCCCGGGCGCAGCACTCCGCATGGCACCAGTTGGAGGACGAACTTCTTGCCGTTGATGATGACCGTGTGGCCGGCGTTGTGTCCGCCCGCATATCGCGCCACGATAGAAAAATCCTGCGAGAGCACATCGACAATTTTGCCTTTGCCCTCGTCGCCCCATTGCGCGCCTACGATGACCGCAGCTTTTCCCTTCTTCAACGGCAAACTCCTGAAACTTGAAATGTGCGGCTGCCCAGCCGCGATTGCGGGGTCGCACACACTCGTCGCCCCCGATGCAGAATCGAAGCGCTGAATTAAAGGATAAAAGCGGAGCAGAGGTGTACTTGTAATGATAACCCCGGCTGGCAAGAGATGGCAATCGGGCGCGCATCAGGCGACAGGCATCAGGTCTCAGTTTCTTGAACCCGAATGTGCGCCTTTAAGTTCTGGCTTTTCCTAAAGCCCGAAGCCTGCAGCCTGCCTTGAGCCTGTAAACTAAACCTCATGCCAGAACTTCCCGAAGTCGAAACCATTGCACGCGGCTTGGCCACCCGAGTTACTGGCGACGTAATTGAGTCCGTTTGGCTGGGATCCAAGCCGGAACCGTTAAAATCGGCGGCCTCTGAAATTGTTGCCACTCTCGAATCCAAGCGAATTGCCGGCGTCCGTCGTGTAGGGAAACACATCGTCTTCGATTTGCAAAATGGAGGGCGGGCGACCTCGCTCGTCAGGAAGAAATCCAGCCGACAATCTTCGAAAAAGGAACAGCCGACGACTCCGGCTGTCACGGCTCAATGGATCGTGCATCTGGGCATGACCGGCCGAATGCTGGTTTGCAAATCCGACGACGCGCTCGAAAAACATACGCACGCCGTTGCGCGCCTCGCTTCAGGCAGGGAACTGAGGTTTGTCGACCCACGCCGCTTCGGCCGGTTGAGCGTGACACAGGGATTCGCGGCCGCCGGCTACGAACCACTCGAAGTCGAATTCGATCGCTTCGTCGAGTTGTTTCGCGGGCGGAAGACTCCAATTAAAAGTGCATTGCTCAATCAGAAGCTTCTAAGCGGCGTAGGAAATATTTATGCGGATGAGTCGTTGTTTCGCTCCGGAATTCGACCGCGTCGCAGAGCCGCGTCGCTTACTCGCAAAGAATTGTTAGGGCTTTATGCCGCCATTCAAGAAGTGCTTAAGGAAGCTATTTCGGCGGGCGGTTCCTCAATCTCCAACTATGTGGATGCCGACGGAGACGAGGGATTCTTTCAATTGCAGCATCGCGTCTACGGGCGGGAGAACGAGCCGTGCCTGGTGTGTAAGACTCCGATTAAGCGGATCGTAATCGGCGGTCGCAGCAGCCACTATTGTCCGAAGTGCCAGAGGTAGAAGCCCATGGCTTTTAGCTAAGGCCAAGAGCTAACAGCTAAAGCTTGTTTACGTTCCAGTCTATCTCACCGAGGCCCGTTCCATTACTTTCCTGAACGCATTCAAGAAAATGTCGTTCTGCTCCGGTATGCCGATGGTTATCCGAATCGCGCTGGGTGCGCCCCACGGACCTAATGGACGCACAATTACGCCCTCAGCTTGCAATCGCGTGGCAACTGCGGCTGCATCGTCACCCAGATCGCAATAAATAAAATTTGCCCACGTCGGAACCGGACGGTAGCCCAGGTCGGTCATCTTTGCTATTAGCCGTTCGGCCTGCTCCGAGTTATTTCGAATTGTTTTGCGAATGTGCGCCTGGTCTTCAAGTGCCGCCATGGCACCCGCCTGCGCCACGGCGGAAACAGAAAACGTAGTGCGCATGCGTGCGAAATAGGACATCAATTCGGAAGGCCCAATGCCGTACCCGACGCGGACTCCCGCCAACCCATGCACTTTCGAAAACGTGCGTAGCACAACCACTCTGCGTCCTTGCTTCACATAATCGAGGGCATGTGAATAATCCACGCTACGAACTGCGGCGAAGTCTTGCGCAAAATCGTAATACGCTTCGTCGAGAATGACGATGACGTGCTCCGGCATCCGATCGATAAAGCGATCGAGTTCTGCCGCGCAGAGCAGCGTGCCGGTGGGGTTGTTGGGATTGGAAATGTAAATGATGCGCGTGTGCGGATCGATGGCAGCGGCAATCATATTCAAGTCAAATCCATCGTCCAGCGTTGGAACTCGGATAAGCTGTCCGCCGGCGGCTTGCGTGGCAATTGGATAAACGATGAAGGAACGCTCACTCGTGATCGCGTTAAGCCCCGGCGAGAGCAAAGTTCGAGCAATGATGCCAAGCAGTGCGGTGGATCCCGCGGTGGGCACAATTTGCTCTGGCTGAAGTTTATGGTGATCGGCTAATCGCTGACGCAACTCGCCAGCATCGTTGTCGGGATAGAAATTGCTTTCGGAGATCACCGACTGCATGGCCTTCACGGCCAGTGGCGAGGGCCCAAACGGATTCTCATTCGAGGCCATCTTGATGCAGTTCACGCGGCTCTCCTGTTGCGCCTGGCGCAGTGATTTGCCCGGCGTGTACCCTCCCAGGTTCCGAACGTGTTCGGGCACAAGCTGGCTATAATCGCTCATCTTTGGGCTACCTAATCTTTACATGGAGTTGGAAAACTGTCACCTAAGTGTGGGCGCGGGCGTCATTATCCGTGCAGGGACAACAAGAACGTCAGGGATTTCTTAATTGAAATAGGAGCACGGGCGCGGATGCCCGCGCCTACACTTATTTAGCGAGCGACTTCAATTTTGTTACTTCCTCGATCGTCAGCTTGCGGAATTTGCCGGGATGCACATCTAGTTCAATCGGGCCGTAACGCACTCGCTTAATTTTTTCCACATGATGTCCGATCTCTTCGAACATCCGCCGGATCTGTCGATTCTTGCCCTCAATGAGCGTAACTTCGTACCAGGGATTCGCCGATTCGCGAATGACGCGAATCTTGGCGGGAGCCGTTCTCACCCGCTTACCGCGATCGGTGGGGATGGAGATGCCTTCGCGCAAGCGGCCCAAGCCTTCGCCAGTCGGATTGCCCGCGACCTTCACCATGTAAGTTTTAGGAATATGAGACGCGGCTTTCATCATACGATTGGCTAATTCGCCGTCGTTGGTAAGCAGGAGTAACCCTTCGCTGGCATAATCGAGCCGCCCGACCGGATAAACTCGAGCACCCACCCCGCGAAGCAAATCCATGACCGTAGGCCGCCCTTCAGGGTCGCGCAGCGTAGTGACGTATCCTTTGGGCTTATTCATCAACAGGTAAACGTGCCGTTCCGCGCCGTGCAGAAGCTTTCCGTTCACCCGAATGTGATCGTGTTCGCGATCCGCCTTAGTGCCGAGTTCGGTGACGATCTGTCCGTTTACGGAAACCAGTCCGCCAGTAATTAGTTCCTCAGCTTTGCGGCGAGAGGCAATTCCAGCGGCTGCAATAATTTTCTGTAAACGTTCAGCGGGCATAGGGCTTTACGATCTAAATATCTGGCTGGATGAATCGCGCTTCAAGCGGCCGAATCGCTCTCATCAGAGCGTTCGTTTTCTACCGTGGCAAGGACTGAGTCCTGGTTTTCAACCTCTGCGGAATCCGGGATCGGCAACGCGCTTTCGCCGGCAACCGCATTCTGCGAAGCTTCAACTTGTGTGCTGTCAGCCGGAAGCAAATCGCTCTGGAAGGATTCTGCGACTAGCTTCTCGAATTCCTCCATGCTGGGCAATTCGCCAATGTCTCTCAACCCAAAACGCATCAGGAATTCTTTCGTGGTCTTGTAGAGAATAGGCCTGCCAATTACTGCCTTGCGGCCGCCAGTCGTGATCAATTTACGATCGAGCAAAGTCGCAATCACTCCGTTCGAATCCACGCAGCGAATTTCGCTGATCTCGGGCACGGTCACAGGTTGCTTGTACGCGATTACCGCCAGCGTCTCGAGCGCCGGCAGCGAAAGGCGTATCGGGGGTTTCAGGCTCTTGGCAAAGGCGCGCACGATGTCGTGATGTTCTGGTTTGGTCGACATTCGATATCCGCCTGCGACTTGTCGAATTTCGATGCCATGATCTGGAGCATAGTAGTCGGCAATCAGTTGCTCCAGCGCGAGGCGCACGCGCGACTTGACTTCCGTGCCGTCTGCAGCGCCTTCGCTGATCACCGATTCCTTGACCAGTTCGATTAGTTGATCCAACGTCACCGGATTTTCCGCCGCGTAAATAATGGCTTCGAGTTTGGCCTTAAGGCTCATGGGCTCCTGACTTCCTGGTGCTGTTACCGCCAATCGTCGCGTACCGCGGCCTGTTCCGCCATGACCGCTTCGAATCCGACATGCTTGCGCAGCAGAATTTCGCCGAACAAGCGGTCCTGCCGCAATTGGATGGCTTGCAGTCGCACCATTTCGAGCAAGGCCAGAAACATGCAAACCAGTGCTTGCCTTGACTCGACGTTGCGCAACATTTGCTTCAACCGAATCGGCCGGTCTTCCATCGACAAACGCCGCCGCAAATACTCGATCATCTGCCCGACCGTGACGGCTTCCTCGTCTACCTGAATCATGGGCCGGTTACGCATTCGATCGATGATTTGCTGGAATGTTCTCACCAGATCAATGACGTCAGCCGCCATTTCCGGCTCTGTGCCCTCGGCATCGCGAAACTCTTTCAACGCTGGGTTTGAACAGACTGCATCTTCGACCTGCTGTTTCTGCAAAAGCATCTGCGCAGCAGATTTAAACTTCTCGTGCTCGATCAGCCGATTAACCAATTCAGCACGCGGATCATCTTGTGCGTCCGACGCCGCAGCAGGATCCCGTGGCAGTAGCATTTTCGACTTGATGTGAATCAGAACCGCGGCCATGTAGATGAACTCAGCAGCCACGTTCACATCCAACTCGCGCAGTTTTTCCACGTACGCCAAATACTGCGCAGTGATTTTTCCAATAGGGATATCGTAGATGTCAATATCCTGCTTGCGGATCAAGTGGAGCAGCAAGTCGAGCGGCCCTTCGTAGACGTCGGCCACGCTAACGGCAAAGGGAAAATCACTTTCTTCATTTCTGGATTTTGATTCTTCGCGTGGAGCAGCGCTTTCCACCAGCGTGGGGCCGAGATCCAACGCTGCAGTTCCGTCGAAAATGCTCTTTGTTTCTTCGCCCATTTTTCTACTTCGAAGTCCAAGGAATCCGCTAGGGTTCGTATTCCAGCGAAATCCCCATAGCCTCGCGTACCTCGGTCATGGTAGCCTCGGCAACCTGCCTTGCCCGCGCCGAGCCCGCTTCCAGAATATCCCACGCCAGCCGCGGATTCTCCTCATATTTCTTACGCCGCTCCTGCATGGGATTCAAGATGTTAACTAGCGCATCCGCTACCCAACTTTTGCACTCAATGCAGCCGATACTGGCCGAGCGGCAGCCTTCGTACACTTTGGCGATAGTAGCCTTGTCGCTGAAAATTTTGTGGAGGTCGCCGACTGGGCAAACATCAGGATTCCCCGGATCGCTGCGCCTAACACGGGCCGGATCCGTGACCATGGTCTTCAGTTTCTGCCGCACCACCGGCTCAGGGTCGGCCATCATAATCGTATTTCCGTACGATTTCGACATCTTGCGGCCATCCGTTCCCGGCAACTTCGGGGTGCGAGTGAGCAACGGCTGCGGCTCGGGGAAAACCGCTGAGCCATCGAGTTTGTAAAACATGTTGAAACGGCGCGCGATCTCGCGAGTCAATTCGACGTGCGGCACCTGATCTTCGCCCACAGGAACGAAGTTGCCTTTGTAGACAAGAATGTCCGCCGCCTGCAGCAAAGGATATCCGAGAAAACCGTACGTGTTGAGATCCTTCTCGGTTAGATTCGCCTGCTGTTCTTTATAAGAAGGCACGCGTTCCAGCCAGGCTAGCGGCGTAATCATGGAAAACAGAAGATGCAACTCTGCGTGCTGCGGTACGTGCGACTGCATGAACATGGTGCAGCGCTCAGGGTCGAGGCCTGCGGCGAGCCAGTCGAACAGAACTTCGATCGAGTTTTCCTTCACGCGCGACGTGTCGGCGTAATCGGTGGTGAGCGCGTGCCAGTCAACGACGCAAAAATAACACTCGTACTGATCCTGCATAACCACCCAGTTCTGCAGTGCGCCAACATAATTGCCTAAGTGCAATTTGCCGGTCGGACGCATCCCGCTGAGCACGCGCTTGCCTTGCTTGGACCCAGATGCCATCAGATTCTCAAAAGAATGGAGTTAAAAATACCAATCACGGGAAAGATCAGCCTGCCCAAGATTCCGCCTCCTAAAAATACTAGGGCCATAAGAGCGAACATTCCGACCGTGTCATAAACCCGCAGCACACCAGGAGACAGAAAGTGGCGTAGCACGTGGCTGCCGTCAAGCGGGGGAACCGGAATCAGATTGAAGACACCGAGAATAACATTGATCACCATCAATTCGTAGAAGAACACACTGATCGGCATAAGAAACGAATCGGTCTGATTGGCGAGCATGGCCAAATGACTGGGATATACGAGAGGAATGAGATGGACAATGCTTGCCCCTAGCGGCGAGCTCAGCGCAACAAAAATCAAAGCCAACACTGCGACCAATGCCACCAGGAAATTACTGATCGGTCCAACGATGGAAGTGAGGATGTCATCGAGCACCGGGTTCTTGAAATTTCGCGGATCGACCGGAGTAGGTTTAGCCCAACCAATCACAGGCAGATGTGTCAGCATCGCGATGACGGGCAGTAAGACTGTGCCCACGGGATCAATATGCTTAATAGGATTAAGCGTGACCCGGCCCAGCATCCGCGCAGTCGGATCGCCGCGGCGGCTCGCCATCCAGGCGTGCGCCGATTCATGGATGCTGATCGCGAACAAAAACACGATCAGCTGAAACAACATGTCAACGTGCTGCAGGTTCATCAGGCTTTGAATTTGATACTAACACGCAAGCCCGGATATCCGGCGGCCTGCTAAGGCCGCGTCTTCAGCAGCACAGTCGTACTGTGCGGGGTGATTGCAGCCGGATTTTACCGTATGGATCGGGCAATTCATTTTCCTGCTCGCCCGCGGTCGAAGACCGTGACTTCATGCCCGACGGAAATCAGGCTGGGCACTATGTACGGTCCAAATGAAAGCGGGACTGCCGATGATTGGACACGCATCAAGGTCTCCTGCGCGCAAAAAACGGCATCGCTATAAGTCTCGATCAGGGTAACCCGACTACAGCTATCGCAATGCTTTATAATTCGCGCCTCGTGAACACTCTTGCCCGAAAACTCCGCCTGGTGGATTACTTCGCACTCGGTTGGGGAACGATGGTGGGCGTGGGATGGCTGGTCGTGATGGATGACTGGCTGCTGCGCGGTGGCGTCCTCGGCGGAATACTTGGCTTCGCCATCGGCGGAGCGCTGCTTTTGCCCATCGGTTATGTGTATGGCCAACTGGTTAGCGCGATCCCCGACGCCGCGGGCGAGGTCGCATATGCCGCCAAAGTTTTCCCGCGATCTATAAGCTTTGCCACCGGCTGGATGATGATCCTCGCCTATTTCATCGTGTGTCCGTGGGAAGCAGTCGCGATCGGCAGGATCGCGGGATACATTTTCCCGCCGCTCGATTCGATGGAAGTTTACCG
>DASYOD010000019.1:0-11919 GCA_036008085.1 Terriglobales bacterium
TCAGAAGCTGGCTAAAAAAATTCTCGTAGTGGTTTATGGCAGCGAGTATTGGAATAAGCTTTTTAACTTCCAAACTATGGTGGATGCGGGAACGATTTCGCCCGAAGATCTCGAACTCTTCAAGATCGTGGACTCGCCAGAAGAGGGATTTGAATTCCTCCGCGATGGGCTGACCAAATACCATCTCGGACCGGAACCCAAATCTAAAAGTGAAGGCGAGCGGGTACCAGAAATCGCGAAGACCAACCCGTAAATCTTGCTTCTTTGCTACATCACCGATCGCACGAGTTTTCCAGGTGACGAGAGCGCGCGTCAGCACGCTCTTCTTGCGAAGATCGCCGAAGCATCTTGCGCCGGGGTTGATCTGATTCAATTACGCGAGAAAGATCTTTCTACTCGCAACCTTGAAGTTCTGGCTTGTGCCGCTATACAGGCCGTCCGCGAAAATTATTGCAACCGAGCAACCCGCCTGTTGATCAACTCGCGCAGCGATGTTGCTATAGCCTGCGGCGCCGACGGAGTCCACTTGCGATCTGACGACATTTCTCCGTCGGACGTGCGGAAGATTTGGATTAGCGCAGGGAATTCTCCACGCCCGCTGGTAAGTGTTTCTTGTCACACCGTGGCTGAGGTTGCTAGCGCTGCGTCGGCAAGCGCTGACTTCGCTATCTTCGCCCCGGTGTTTGAAAAAAAGTACTCCCCAGCAATGAAGGCTGCCGGCCTAGACCAACTGCGTTCGGCTTGCAGCCAGAAGATTCCTGTACTCGCCCTCGGTGGGGTTACGCTCGAAAACGCTGCAGCCTGCATTGAGGACGGCGCAGCGGGCATCGCCGCAATCCGGCTGTTTCAAGAGAGCGATATCGCGGCAGTAGTGCGGCAGTTGAGACGCTAGCTACGTTTCGTTCGGGCTGACAGTATGTTCAGGGCAGCTAGCCGCTCCATTTTTTGCCGTTCTTAAGAATGTCCATAGCTTTTGCTAGCCGCCGCGCGCGCGTGTCTTCCTGTTTAGCTCCGCTGATTGAAAGTGCGATTTCTTTCTGATTTGTAAATGACAGCTCGCTCCAATTAGCCTGCGCGGTCTTGTTCTTGGCCAATTCCTTTTTCAGTGCTGGCGGTACTTCTACCGATCGCTCACTGTCATCGCGCTCCATGACAACGCTGACAGTGTCGCCTGCTTTTATCCCCGCTCCATCACGCATGGCCTTGTTCACGGCCATACCGTGACAACCGCCCATCGGCATAAGGGAGTTGCGGAAGGGAAATCCGTTGATGGTGCCGCGCACGGGCACTCGGGCGCGAGTCCCGAATGACTGCAAAACGTCAAAAGGCGCATTCATCCAGGCGACGGAACTGCCTGCTTTGCCTTCGAGTTTCACGCTGAATTCGAGCTTCTTCACGCTGACACACTCCCCTGGGAGATCTCGCGAAAAACTATAATCTGGGCGACGGCTGGGTGCAACTCGAACTCGCATTGCGCTTAGCCCAGCGGCGGGCGAAGCTTGTGCTAGGCTCATCAATAAATGAGTGGCTCCCAAACAGAAATTCCGCTTGCGAAGGTTCAGCGGCAAGAACCGCAACTCGTGCTCGTTCCCGCGGGTACGTTCGCCATGGGGTCGGAATCCGGCCAAGAGAACGAACTCCCGGTGCATCGGGTTTGGGTCGATTCGTTCTATTTAGGTGCATGCCAGGTTACTAATACCGAGTACGCTGGCTTTCTGAATGCGACTGGTGAAAACGCCCCTCCACTTTGGGGTGATTCGACGTTTAATGATCCCGAACAACCTGTGGTTTCTGTTTCCTGGTTTGAGACGGTGAAATATTGCGAATGGCTCAGCGGTATCAGCGGCCGCAAATATCGTCTGCCGACCGAAGCTGAGTGGGAGCGGGCAGCTCGCGGCGGAATCGAGGCCAAACTTTTCCCCTGGGGCGACGACCCTCCAGAATCACTGCCGAACTATGCGGAACGGTGGAAGACTGGTCCGGAGCCGGTTCGACGTTCTTCACCCAATGGGTTCGGACTTTATGACATTTGCGCAAATGTGCACGAATGGTGCAGCGACTGGTATCAGCCCGATTACTATGCCAGCTCTCCTGAACTGAATCCGCGTGGCCCGGATACTGGCCAACGTCGTGCCTCTCGCGGCGGCTCATGGCGCCACCACATTAAAGTTACGCGTTGCGCGGCGCGATCCAGCATTCCTCCAGAATTTCACTATGCGGACTATGGATTCCGTGTGGCTTGTGACATAAGTTGAAATTGAGAGGCAGTTCTGAACGTTCCCGCAAACTACGCGCGTTTTTGCCGTGGAGAAAGCATGGCCAGAATTTCGCGGAGCCCCTGACGAATCTGCTTCAGGTCCGGAGCAGTCCGTTCGGGGAACGGCAACGGAGTCTGCTTCTTATCGACCTTATTTTCTGCACGCAGATGCTGACGTGCCCCAGCTATCGTAAAACCTTCTTCATAAAGAAGCTTTTTGATACGCAGCACGTTCTCCACATCTTTGTGTCGATACATGCGCTGTCCGGTGCTGCCCTTTACCGGCCGTAGTTGCGGGAACTCTGTTTCCCAGAAACGAAGCACGTAAGCAGGCAGGCGGCAAAGGTGAGCAACTTCTCCGATCCTGAAATAAAGTTTGTCGGGAATTACCACATCGACGGTCTTAACCGACTTCGACGCGGCTTTGTTGCGGGAACTCATCGGGGGTCTAGAAGTGGCCGACATCGCAGATTTCGCCTCACTCCCTATCGCGTTTCTAGCATGACCGGGCGTTTCGAACAACCCCCGATTTTCGGATTCAGGGTTTTCCTGTATGCCGTCGTACCGGATCAACAAAAAACCTCAGGAGAGGTGCTTCTCTCGAGAGGCTTTTTTCTGAACTTTAACGTTCGTGTGAGGTAATGAACCACTAGTTAGTGCTTCTTTTTCTTGGCGGCCTTTTTTTTCGTTGCCATGAAGTTCCTCCGTGAGCGATTTTTTCTCCCTTGCAGGGGACCCAGGTTCGCAACTGCCGCCCAATATAGTAGGTGCGGCGGTGTCACCACAAGATATTGATGACTATTAATTTCATTGTCAACATAATTCGGTGTTGCAGGGTTATGTAACTCGACGCCTGTTCGGTGGGGCTGCCGTACACTGCGCTCGATTCGAATCGCTAAAGAGATCGAACTTCCATATTATTTCTCCAGGAGATCCCAAATGAATGTCGACCTTCCCACCCATTATTTGGAGGAAGCCCGCCGGCAGTTTCGCGGGCACAAACGTCTCGCTGAGGGCGCTATTACTCAGTTGAAGGACGAAGAACTTTTCATGACCCTCGATCCTGAGTCAAACTCAATCGCAATTCTGATCAAACACCTGGCGGGAAACATGCGCTCGCGCTTCACGGATTTTCTGACCTCCGATGGAGAAAAGCCTGACCGCAACCGTGATCAGGAATTCGAAATAACTCCAGCGACGACGCGCGCGGACGTCATGCGCTGGTGGGAGGATGGCTGGGCGCGCGTGTTTGCGGCGATCGAGGCGCTTAAACCGGAGGATGTCATGCGCACCGTTACAATCCGCGGGGAAGCCCATTCTGTGCTGCAAGCCATCAATCGGCAGATTGCGCACTACGCACAGCACACCGGACAGATCGTTTTTCTGGCGAAACATTTCCGCTCGGGCGAATGGAAGACACTCAGTATTCCACGCGGGAAATCGAAAGACTTCAATGCCATGGCTCGTACGCACGAAGGTGTGCCGCGCGAGGGTCGTGATGCGCGCTAAGCGGCAATGAAAACACCGTTTCAGCAGAGCCCAAGCTCCGGATGCTAGAATTCAGGGTTTTGGTTTTGAATCCGAATTCTAGGTTAAGGTAGGTTCATGGCTGACACGATGCTGGCGGTGGTAAAAGCGAAACCCGCACCCGGCGCTGAGGTTCGAGAAGTGAAGGTTCCCGCATTCGGACGCAACGACGTCCTGGTGAAAGTAAAAGTTGCATCCATCTGCGGGACCGACCTCCACATTTACGAATGGGACCGCTGGGCGCAGAATCGGATTCATCCGCCGCTCATTCCCGGCCACGAGTTTTGCGGTAATGTTGTTGCTCTTGGCGATGAGGTTACCAGCGTCAAGGAGGGTGATTTTGTCTCAGCGGAAATGCACGTAGCCTGCGGGAAGTGCCTGCTGTGCCGCACCGGAGAAGCCCACATTTGTCAGAACGTAAAAATCATCGGCGTCGATGCCGATGGCGCTTTCGCTGAATATGTAGTCATTCCAGAATCAAATATCTGGAAGCTCGACCCCGCCATACCGCAGGAATACGCGTCGATCCTCGATCCGCTGGGCAATGCTGTTCACACGGTGCTGGCAGGAGAAGTTGCCGCGAAAACTGTGGCTATCACTGGATGCGGTCCAATTGGTCTGTTCTCTATAGCAGTGGCCCGAGCCGTCGGCGCTGCACAAGTTTTTGCTATTGAGGTGAACGAGCACAGGCGCCAGTTGGCGAAAAAGATGCATGCAGATCTGGTGCTCGATCCGTCGAAAGAGGACGTGAAGTCAATCATCATGGAACGCACCGATGGCCTTGGAGTCGACGCCGTCCTCGAAATGGCTGGCCATCCCGACGCCATTCGGATCGCTTTTGACATCGTTCGGCGCGGCGGCCGCATTTCTCTGCTGGGGCTGACTTCCAAGCCCATTTCGCTGAACTTTTCTGAAGACATTATCTTCAAAGGAATTACAGTTCAGGGAATCAATGGCCGCCGCATGTACCAGACCTGGTATCAGATGACCGCGCTGCTCAAGAATGGAAAGCTCGATCTGCATCCGGTTATTACAGACCGCATCGCCATGAAAGATTTCTCCAAGGCTATGGAACGGCTAAAGACCGGTGAAGCCAGCAAAATTTTGGTCTATCCCAACGGAAAGATGTGAACTGACCTTCTCGACTACGCCTCGGCGGGCAGAGCCACAATTCTTTTCTGAATGGCGTAGGTCACTAATTGAGCTTTGTTGTGGATATCGAGCTTTCGCATGAGATTGAACTTATGAGCCTCTACTGTCTTAATGCTAAGACCGAGCGTTCCCGCAATCTTCCTTGCCGAGTTTCCTTCGGCAATCATTCTTACAACTTCACGCTCGCGAGGCGTAAGATTGGAACGACGTAAGTTTAAGCTTTGCTCCACAGACACCACTCCCTGTAAGAAATTAAACCGCGGAAAATGGTCTTCTTGGACTCACCAGAAGCCACGCCAGACGGCTGAGACCTTCACTGCTTTAAAAATATTGTACAAGCCTCTCATCTCATTCGTCACGGGAAAAATTTTCGGCAAATTCGTCTCAATCTGAAAGCGCAGGACTAACTTTTCTATTTCATCGGATACAATCCAATAGCGATGCTCCGTTACTTTACAGCAGGAGAGTCCCACGGAGAAGCCCTCGTCGCTTTTCTTTCCGGCATGCCAGCTGGGTTGAAGATTGACCAGAGTTTTGTAGATCGTGAACTCTGGCGTCGTCAGCAAGGCTACGGCCGCGGCGGGCGCATGAAAATCGAGCGCGATACCGTGCGTATTCTTTCCGGAGTGCGGCACGGCATGACCATTGGCTCACCCATTGCGGTTCTGCTGGAGAACAAAGATTGGAAAAACTGGCAGGAATCACTCCCGGTGGAAGAAGGCGATCCAGCTAAACACAAGCGGGTTGCGTCGCCACGTCCAGGTCATGCGGATTTAGCTGGTGCTCTGAAGTACAATTTTTCCGACGGCCGCTACGTGCTCGAACGGGCGTCTGCGCGCGAATCGGCGGCCCGCGTAGCGATTGGAGGTTTAGCGAAACTGCTGGTACGGGAATTTGGTATCGAGGTGCTGAGCCACGTAGTGTCTGTCGGCAAAGCATCGATCGAGGATACGGAAATTCCTTGGGAACGTCTCGCTGCGCTTCGCGAGCGCGATGACGTTCTGCTCAACTGTGCTGACGCCTCCGCAGAATCGCGGATGAAGGAAGAAGTCGATCGGGTGCTGAAGACCGGAGACTCGGTCGGCGGCATTTTTGAGGTGGTTGCTCATAACGTGCCACCAGGACTTGGCACATTTGCGCAATGGGATGAGCGGTTGGACGCTCTTCTAGCCGCTGCAGTAATGTCGTTGCAAGCGGTCAAGGCAGTCGAGATTGGGTCTGGAATTACTGCCGCGGCGTCCCTTGGCTCCGCTGTGCATGATGAAATAGGGTACAGCGCGGCTTTGGGTTTTGCCGGATTTACGCGCGCTAAGAATAATGCCGGTGGAATCGAAGGGGGCGTATCGAACGGAGAAGACATCCGCGTGCGCGGTTATCTTAAACCGATTTCCACTTTGCGCCGTCCGCTACAATCAGTAGATTTTGCTACACGCGAACCGGTTAAGGCGGCCTACGAACGCTCGGATGTGTGCGTAGTTCCGGCCGCTGGCGTGGCAGCCGAAGCCATGGTGGCTCTTACCCTGGCGCGCTGCGCGCTGGAAAAATTTGGCGGCGACAGCGTGACCGAAACCTTGCGCAACTACCGCGGATATTTGGAGCAGTTAAGAAAGTACTAACTACTGAATGATCTATCCAATTGTGAAGTATGGCAATCCTGTGCTGGAAAAACCGGCCGAACCGGTTACAGTTTTTGATGACGAATTGAAAAAACTCGTCGAGGACATGTTCGAGTCCATGTACGAGGCCCACGGCGTTGGGTTGGCCGCGCCGCAAATCGGCATATCGAAACAGCTCGCTGTAATCGATGTTACGTTTAAGGAGGATCCCGATGCCAAACTGGTGCTGGCGAATCCATCGATCCTTCATACCGAGGGAAAACACTCGCAACCTGAAGGTTGCCTCAGCATTCCTGAATTTCGCGAGCCTGTGACTCGCCCTCGCAAGGTAACGATTCGCGCCCAGGGTGTAGATGGAAAGTGGTACGAGAAAACCGGAGAAGAACTTCTCGCTCGCGCCTTTTTGCATGAGACCGAACACTTGCATGGCAAGCTGTACATCAGCCACCTGAGCGCCTTGAAACGGGATTTGATGAAGCGCAAGATCCGCAAATTGATGAAGGCGGGAGAATGGTAGGGAGTGATTGAAACATTGAGTGATTGAAACATTGAGTGATTGAAACATTAGTGATTGACTCATTGGTTCACTGACTCACTGACTCACTGACTCAATGATTCAATCCCTTGTGTTTTGCGGAACGCCTCGCTTCGCGGTTCCTACGCTGGAAGCGCTGGTTCACGCAGGCTTTCCGGTGCGCCTGGTGGTCACGCAACCGGACAAGCCTCGCGGGCGTGGCCTTGTGCTTACGTCTTCTCCAGTTAAGCAATCTGCCCTGTCACTCAATTTGCCGATCACCCAACCGGAGAGCATCAAGAACAATGCCGATTTTCGATCGCAACTTGGGTCTATCAATCCCGACGCAATTATCGTGGTTGGCTACGGGCGCATCATTCCCCAGTGGATGATTAATTTGCCGCGCCTTGGCAATATCAACCTGCATGCATCGTTGCTTCCGAAGTATCGCGGTGCTGCGCCGATTCAGTGGGCGATTGCCCACGGTGAAACCATGATCGGGGTCACGACCATGCGCATCGATGCTGGCCTTGATACTGGAGACATTTTGCTGCAGAAGGAAATGCCAATCGGCGCAAACGATACGGCTGAGACTCTCGCTCCGGCACTGGCAGCGTCTGGCTCCGAGCTTATCGTCGAAACCCTGCGCTGCCTGCAGGCAGACAAAATCGAAGGCCGTCCGCAAAACAACGCGCACACGACCACCGCGCCTATTCTGAAGAAAGATGATGGCCGAATCGACTTTCGACTTTCTGCACAAAAGATTCGCAATCGAATGCGAGGATTTCAGCCATGGCCAGGAGTCTTCACTTCTTTTCGAGGAAAGAACCTGCACATTTGGAATGCGATGCTGTCTCAGCGTTTGCTCGGTGCCGGAGAACTTCTGGCTGAGGGCGATCACTTATTTGTCGGATGCGGAGAAGATGCGCTGGAAGTTCTGGAGGTACAGTTAGAAGGCAAGAAACGGATGTCCGCGAGCGATTTCATTCATGGTTATAGACCGCAAAACGGGGAGAAGGTAGGCTCCTAGCGCCGAAACTCGATGCCTATTTCTCCTGCGCGCATCGCCGCTTTCGACATACTGCTTCGTATCGAGCGAGAAGACTCTTACGCATCAGAACTTCTGCATGCTCCGCGTTATTCGAATCTATCCGTCGCTGACCATGGCCTCGCCACTGAGTTGGTGATGGGCGTTCAACGCTGGCGATCATTGCTGGACAAACGGATTGCAGAACATTCCTCGCAAAAGATTTCTCGGTTAGATTCAGAAGTGCTCACCGCCCTCCGCCTCGCGGCGTACCAATTGCTGTTTTTGGATCGAGTGCCGGGGCGCGCCGCCGTGCACGAAAGCGTGGAGTTAGTGAAGTGCGCCAAGAAGCGCTCCGCCGTTCCATTTGCCAACGCGGTGCTGCGAAAATTGTCGGCGGTCACGGGAGAATCGTATAGTGTTTCAGCAATCGAGAAACTCAAAACGGTGGAGGATTTGGCGGAGTCATCGGCGCATCCTCTCTGGTTAGTCGAACGCTGGATTCAAGCATTCGGCTTCGAAACCGCCAAGCAAGTTTGCGCTTACAACCAGCAAGTTCCAGAAACCATTATCAGGATCGTCGACTCCAATATTGTCGACGAACTCAAGCGCGAAAAAATCGAGTTAGCTCCGGCTCGTTTGCTAACGTCGGCATATCGAGTAATTGCTGGTGATATTGCGCATACACGAGCTTTTCGTGAGAATCGGCTGGCGATCCAGGATGAAGTCTCGCAATTGGTCTCGCTCCTCGTAGGACGGGGCTCAAGGATCCTCGACTGTTGCGCCGCGCCAGGGGGAAAGACGCGAACCCTCGCTGAGCGCAATCCCAACGCGCGCATCGTCGCGATGGAACTACATCCGCACCGCGCGCGCATGTTGCGCAATCTGGTTACAGCGAATCACGTTCATGTGATTAGCGCCGACGCGCGGAATCCTCCGATAAGCGAACTCTTCGATCGCGTCCTGGCTGACGTGCCTTGCTCGGGCACCGGCACTCTGGCGCGAAATCCGGAAATTAAATGGCGGCTTCGGCTAGAAGACCTTGCGGACCTTCAAACTCGCCAGCTCGGCATTCTCGTTTCTGCCATGCAGCGGGTTTCGCCGGGCGGTAGGCTCGTGTATTCCACGTGCTCTTTGGAGAAGGAAGAAAATTCAGCGCTGGTGGAGAAGGCAATGGCGCTCGATCGTTCGTTCCATATGATCGACTGCCGCGCTGAGTTGGAGCGGTTGCGCACAGATGGCGAACTCCAATGGGAGAATCTTGATTCGTTAACCGATGGGCCTTACCTCAGAACGATTCCGGGTACGCATCCCGGCGACGGTTTCTTTGCCTCAATCCTGGAAAAACGCTAGCCGCGGAGTCTTTATGGATCCACCCTGAGAAAAAACGTTTCATCGTCCATGTTGGTCCGTGCAAATCTGTGACTCATTCAACGCACTTCCAGGTCGATCGTTGCCCCTATTACGATTTTCGCTCCTGGCGCTGGATTCTGGGAGACGACAATGCTTGCGGGCGTGGGCTGCGGCGGAGGCGCGGGTACAGCGGGCGGAAGAGCATCAGAAAGTGTTGTCGGGGGCTGTGACGATGTGACAGAGGGCGCAAGGCTCACATTTCCCAACCGGAATCCCGCATCCTGCAAAACGGGGGTTACGCCTCCCAACGCCTGGCCGATGAAGTTGGGCATCAGAAACGCTTGCGGTGGTGCGGGTGCGTTGGTCAGCAGGCTGATTTTGGGTGCGGCAATGCCGCTGGCATTTGGCGGCGGACTTTGGCCGAGCACTTGATCCGTGGCAGGCCCGCTCATTGCAATCTCTGCGATTGCGCCTACATCTAATCCGCGGCGACGTATATTGATTTCAGCCGCGCGCTGGCTTTCTCCCAGCACGTTGGGAATTTCCACTCTCTGTGGACCCAAACTCGACGCGACTCGGATCTGCCAGCCGCGCCGGACCTGCGTCCCCGAGGCTGGAACTTGCGAAAGAATTCTTCCCTCCGGAACGTTGGCACTATAGTACTGGCGTTCGACTTCCATTTGAAAGCCGCCAGCATCTGCGATTCTCCGCGCTTCAACTGGACTTTTGCCTACCAGGTCGGGCACGGCCACTTCGCTTCCATGAATTGCGAAACGCATCGCGGTCAACGCGGACACCAGTGCGACCACTAGTAAAACCAGCGCCAGCAAAACGAATCGGAAAAATGATTTCATTTTGTGCGTCTGATTATAGTCGTCCTCATCGGGAACTCTCGAATATCCCCCCTGGGAGTCGTCGTATGGTCATGCACCCCAACTATACTGTTGCAATGTCCAGCGACGTGGATCTGCTCGCGCCCTTGCTGCGCTACTGGGGCTACGATTCGTTTCGCCCGTTACAAGAGCAAATCGTGCACAGCCTGGTCGCAGCCCGCGACACGTGCGTCGTGATGCCCACTGGAGGCGGCAAGTCACTGTGCTACCAGTTACCCGCTCTGGTGTTGGGACGAACGGTCGTAGTAATCTCGCCGTTAATTGCATTGATGCAAGACCAGGCGGCCCAGCTTGCACAAATGGGAATTCCCGCCGCAGTGCTCAACAGTTCTCTCAGCAACGAAGAGCAAGCTTCAGTGATGAGGAAAGCACGTGATGGCGAATACCGTCTGCTCTATCTTTCGCCGGAACGGCTGGCGCGGGCGGATACTGTCGGCTGGTTGCAGCGTGTGCCCATCGCGTTTTTTGCCATCGACGAGGCCCACTGCATTTCGGAATGGGGACACGAGTTTCGTCCCGAATACCGCCAATTAAGCAGCCTGCGCGTTCATTTCCCTAACCGGCCGATCGCGGCGTTTACTGCAAGCGCAACCCGACGGGTTCGTCACGACATTCTCAATCAACTGCAATTGCGTGATCCAGAAAAATATATCGCCAGCTTTCATCGATCGAATCTGCGATATATCGTCAAAGAATGCGACTCGCGTTCACAGTCGCGCCTGCTTCTGAGCATTCTGCAAAACCATTCCGGCGCGAACGTAATTGTGTATGCTCCGACCATCATCCGCGTCGAACAGACTGTGGATTTTTTGGAGGAGCACGGTATTCCAGCTATTGCTTATCACGGAAAGATGGATGCTGACTTACGCCGGCGCAATCAGGAAAGTTGGATGGCGGACGAAGTGCGCGTGCTGGTGGGAACGATTGCGTTTGGATTAGGCATTAACAAAGCCTCGGTGCGCTCGGTTATTCATCTGTCGTTGCCGAAATCAATTGAACAGTATTACCAGGAAGCGGGACGTGCTGGACGTGACGGTCTTCCGGCGGATTGCATTCTGCTGTGGCAGAAGCGCGATGCTGGGTTGCTGGCGCATTTTATCGAGCAAGTCGAGGATTCGGCGGAAAAAGAGCGCGCCTGGCAGCGCTATCGCACGATTCGGAAATTCGTTGAATCGAAGGCGTGCCGCCATCGGCAGATATGTTTGCATTTTGGAGAGACGCCGAAATGGACGGAATGCAGTGCGTGCGATGTGTGCAGCGGCACGCCGGACTGGTTGTCAGAATCTGTGCAGGCAAAGCCGGCCAAGTCCTCGACAACCGCCGTGGGAAAAACTACCGCCCAGTCTTCAGGTCAGCCAGAGCTACCGGCTGTGGCGGATTTCGATCCGGAACTGCGAGAGCATCTTCGACAGTGGCGCAGCGCAGTGGCGAAGCAGGAAAATGTTGCCGCCTTCGTGGTGATGCACGATACTTCGTTGGCAGACATTTGCCGCAAACTGCCGGCATCCTTGGCAGAGATTCGAGGTGTCTCAGGCTTCGGCGAACGCAAAACTGAACGCTACGGCCAGCAAATTCTGAAT
>DASYOD010000020.1:0-17079 GCA_036008085.1 Terriglobales bacterium
GTTAGCGGTTGCGGCCAGCATAAGATTTTCCAGCGCGCAGCCCAACCCGATATGCTGTTCCCTCAAGTACGGATCAAGAGCTCCCGGGAATCGCCGGGTGTCAGCATACAACTCTATTTGTGTATCCGTCACCTTGAAGAGCCAGGGCTGCGTATTGTGCGGACTGGCCGCGAGAATGGCTGCGCGCACCAGGGCCAGAGGGCCATCGCCCTGGCTCTGCCAATCCTTCCACGGCTCGTACGCCGGCCCTTCACCGACGCTGAAAATTCCTTCGTCATAAGCGCGCCACACGCCACCACCGGCAACTACAACGAAGACCGCTCCGCTGCCTTTAAGGAATGATCGTCGTTGCATCGCTCTGCTCAGGGCGCTTATCTTCCCGCAGCCAGACGCGTAGCTAAGCGTTGCGGTAGGTCGGCCGCGAGGATCCGATCCTGCGCCCGCTTCAGATTGTAAGGAACACGGTAGAAAGCAATGATGCTCGCATCCGAATCGAAAACCGCGAACCCCGCGCGCCAATCGCCATCACGAGGCTGTCCTACCGACCCGGGATTAATGAGGTAGCGCATGTCTGCCTTTAGAGGAAGCTCAGATTTTTCTATTTGTCCGACCGTTCTGTAAGCGGGGTGAAGAGCGTCGATGTGTTCTCCATTCAAGCTGAAGCTGCCTTGCAGGTGGGTGTGACCAAAAAAAGTAATTTTGAAAGAGGAAACCATCAGCGGTCCGACGGCGTCGCCGACGTTTACGACGTACTCGTCCTCATGAATCGGCGATCCATGCACAAATTGAATGTCAGCCAATTCCTCGACCTGCACCGGACCCTGTGGCAAGCCGCGCAACCACTCCAGATTTTCCTTGGTCAGTTGATCGCGTGTCCACGATGAGGCCAGGGCCGCGACAGGATTGAACTCCCTGATGTCGACCAGGCCGCACACCGCTTTGTCATGATTGCCGCGGACGAAAAACTTTCCCAACTGGCGCGAGCGTTCGATGACTTCGTTCGGGCTTGCGCCGTAGCCAACAATATCGCCCAGGTTGACGACAAGGTCATAAGTGGGAGCGGCTGCAAGACACGCTTCCAGAGCTTCGAGGTTGCTGTGAATGTCGCTTAGCAGAAGTACGCGCAATCGTCACCCAAGGCAAAATGGCGATTATAGACCATGTAAGGCGGACACTCCTGTCCGCCGCCTTTGATTTCGGTTTTCGTGACTTTGATCTTTATTATTTCAAACAAGGGCGAGGTTGTCCGCCCAGCACCGTCATCACGGATTCACCACCGGACACCGCGCCCAGTGGCCAGGCGCCACCTCGAGCAACGGCGGTAGACCGTGCCTGCATTGCGGCTCGCGAAAATCACAACGCGGTTCGAACGGACATCCGGTGGGGATAGCGTGCGAAGGCGGCACTGTTCCTTCGATGGTCTTTAGCGGACGAGCACGATCTGTCTTTAATGTAGGCACGGCACTCAGAAGTCCACGGGTGTAGGGATGCGCGGGGGCCTGGAAAATTTCACGCTTCGATCCAAGTTCGACAAGATTGCCAGCGTACATGACCGCAATGCGATCCGCCACGTGAGAGACTACAGCGAGGTCGTGCGAGATAAATAACATGGCCAACCCAAACTTCGCCCGCAACTCCGCCAGCAGATCAAGAATTTGCGCCTGGACGGTAACGTCGAGCGCGGTAGTGGGTTCGTCGGCGATGAGCAGCGTGGGACGATTCACCAAGGCCATGGCAATCATTACGCGCTGTCGCATGCCTCCGGAAAGCTGATAGGGATAGTCGCGGGCGCGAAGCGACGGATTTGGTATGGCTACGTCATCCATCGCCGATACTGCCCGGTCCCAAGCCTCTTTCTTCGTGATCCGGGCATGGACAGCCACAGCCTCGGCGATCTGTTCACCCACCCGCATTACCGGATTCAAAGCAGTCATCGGCTCTTGAAAAATCATGGCAAGCTTTGATCCGCGCAGGCTCCGCATTTCTTCGTCGGGTAGCCCCAGAAGATCACGCGCAGAACTACTTCCGTTGGCAAAGAGAAGCTCGCCGGCGACTCGCGCCTGTGTCGGAAGCAAGCGCATGAGCGCCAGCGAAGTTACAGATTTTCCCGAACCGGATTCGCCGACCAGCCCAAGAACCTCGCGGGGAGCGATAGTCAAGCTGAGGTCACGAACCGCAAGCGAAGACTGTGCAGTCGAACCCCGAGTAGGAAATTCAACAGTGAGGCGCCGCACATCAAGCAACGGAGGCACGAGGCAATATCCTAGCAGGATGGATGTGCCTCGTGCGCTGACTGTAGCTAGCGATCAAAAACAACCTCACTCGCCAGCTTTCCCAACATACGCCGGATGCCGTGCCCCTGCCCGGCGATGGATCTCTCGAGAAAGCTTGTTCAGCCACTTGAGCTCCACGCGAAACTGTTGAATGGTCAGTCCGACCATCCAGGCAGCTTCGTGGAAACGATGGCCAACTTCTTTTCGGATCGCCCGCAGCGTAGTCTTTTCACGAGCAAGTTCTTTTTCCAAGAATTGGCGCCGGCGCTCCAATTGCCGTTGAAAAATCCCCGGCCGCGCCTGCCACGAAAGCGCAATCCATGTGAGAAACGGAGGGCGTTCGCGTTGAGTGGTCCAGTTTTCGCGTTCCAAAGCGTCCGCCAATGTGGCGCGACCCTTGCCGGATGTCATGAAAACCCGCCGCTCGGGGCCAGCCTGCGGTTCTTCATTTTCGGCGCACCGGATCAATCCCAATCGAGCCAATTTTTCGAGCGAGTAGTAAACTTGCGGCCGCGAGACGCCCGCCCAATCCCGCACCTGGCGGCGTTCCAGTTCCAGGTTGGCCTCGTATCCGTGCATCGGCCGTTCGGCGAGCAGGCTCAACAGGACCAAGTCCGGAGTGGTCAGCGCTCGCTTCTTAGCAGCTGCCATCGCGCGCCTTTCGTCTCCGACTCCAGTACCGCCACTGGCATTGGTCCGCTGGTAATTGCGGATTCCGCGCCTGCGCCACCGCCGCACGAAAAACATCCAGGCAACAGATGTCCTGCGGTTGTCGCTTAATTTGGCACAGCTTCTCATAAATACGCTCTGGGTTTCTTCTGGAAAGCTGCGCCACACTGGCAACTTCCAGTAGCTCGAAGTCGCGCAGCATAGCCGGACCAATGGAAACCAAGTCTCGTAATTTGCGTTCTTCGGAGGGCACAAAAATTCTCCTTGACATCTTCTTTTCGACCTTCTATTCTCCGCTAGTCTAAACGAGACTAGCTAGAACCGCAAGGGGAGAATTTGCAGACCCACGGAAAAAAGGAGGACTTATGACCGTGAAGAAAATCACATCCTTATTGTTCGCCGAAGAAATCGAGCCCTGCCTGAAGTTCTGGATGGAACGACTGGGATTTGAGAAGACCATCGACGTACCCGAAGGCAACAAACTCGCATTCGCCATCCTGCAAAAAGACGGCGTCGAGTTGATGTACCAAACTTACTCCAGCGCGGAGAAAGATATCTCTGCGGTTTCGCCTAAGATCCGAAAAGGGCCGTCATTCCTATATGTAGAAGTTGAAAATCTCGACCAGATCGTTTCCGCAATGAAGGGAGCGGAAGTGGTCATGCCGGTCCGCACCACGTTCTACGGCGCCAGAGAAATCGGCATCAGAGACCCAACCGGCCACATCGTCACTTTCGCACAGCTAGGCGTCGCGCCCCAAGTCTGAAAAAGCGCAACCGTCGCGTGAGCCGGCATCTACAGTGAAAAATAATGCACCTGTCGGTAGCAAGTTAAAATATCCGCTTTTTGTAGCAAGTGAAATGTCCGGTTTCAAAGTTGTGCCCTCGCCGATTGGGTTGGGTTGATTTTGGGGATGGGGTTGCAGGGGAAGGGGGCAGTTTCCCTTCCCCTGCTCAGCTCTGTAGAAGCTTTGGCCGACAAAGGTGTCCCACTGCTGTCATAGCGACCCAGGATCCCCATCCAGTTTTGACGCAGCTCGGCAAGATAATTCCAACCAATCCCCTCGGCGCCTTGACTGATCCAACGGGCAACAACGGGCTTCAAGTTGCTTTCATGGCCGTGATCGTTGGGATGGTCTTGGCTGCATTGAGTCTGGAGAGACGAGAGCGTATTGCAGATTACTTGAAATCCGCCCTCGCACTTGTGATCAGTGATCGCGACTTGAAGTGGCGTGCCCTCTCTGACTACGCGGACTGGTTCGCGCCAGTGGGTGTATTCTTCTTCACGATGACTGCCTTCTCCACTGCGAATTTCAATCTCCTGCACGATCTTGCAGACCTGGCGGTTGTAATCGCCATAGCCTTAGGACTGCACATCGCGGTCACTATCCTTTTGGCTGGCGACCTTCCGGGACTTTAAAGGTTGGGTGAGAAATGCTCTACTTGCCGGGTCTCCAGGTCTAGTCGCTGCTTTCGCGACAGCTTCTGTTCCGGGGGCGATGGCTACGTTTCACTGTATTTTGATGGAGCGGGTTTAGAGGTTTCCACGCTTCAAGGTGGCCGTCCCGGACGCAGCGGTCAGCCTTAAGGATCCACCGTATTGCCGGGAAATCGTTTCGAAGCCTTAAAGGGAGACCGCGAGGGGCAATACAGTATCCGCATAAATGACCGGTGGCGGGTTTGTTTCGAGTGGGTGGAAGGCGACCCCGGTCCTTCGAACGTCGAAATTGGCGACTATCATTAGGAGAATGTCATGGCACAAACTGCGATTCATCCCGGAGAACATTTAGCCGAAGAACTCAGTGAGTTGCGAATGAGCGCGGCGGAACTTGCGCGACAACTGCGAGTTCCAACCAATCGCATCACCGGCGGCGGGCGATTACCGGGGATACAGCGTTGCGCCTTGCTCATTTCTTCGGCAGCAGCGCAGAATTTTGGCTGAACCTGCAAAGTCTGTATGAAATTCGCCTGGCCGAACAGCGATCGGGGAAGTCTATCCGCACATTACCCACTCTGAGACAGGTCGAACAGGCCCACGCTTAGGATCATGCTAGACTCGATTTAGCAGCTGCCCATGCGGATTCTCACCCGCTATATTCTGCGTGAAGTCACGGCTCATGCCTTCATCGGCGTGGCTGTGTTCACCTTCGTCTTATTTACTCGCGATCTGGGGCAGATTCTTGAACTGATAGTCCGCAATAGTGCTCCCCTGCCCAGCGTGGCCCAAGTCTTCTTCTTCATTATTCCGGTCACGCTCACCATCAGTATTCCCGCTGGCGTCCTGGTCGGGATCCTCATCGGTCTCAGCCGACTGGCCGCCGATAGCGAAATCACAGCCATGCGGGCCAGCGGCATTGGGATTTGGAGCTTTCTCCGCATCGTTTCCATCTTCGCGGTGGCGGCGTGGATTCTGGCGCTAGTCAACGGACTGTACATTGCTCCCCAATCGCAGGCCGCCATGGCTCACTTACAAGACCACTTGAAATCTTCGCAGGCGTCCTTCGAAGTCCAGCCACGCGTTTTCTACGAAGGCTTTCCCGGGCTGGTCCTCTATGTACAGAATGTGAAAGCAGCCCAGGGTGCTGCCATCTGGAAGGGCGTTTTTATCGCTGATACCACCATTCCATCTTCGCCGAGAATTACCCTCGCACAACAGGGCATTCTCGTAAGCGAAGGTCCGGAGACGCTGCATCTCCACCTGACCGATGGCGAAACCCACGAGATCGATCCGAAGGTTGCCGACCACTATCAGATTTCCACTTTCGAGCAAACGGACATTCCTATTCCCGTACCCCAGGCTGACAGCGCCAAAGAGCAGGAACCGACGCCGGTTTCGCAAATGGGAACATGGGAACTGTGGCGGCAGGCCAAGCATCAGAAAGACCCGGCCCTGGCACGCTGGGATCTGATCGAGTTTCATCGCCGCTTTGCCTTGCCTACCGCGTGCCTGGTATTGGCGCTGGTCGGAATTCCGCTCGGGCTGTCGTCTAAAAAGGGCGGGAAATCGACAGGATTCGTGCTCACTATCCTTCTAGTATTCGCTTATTACTCCGCATCGCTGGTTGGGGTTTCGCTGGCGCGGCAGGGAAAGTTATGGCCCGGTTTCGGGGTTTGGCTGGCGGATATTGTGTTCTTTGTCGGCGGCGCGTTTCTGCTCTGGCGCGCTGAACAGCGGCCATTTGAGATCGCTTCTTTGCGAAGATTATTGCATCCGCTGGGCGCGGGAATGCAGGAAGCAGCCCGCTTGCCATTTCGCCGGGCCGAGGATGCGTTCGAGCGCGCAGCCAGCCGGCGCCGCGTATTCAGCGCGCGCTTCCCCATGATCCTTGACGATTATGTGCTGCGCGACTTTGGCATGAACCTGGCCATGGTCGTGGCCGCTTTCCTGATGCTACTGCTCGTGTTCACTCTGTTTGAGTTGCTGGGGGATATTCTCCGCAACCAGATTTCCCCGCTGGTTGTAGGAGAGTATCTGCTGAACGTTTCGCCATATTTCATCTACAACATCACGCCTTTAAGTATTCTGCTCGCCGTCCTCATTACATTAGGAGTGATGCAGCGCTCGAACGAAATTACCGCGATCAAGACTACCGGCATCAGCATTTACCGTATCGTCACGCCGCTGGTGGTGGCCGCGGCCATGCTTGCGGGAGGCCTGTTTTTCGCCGACCAGTTTTATTTACCGCACGCGAATAAACGCCAGGACGCTTTGCGCAACATGATCAAGGGCAAGCCTGCGCAAACCTATTTGAATCCAGACCGAAAGTGGATTTTCGGACAGCACTCGGACATCTACTATTACGAGTTGTTTGATTCCGATCGCGATCAATTCGGCCGGCTGGCAATTTTCCAGTTCGACCCCGCGACCTTCCAACTGACTAAACGCATTTACGCCGATCGCGCGCATTGGGAAGACAGCTTGCGACGTTGGGTCTGCACTCAAGGTTGGGAGCGCGACTTCCGCGGCCCCGCAATAGAGAACTATCGCACCTTCGACGTTGCTACATTCTCCGTCGTAAGTGAACCGCCGACATACTTCAAGAAAGAAGTGAAACAGTCATCGGAAATGAACTATCAGGAGCTGCGCCGCTACATCCGCGACTTGCAGCAAAGCGGCTTCGACGTTGTGCGCCTGCGGGTGCAACTGGAAAAGAAGTTTGCCTTCCCGATCATCACGTTAGTTATGGCCGTGCTCGCCATACCGTTTTCACTCTCTTCGGGACGCCGCGGCGCCATCACTGGGGTTGCGGTTGCTGTTGGTATCGCGCTTGTTTATTGGACGGTCGCCGGACTGTTCGAAGCCATGGGGAACATCAGCCAATTGCCGCCAGTTTTGGCGGCGTGGTCGCCGGATTTGATTTTCGCATTGCTAAGTGGGTATTTGATTCTGAAAGTGCCGACTTAGCGAAGCGGAGACAAAGGTAAACGGGCGAGACGCCGGTTCTCCATAAAAAAATCGTGACTAAAACTTACCTGCAATCCCCGAGGTCTGCCCGAAAATAACTATGGGTTGGCCGACTACGTTCAGAAGACCGCTACTCGTGGTGAGGGAGAAAATCGAGATCGTTCCTGCTCCGATATTTGCCACATAGACATAGTCCGTCGTGTCGAAAAGCGTATTCCCCACATCGGACCGCACAACGCCGGGCAAAATCGCGAGCGAAACCGGATTCAAACCAGTAGAAATGGTCGCCGGAGACAGCGGTGTCAGCACTCCGCTTCCCGGACCGTATGAATATTGCGAAATCGTGCTTGAACGTTGATCGACCACATAGGCGAAGTTGAAACCTGGATCAAACGCGATCGCGACCGGTCCCAGCCCGGCCGGAAAGGGCGATCCCGTAACGGGGCTAAGCGTGCCATCCGGAGTGTTGGGATTGGCGCAACTGGTGACAACGTTGTCGCAGATCGCCCAGGCAGAGACGTTATTAGAGTTCGCTCCCGCGTTGGCAACGTAGAGAAAAGCTCCATTGGGAGTGACTGCGAGTCCCGAAGGCGAGGTCTGCGCGTCCTGGTAGAAGGGCACAGGCAATGCGGTCAAAGCGCCTGAAGTTCCATTGATCGCAAACGCTGAAACGAAGTTGGCAAGCTGGTTCGCCACATACAGGAACTTTCCCGAGCTGCTAACCGCAACGGCAGTCGGCAGCGTTCCATTGGCGAACGTGTAACCGACAGGAATCGTCGTAAAGGGCGAACCCGGCGCCGGCGTAAGCCCGGTGCCATTAATCGAGAACACTGAAATGCTGCTAGCTCCCTGATTTGCTACAAATAAAAACTTGCCGCCCGAATCGATTGCCAAACCCATCGGCGTGGTTCCGGTCGCAGTGGTTCCACTAACTGGTGTAAGCGTAGCGTCCGAATTTACGCTGTAACTGGAAATGCTGTTTGAACCGCTATTGGCGACGAACAACGCATTTCCCGAGGGAGTCAATACTACCGACGAAGGAACTGCGCCCGTTCCAACGGCGTTTCCGTTGGCGGTGAGCGCTCCATTGCTCTGGGTCACGCTATATGCGGAGATCGTCGTATTCGCCTGCGCGGCGACATAAAGGTAGGCGACGCCGGTCGTCGCCGCATTGTTGATTGAAGTGCAACCTGCCAGGCAGAAAAGTGCAGCCGCAAGCACCACGTATTTCACCAGAGCAAACTTCATCCCTATTCTTTCTCCCAGTCGTCGATTCAAAGATCTCACCGACTCAGGAAACGCTTCCCGGCGCGCGGTTGGAGATCAAGGGTTACCCTCATTTGTGTATCAGGATTATAAGGCAAGAGCAAACTTCGTTCTCTGATCGCGACCGTCGAGGGTGGGATAGTTGCTTCGCGATCGTTGGCTCTCCCAATCGTTGGCTCTCCCGGATGTAAAGTCATTTCTCCGTTGCGGAAGCGTAAGACGGGGGTACAATGGGTGCCGTTTGTAGCCGCAGGGAGATCGAGTCCGTCCAAAGGAGTCCTTCATGCGACGACCTTCGAACCAGCTCAAGCGGGTATTCAAAATTTCCGAGTTTGAGCGACAACTTAGTTGCTATGCGCTGGCGGCGACAGCCGCAGGCGTCGGAGCTCTGGCAAGTCAGGCTTGTGAAGCGGAAATTATTTACACCAAGGCTCACCGGCAAATCACACCTCATACCACACTCAAGCTGGACCTCAACCACGACGGCATCGTGGACTTCACTCTGAAAGACACGTTTCACTTTAGCAATTACACCTCCTCTGGCCGACTTTTGGCTCTTCCGGTTGGACAGGAAAACCGGGTCTGGGGACACACTCTCTCTTCCCGGGCTTACGCCTCTGCGCTGTTCGCCGGTGCCCGCGTCGGACCTAAAGGCCAATTCCTGCCCGGTTCCGGAAGGATGGCAGAGTCGACCTTCAATGGCGGCGCACGTCCCCCAGGCTCGGATTCCTGTACCGGACCTTGGGCAAACGTTAGCAACCGCTATCTCGGACTTAAGTTCATTATTAAAGGGGAAGTGCATTTTGGCTGGGCTCGACTCAATGTAGCTTGCTCAAACAGGATGGTGACAGCGCTTTTGACGGGCTATGCCTACGAGAGTGTTCCTTCGAGACCGATAGTCACAGGCAAGGAAAAAGGCACCGAAGACAGCAACGGTACCTTTCAGCAAAGCCGCACATATTCGGGGCAGGCCGCTCTTCAGCCGGCTAGCTTGGGCCGTCTCGCACAGGGAGCGGCAGATTTGACCGCATGGCGGCGAAAGCAGTGAAAAAGAGAGCAGGCATGACGGGCGTTCGGTGGCCTGGAGAGAACGCCTTGTCATCGTCCCAGAAATCTGACTGACCAGACGGCTTTGTTGATCGCCGAATCATCCGTTACGGGAGGCATATCCCATGCGACGAAACTGGAGTTTGATATCTCTCACCGTCTGTCTGACTACAACGCTCTCTCTGAATACATGGGCAGCCGCCAAAGAGAAGGTGTTGTACCAGTTCACCGGAGGAGCGGACGGCGGTTCTCCGAGCTCTGGCCTGCTTATGGACGCGAGCGGTAACCTCTATGGCACAACATACTATGGCGGCAGCACCAGCGGAAGTTGCGGGAATTACGGCTGTGGCGTTGTGTTCGAGCTGACTCCCATCAGTGGTGGCGGCTGGAAGGAATCCGTGCTGTATGCGTTTCAGGGCGCTCCCGATGGCGCTTACCCAAGCGGCAATCTGGTTTTCGATGCTTCGGGCAACCTGTACGGCACAGCTTCTGGAGGAGGCCTTGTCACCGGCAACTGTTCGAAGGAGGGCTGCGGAACAGTTTTCGAGCTGTCTCCTAATCAGGGCGGCACGTGGACTGAGACTGCAATTTACAGCTTCCAGGGCGCGCCCAATGGAGCGGGCCCGGTAGGGCTGATCTTCGGAGCTGCTGGCAATTTGTTTGGCATTACTCCGCTTGGAGGAAATCATAACAACGGGATAGCTTACGAGCTTTCGCGGACGGAACAAAAGGACGGCACTTGGTCTGAAAAAGTACTGTACGAGTTTTCAGACCAAGATGGGACTCTCAATCCCGGCCTGGTCTTTGACGATCAAGGCAATTTGTACGGCACCTACTACAGCATTGATGTTCAGTTCTGCGGTTTTAATTGCGGGGCGGTGTTCGAGCTTAAGCACGCAAACGGGCAGTGGACGGAGACCGACCTTTTCGATTTTCTCGGCGGTGGGAACGGTGGACAACCTGCGGCTGGGGTAATTCGCGACCGCAAAGGGAATCTTTACGGGACGGCAGCCGAGGGCGGAAACAACTTCGGCACCGTCTTCGAACTCAGCCACTCAAGCGATCAATGGAAGGAGCGCATGCTGCATAACTTTTGCAGCCTCAATAAGTGCGCGGACGGGGCTTTTCCTTTGGCCGGGCTAGTTATGGACAGCAATGGAGTTCTCTACGGCACCACAGATTGGGGCGGGACAGGATGCCGCCTTTGTGGTGTCGTATTCAAACTGGAGCGGACCGAAAACACCTGGAATGAAACCGTCCTTTACGACTTCAAGGGCGGCGACGGATCGGGAGCGACGCCGTGGATTCTCACCCTCGACGCACGGGGAAACCTGTATGGCACCGCCGGCGGTGGGGCTGCCGGAATCATTTATGAGGTAATGCCGTAGACTTCGAACCTATTACCGCAGAGTGAGTTTCGCGTGAAGAGTGATGGCAGTTCGCCGGCAGGCCGACAGAACACTATCTGGCCGAGTTGAAGACGGCTCCCTGATCGTGGCTGATGCGTTCTTGAATACGGGAGACAAATCCCGGCGCGTGGCTCATTAGCAGTTGCCGGATGCCCGGGGCAAATTCGTGAAGAACATTCATACCGGCATCGCTGCCAATCGTCGAACCGAAATTGTTGAAGGTCGAGGACGCGGATGATCGCACCCAATAAGGGCGGTAAGCGTTATCGACCACTACGGAAGTCAGTGTTCCCATCAAATACGAAGTGCTGAGTTTTCCCTTTCCAGAGTCGTCGCGGGTAATGAAAGTGTGCAAAGCCGCGGAAGCCGCGCGGCTCATAAAGCTGCCGCCCGTCGAAGGCTGATAATGTTGCTGGCGCGCTCGCAATGAGCGGGAGAGATACTTGTCGAAAACGCTGGAGTCTTTCTGACTCGACATTGGCCCGTAAAGAGCACTCGCAGTTGGCTGTTCCGAAAAAATGAGCGATTTTGAGGCTGGTTCGGGAAGGGCAGTCACGGGTATATCAGCCGCAGAAAGCCCCTCAATAGCGGGCGTTTGCAGTCTATCTCCGCCTGCTGGCAGGTGAGGGGATGGGGCGTCGGGGAGGCTCTGGCAGCATGCCGCGCAAGTAATCAACACCAAAAAGGAAATTATTTCAATCGGTGGTGTTCGCCTCATAGTCAACTCTACAGAACGATAAGGATTTCCGGGCCTCCGGGCTATTTGCCTGCAACTACATACTCAACCGCAGCATTTCAGATGCCATTCTGTGGTGGGTAGGATGGCTGGTTTTCGGACGAAAAACGGCCATTTCGGCGCGTCCGGTCGATATCGAGGTTCCAACGCCTAGCCCGTCAGGCCTGCCGCCCCGTAGCAGGTTCAAGTGAGGAGTAAAGGCGGAGAGGCATGCTCGGAGAGTCACCAAAACCAATGGATGCCCAGCACAACCAGGGTCTAGAGCTGACGCGAAAGAATAGTGACGGTTGCGGGATCTGGCTTTTTGTTGCTACCCACCGGCGACAAGGGTAGGCGGATTTCAACCATCAGGCCACCTTGGGGGCGATTGGATACTCTGATCGTGCCGCCGTGCAGGCGCACGGCGCGATCCGTGATTGCCAGGCCCAATCCGACGCCACCAGTCTGCCGGCCCCGGGCGTCGTCGATGCGGTAGAACGGGCGGAAAAGTTTGTCGAGGGCGTCCTCAGGGACGCCGGGCCCGGAGTCGGTCACCCGCACCACCGCTTCCGCTTTGCCCGCGCGATCATTCCCGCGCTGCGCGTCATGCAGCCCCACTTTCTTGCGGCCTATGTCTACAACCCCCGTTTCAGCGGCGGGAAAATTTTCGTCTTGTTCCAGCCGCAGCTCAACCTTGGTGCCTTCGTCCGTGTAACGGATCGCGTTGCGCACAACATTCTCGATGGCACTGTGCAGCAAGCTCGGGCTTCCCATGACCACACAGTCAGCCAACACAATTGCATCGACTATGCAATGGCGGCTTTGTGCTTCGAAGGCCGCATCCCGGGCAATTTCATGGATAAGCTGATCGAGATGAACCGGACTTTTCTCGATAGATTCGTCACCTGCCTCCAGCCGGGCGATGGTTAGCAATTTCTGGATCAGTTCGTTGAGGCGATTGGATTCGCGATCGATGCGATCGAGGGCGCTGGTTGCTTCGGTGCCACTGCGCTGGCGGGCCAGTTCCAGAGCGACGTTTAACCGCGCCAGCGGAGATCGCAGTTCATGGGAAATATCAGTCAGCAGGCGGCTTTGCGCGTTTACCAGGTTTTCCAGGCGTTCCGCCATGCGGTCAAAGTCACGCATCAGTTCAGCCATTTCATCATGCCGACGGGACGCGGGCGTACCCGCGCGGGCCGTCAAATCGCCAGAGGCCAGCTTTTGAGTCGCGCGACGAAGTTGGACGATGGGTGAGGTCAAATATCGTGCCAGGATGTAACACACCAATCCGGAGGAAATAATCGCGATCAGAATGCCGATGCCATGAATGCGTCCGAACAAAGGATGTTCTTCGGGAGGCAAATCGATAATCAGCATGTAGTTGCGGCCGTTGTCAGCGGTGAGAGTCTGCCGCAGGACTTGACCGGGTCCGAACCGTCCCAGGAAGGTGTCGGCGGTATGGATCCGCCCGCGCCTGGCCCGATCGATCCAGTCAGGCTGGCTGCGGCCTAACAGTTCGCGGCCCTGCTCGTCGAAGATGAAAAGCCGGACGTGCTGATTATCGCGCACAGTTCTGAAGTATTTTCGAGCACCGTCCTCGCCACCCGATTGATAAGCCTGCAGAGCTTCGTTGAGAAACTTCGGTTCCTGCGCCTGCAGATTGGAAATCTCGCGGGACGGGCGCATGGTGAGAGTTACGATAATGGCCAAGACCAGGAAGAGCGCCTGCGCAATCCAGTAAGAGAGAAATATCTTGAGGAACAAGCTTCTCATGCTTCCTCGGCCTTGGCGGCGGAACTTTTGGCTTGATCCCGGGGATGCGCGAAGATGTACCCCACGCCGCGCACAGTCTTGATATGATCGCTGCCGTTATCGGAATCGCCAAGCTTCTTGCGCACTTTGCTGACGTGCATGTCGATGCTGCGGTCGAAGGGAGAAAATTTGCGGCTGAGCACTTCATCCACCAGGTGCTCGCGGGTCACAACGCGTCCAGCCTCGCGTAGCAGGACATGCAGCAAATTAAATTCGACGGAGGTCAGTTCGATCGGCTTGCCATTCTGACGAACGATCCTCGTAGCAGGATCAAGTTCAATATCGCCCACCCGTACAACTTCCGGGATTTGATCCTCGAGTCGTTCTGCGTTCTTTTCGCCTGCCTGGGTGCGACGCAAAATTGCGCGGATGCGCGCCACCAGTTCGCGAGGATTGAACGGTTTGGGAAGGTAATCATCGGCGCCGATTTCGAGGCCTACAATTCTGTCGACATCTTCTCCACGCGCCGTAAGCAACAGCACTGGAGTTCGCGAAGTGTTGCGTATTCTCCGCAACACGTCGAAGCCATTCATACCCGGCAACATTACATCAAGAACGATCAGGAGATGATCGCCATTCAATGCACGGTCGAGGCCGCGATTGCCGTCGTGGACTGCCTCAATCTGGAAACCTTCAGGCTCCAGATATTCGCCCACCAGGCTGCATAACTCTACATCGTCGTCGATGACCAAAATGCGATCCACTTTATTTATTTTAGTTAGCGGCATAGATAACGGTGGTAAAGAATTGTCAAACCAGCGCTTATCGCGCTTTACAAAACTTTACTCTGGTTGACCGACTCTTTACCACTGCTGATCAGGAAAAGTGTTTGTATGATCAGAGGCAAATTGAGGTTTCCAGCTCACGGGAATGCTCACAGGGAGGGAATATGAAATTTCGCAGCAAGATGTCGATCGCAGCTTTGGCTATCGTACTGATCACAGGAATCGCGATAGCACAACCGCACGGCGGCCCGCGCGGTGGTGGTGATTTCTTCGGTGGTCCGATGTTGGGTTTCTTCACCGATCTTCTTGATCTCACCGATGCCCAACAGGCACAGATCAAGCAAATCATCGCCACGCAAAAGCCAGCTATGGAACCTCTGTTCACGCAGGAAAAGGCAAGCCATGAGCAAATGATGCAACTCATCGAGAGCGGCACATTTGATCAAGCGAAGGCGCAAAGTATTGCTAATCAGGAATCGCAAGTTCACGCGCAACTTGAGGTGATGCACGCGCAGATGGCTTCGCAGGCTTACCAGGTCCTAACTGCCGACCAGAAGGCCAAGTTCACGCAGTTCATCGCCAAACGGCAGCAGCGGATGCAGCAACACATGCAAGAACACCAGCAGAATCAGGCGGGCCAGGCGCCAAATGAGTAGTTGAGCTGCAGCGAGGGGGGCAAGGGGGAGGGAACGCGGTGTTCCCTCCTTCTTGGTGAAAGTTGAGTTTCTTAAGAAAGAAAGGCGGGTAGTTACTTGGCCACTAGAGCGATCCCCACGGATCTGGTAGATGTTATCGCGCGAGAAATGTCGGTCGGCGTAGAGCGCGCTGTCGAATGCTGGATGTCAGAAATTGAAGATGCGCTCACCGATATGCATTTGACCTCGCTCGGCCGCCTCAATGCCGTTTGCGAGATTGTGAACGAATATAAGAAGCTGACCGGGAAAACCGAACTTAGGGACCGGAGTATTTGCTGAGTACGGATTCGAGGTGCGGTCGTGAATGTTGATCTCGTTTATTCATACGTAATAGATTTCACCTGGTTCTTTCTTGGCATTTGGGTGCTATTGCTGTTGACCGCAGGCCTGGTGGCATTCGCCGAGGGGCCGTGGATGCGATTTCTGCCATTGATGGAGACGATTCGCCGTAACTGAAGCCGGTGCTGTTAGAATCTCATCTAACACACCGATGCTGCCGAAAAGCCTTCGTCCCCTGGTTCCCTATTTCAGAAAGTATCGCCGCAGCTATTTGCTGGGGACGATCTGCGTCTTCCTGACAAACGGCATCTGGATTCTTTTTCCGCAGATAATTCGCCGCGCGGTAGACGACCTTTATCTCGGCGTCACTCGCCACAAGCTCGTCACCTACGCATTGCTTCTGCTGGCGGTCGCCGCGGGCAAAGGAATCTTCCAGTTTCTGACTCGCTGGGTCGTGATCGGCGTCTCCCGTGAAATCGAGTTCGATTTGCGCAACGACCTCTTTCGGCACCTTGAAGGCCTTTCCTACTCTTACTATCAGCGCACGCG
Organism: Terriglobales bacterium; assembly: GCA_036008085.1. Lineage (GTDB taxonomy): Bacteria > Acidobacteriota > Terriglobia > Terriglobales > Acidobacteriaceae > JABDBE01. The sequence goes on from DASYOD010000020.1 coordinate 15,842, forward strand.
GACGGGCGACATTATGGCTCGCGCTACCAACGACCTGAATGCAGTCCGCATGCTGCTCGGCCCCGCGATTATGTATTCCGCGAACACCATTGTGTTTACCGCCGGCGCGCTGGCTTTCATGCTTTCGATCAGTCCCAAGTTGACGATGTATGCCTTTCTGCCACTACCTATTGTCAGCATCACGATTCAATATTTCGGCCGCAAGATTCATGAACGCTTCGAGCGAATCCAGGCGATGTTTTCGGATATCTCCGCGCGCGCTCAAGAAAATTTCTCCGGCGTGCGCGTTGTTCGAGCTTATGTACAGGAAGAAGCCGAAATCGCGGCCTTCGAAACTGCTAATCAGGAATACATCAAGCGCAGCCTCAAGTTGGTTCGTCTGATGGGCATGCTGTGGCCCACGCTCGAAACCATGCTCGGGCTGGCCATTGTACTGGTACTGTGGCTGGGCGGACGCGAAGTGATTTCCCACCGCATCAGCGTCGGCGAGTTTGTCGCCTTTAATACTTACATGGTGCAGCTGACGTGGCCGATCATTGCCTTGGGCTGGGTCATCAACATTTTTCAGCGGGGCACGGCGTCGATGGGGCGCATCAACGAGATTCTGGTTGAGAAGCCTGAGATTGAGGATAGCGAAGAAGTCAAAAGCAGCACGAACGAGACGCTCGCGCCTACACAAATTCGTGGTGAGATCGAGTTCCGGCATTTGAATTTCTCTTACAATTCAACTCCCGTTTTGCGCGACATCAACCTTCGCATCCCAGCTGGTACCAGCCTCGCGATTGTCGGGCCCACTGGCTCCGGCAAAACTACGTTGGTTAGTCTGATCCCGCGTATTTACGATGCGGAGCCAGGAAGCGTGCTTATCGACGGCATTCCCATCCGCGAATACCCTCTCGCGACGTTGCGCCATAATCTCGGTTTCGTACCGCAGGAAACTTTCTTGTTCAGCGAGACTGTGCGCGAAAATATCGCCTTTGGAAAAGAAGACGCGGCCGATGAAGATGTCCGTTCGGCGGCGCGTGCGGCCAGCATTGCCGAGGATATCGAAAGCTTCCCCGAGCAATATAAAACCATAGTGGGCGAGCGCGGCATTACCTTATCGGGAGGCCAGAAGCAGCGTACGGCGATTGCGCGCGCGATTATTCGCAATCCGCGCATTTTGATCCTCGACGATGCGCTGTCCAGCGTGGACACCCACACCGAGGACAAGATTCTCAATCATCTGCGTGAAATCA
>DASYOD010000021.1:0-2804 GCA_036008085.1 Terriglobales bacterium
GAGAACTGATGTTATTTGGCATCGACGTCGTGATCATTGAACCGGGCACCGTGAACACGGCGATGTACGACAAGGGCGAAAAAGAAGATCTGAGTGAGTTCAAGCAGACCGAGTATTGGGAGGCGGTGCAGAACTTCCAGACATTCATCGTCGCCGAAGCACGTACCAATGGCTTATCCCCTGAGCGTTTGGGCGAAGCCGTCCACCTCGCACTCAGCACGGCGAAACCGAAGGCACGCTACGCGGTCATTCCGCAACGGTTCAAGAACTGGACTCTGCCCAGACTTCTTCCTGCGAGGATGCTCGACGCCGAACTCGCAAAGCAGATGAAACTCACAAAGCTGTAGGCAGCCCCGAACGGGTGGGTTCTCACTTCTCATGACAAGGAGAACCAATGGCAAAAACAGTGTTTCGTCAGCAACGGATCGCTACCGAGAAGCCGACTTCTGTTGACCAATCCGATCAACTCCCGGCTTGTCGCTAACCCGGGAGTAATCCCAATCGCTGAAACGCCAGCCACCTGACCGAAGTTCCCGTAAAACGGGGAATCTCAGTAAGTTCAAGCTGGCGAGTTGCCCCAAACGGCAAGTTACCGTAAAGGTGACTAATGAGATGGTCCGCCGGCTTGATCGACTGCTGAGGAGTGGTTGATCGTGAAGGCAGGTTTCTAAGGAGGATCATCGAGATGGAGATTCGCTCGGTTGGTATCGATCTTGGCAAGACAAGCTTTCATCTGGTCGCACTGGGCGAGAGTGGCCATGTGCTTTTTCGCAAGAAGTTCACACAAAGGCAGCTCATCGTCTTCACGGCGAACCTGTCGACGTCATTGATGGGTTTGGAAGCCTGCTCCGGAGCCCACTTTCTGGGCCGCGCACTGCGAGAACAAGGTCACGATGTGAGACTCATCCCTGCGCAGTTCGTGAAGCCGTTTGTAAAGTCGAACAAGAACGACTTCGTCGACGCCGAGGCCATCGCGGAAGCGGTGGATCGGCAAAACATGAGGTTCGTTCCGATCAAGACAGACGATCAACTCGATCTGCAGGCGATCCATCGGGTGCGGGACCGTCTGATCGCGCGCCGCACCGCGGTGATCAACCAGCTGCGGGCTTTCCTGCTGGAACGCGGCATGATCTTCGCCAAGAGTCCGGCCAAGTTGCGCAAAGAGATACCGGAGGTCTTGGAGGACGCTGATGCGAACCTGACGCCACGCATGCGCAATCTGCTCGATCTGCTGTGGGGCGAGTGGAAGATGCTCGAGCAGCAACTCGGAGGTTTAAACGAGCAGATAGAGCAAATCGCCTCTGCCGATGCCGCCTGCCAACGACTACGAAAGATCCCCGGCATCGGTCCGCTAATATCGACAGCCATTGTGGCTGCGATTGGCAACGGCGCTGCTTTCCACAAGGGCCGCGACTTCGCAGCCTGGTTGGGCCTTGTACCGAAGCAGCACTCAACCGGCGGTAAAGCTAGACTGCTTGGCATCAGCAAGCGCGGCAACCGCTACCTACGGAAGATCCTGATCCACGGAGCGCGCGCCGCCGTCCTTCGCCTCAAGCGTGAACGAGCACCTATGGGTGCATGGATGACGGCGCTCGAAGCAAGAGCGCCGCGCAACGTGTTGATCGTGGCCACCGCCAACAAACTGGCGCGGATTGCCTGGGCCGTTTTGTCTAGCGGTGAAGAATATCGCGCAGAAACGAGTTTGGTTGCAGTTTAAAGCAAGCATGGAAAAGACGCCTGTGGCTTGGAAAACGCAGATGCGTTTCCCACTTTCCCACACCACGACGGCTGCTGAATAGCTTGCCCTTCGGGTCTGCATAGGAATAGTTAAGACGAAAGAACAGTCACAACGGCGTGCCTGAACCCTGCGCCTGAAAATGGTCTTCCATGACCGAGCGACTTATCAGGACAGGCACGCGCGCAACTCATCATGGCCAGGAGATTCAATCTCCACCAAAAAGGCCGAATACATTTGCGCAGACTTTCTCCTTACGTTCTGCTACTTTTCCCTTGCAGTCAGACGGCGGACCATACATTTTCAGGGGATTCGAAGTCACTTCCGATTAGCCGGTTTTTCGGCCAATTGGAGTCCAGCGGCCTCCGGCTTTACACGGTCAACGCCGCGAAGCTGGCTGTTGTACTGTCGCCCGCCACAGAAATCTTCGTGAACCCCTAGCGCTCTGTGCAAGCGAATTCCCCTGAAGGCTCAACATTGAATTGGGCCTCCGAGATATGCCTATCAGATGATCTATGCAGAATAGAACGTCATTGGTCAGCAGAATGTTTTTCCAGAAGCTTACGGATGGTATTCGATGTAAGGTCTCTGGCGCTGCACGGCAGGGGTATAGCGCAGAAATCCGCAATTTATCGCGGTTGAAGGTGCCGAAATGGATGCTGGGATGACCCGTTTACGCACTCCTCTATAAATATAAAGCGGACTGCATTCATGCGCCGATTGTCTCAGCGCCGCTGAGACAATCGGAATGGTGATACGCACTTCATCACCGCGAGTGATGGCAGGTAACGATGCAAACGCCTTTACAGGAACGTCCCTACATTCAAAGTGAATTCCGCCCTAGATTTAAGGTATCTCCGGAAGTTCGCGGAGGGCGCTGGCGATGAAAGGTCTGGATGGCATTGCTAGCCCGCAGTGTTTGTCTCTGCAGAGGTATCTTGAGGCTTATCCGACCGAACGATACTTGCCCACGATCCGTAGAGTAATGACGACGTGATTACGCAGTGAAATACGATCTGCCAAATGTCTGGCTGGGGAAATCAGCGGAAGTACCGATGAAAGATATTAG
>DASYOD010000022.1:0-21579 GCA_036008085.1 Terriglobales bacterium
AGGCCGACAGTGACGGCATTCGGTCGCACGTCCCCGCGGGGAAGGCCGCGCCATCCTACCGAAACGGGCTCAAGCTGTCGGGAGACCAACGGGCCATCGCTGACGAATTTCAACTCGGGTACACCGACCCGACATGGCGCAAGGTCACGCGGCCTTGGGCATTGCAGCGCTTTCCGTTTTGTGCGGTCTGTAATCGTGCGGTGTCTGCTGTCGTGGACCACATTATCCCCGTGCGAATTGTGGTAGCTGCTTGCAGGGCAGAGCGAATGTTCCCACTTGAAAAACTACCGGGGTTTAACATCCGTGAAAACCTCCAGGGACTTTGTCACTCATGCCACAACGAAAAGACTGCGTCTGAGGCAGCTAAGGACTTTGCCGCCGAACTCGAAACGCTGCTTGCGAAGTATCGCGGGAGAAAGTGGTTTTCCTTCTGACTAGGAGACGGTTGTTTTCGTTGGCGGACTCGCGCTTGTCACGTTTCGTGCGTCTAGCGTCACCGGTGTAACATTGTGGGGCAGAGGTGCGTATGCTCCGCCTTCGCAAAGAGACACCTATAGAGCGCATCTATCGTGATGTGACGGGCCGCGAAATGCCGCTATCCGTAAGACGAATCCTTCTGCCAAAGCCACGGCCCAAAAAATCAAAACCCTTGGACAATGAAAGAGGCTCCCGCGGCGTTAGGTAGCCGTAGAGCCTCTACGCCACTTCGATTGGGACTATTCTAACCCAGTAGTGACACCCTTTCGTGTACGGCCTCAGCGCTTTCCTTCTAAGTTGGTTCTACTATCTAAGGCCGAAATCATTTGCATCGCGGTGGAATGAGCAGCCGCTCTATTGTTCTGTTCTTTTTCGATGGCCGCATCAATCTTCTCAGATAACGCTGAGCCTACCTTGCCGATTTCTTTCGTTGCTTTTTGAGAGTAATCCTGAATTGCTGCTCCGCGGTCCTCGCGCTCTTTTTGCAACGACTGCGTCAGAGTGGCAACATCGTATCTTTGCTGAGCGATGGCCGTTTCAGTTGCTTTCTGGACGGTGACAAAACGCGAATTCAACCATTGTCGATAGCTGTCGATTCCGAGACCGCACAACGTCAGACTTGAAAGAATAAAAAGTACATGCCAACCATTCAATCCACCCAAAGCCTTGGCTACATCGGAGATGCTTTTCAACGCCGCGAGGACTACACCTATTGCTCCGGCGATTCCCACAATCCACTTTGCAGCCCTTGACATAGTTCATCTCTTCGGTCGGGTTTTGCCCTCAATGAATCGCTCAATGTCTGAGGCGGCCTGATATTCGTTCTGCCAAGTGCCGAGAGTCATTGGGCCGCCCGGTTGTGGACGCGGGCACCTTAGCTCAAAGAGAGCAATACCGAATTCGTCCAATGTTTCAAGCCGGGCGGCTTCCAAATGGCAATTCGCGCAAAAGATTGTGGGTTGCTTGAGTTGTGTGAGTCCTACTTCAATCCGCGTTCCATCCAATGACATCGGTCATCCCCTGGACAGAAGGCTAACCCGCTCATGTACGGCTTGCAAGTCCGCAGTAATCAAGTTTGCATACCTCCGCGTCATCTCAAGCGAACTGTGACCCAAAACTTTTTGGAGATGGAACACTGACCCGCCTTTCCTCAGATAATTGATTGCAAACGTATGCCGGAAGGCATGGAGGGTGCGGGCCGGTGGGTCAAACCCAAGCCGCCTGCATCGCAGTTTCACGTCACGAAGCATCACGCGCCTACCCAATCGCGTTTCGTTGCGGCTCGCAAATAGCGAGAGGTCCGGCTTTCGATTTTGGTCTGTGATGTAGCGAAACAATGCTTTCCGTAGCTCGAAAGAAAACGGGACCACGCGCTGCTTCCTCCCCTTCCCATCAAGAGTGACCAAGAGGTTGTCCAGGTCAATATCGCGGACGTGCAGCGTAAGAGCCTCACTGATTCGGCACCCGGTATCAAGCAAGAAGAGCACGAGCAGATGCAACCGCCGTTGACACCGACCTCGCGGCCTCCAAGCGATGAGACGTTGCACTTGTGCCGCGGTAAACGTGGGCAACACAATTTGCGGCTCTTTCATCTGCTGAATTTTCAGCGGTGAACTATTCCACTTGAGGTATGCGTTAATGGCCCTGATAGCCGAATTGCAGCCGGTGGCCTTCAGTCCCTTTTCACGCATCCTCAGGACCGCGTCTTTCAATTCATCTTGTGTGGGTGCTTCGGTGCGCAGCCATTTAAAGCTGTGGGTGTACCACTCAACGGTTGCGGGGCTGACATTGTGAAGGTACAGACGTTCACGGATGAACTGCTCGAAACGTGGTTCCATGTTTCCTCCAGGCGAGTAGTCAACGATTAGAGGAAAACCACGTATCTTGTTGAATGGTCGGGACGGGCAGATTTGAACTGCCGACCCCTCGCACCCCAAGCGAGTGCTCTACCAGGCTGAGCCACGTCCCGACGGATAGAAATCCGCTGCCTTCGGCTGCAGCAGATGGGGTTAACTCAAGCATTTTACACGAAGCGGACGTAATTTCGTCGCGCCCTCAATGTTTGTCCTCAGCGAAAATGACTGCTGAGATTTTCGTGGGACGCGTCGAATCTCCGGACGCGATTGCGACAATTCTGTTCCACTGCTGTTAAGGAGCAAGTTTGAAGACAACTCCGCACAAACAAGCAGGATCGCCGCCGTTTTGCGTTGTGCCGTAAAGGTTCCCCTTCGAGTCCATTACTAGACGCGCTCGGGATCGCGCGCCGCCCGCCCTCGTCGGAAAATTGTATAAGACAGTTTCTTTGCCGGTCGGGTCGAGCTTGAAAATCACACCATGTTTTGCGGGGCCACCTCCAAACGTAGTGCCGTACAAATTGTCAGTTGCGTCCATAATTACGCTGGCCTCGGGATACGCGCCGTCTGCACCGTTGGTGAAGCTGTGAAGAATCGTTTCCTTGCCCGAGGGATCCAGCTTGAACACGATCCCATCGCCTCGATCCCCGCCGCCGCTGGTGGTGCCGTACAGATTGCCAGCTGCGTCCATGATCAAGCCCGCTGTGGGATATGCGCCGTCTGCGCCGGAAAAGCTGTAAAGAACTGTTTCCGCTCCGCTGGGGTCGAGCTTGAACACGATCCCATCGTCGACAGTGCCGCCACGTGTGGTTGTGCCATACAAGTTCCCGGCTGCGTCCATGATTAGGCTGGCTGCGGGACGGGAGCCGTCCGGGCCGGTAAAGCCGTACAGGACGGCCTCTTTACCATTCTTGTCCAGCTTGAAAACCACGCCGCATAAACCAGCGCCTATATAACAATTCGTTGTTCCGCCGTCGAAAGTGGTGCCGTAAAGGTTGCCGTTCGCGTCTTGGATCAAACCGGCTTCGGGAAACGCACCATCGGTTCCTCCGCTAAAACTATAGAGCACCGATTCCTTACCTTGGGCATCCAGCTTGAACACGGTTCCGTATAAGGAGAAAGCACCCCCTTCGTCCGTCGTGCCATAAAGATTGCCTTCGGCATCCCGGATGAGATCAGCAGTGGGGAAGCCGCCGTCGTCTTTACTACTTCTGAAGCTATGAACGACGGTTTCTTTTCCTGTCCGATCCACCTTGAATACTGTTCCGCTGGCCGAAGGGGGAGTGCCGCCGTCGAACGTTGTGCCGTAGAGGTTCCCTTTTGAATCCATGACTAGTCCCGCGACAGGCTGAATCCCATCTGTTCCGTGAAACTCATGTAGTTTTTTATAAGTTACTCCCTGTGCCAACAATGTGGAAAAAACGAGTGGCACAACAACAAGCATGGTTCTCGTTGCAAGCCGTTCTCGGCTCTGGAATCGAGGACGTGCCTGAGAAGCGTTTTTCATACGCCATCCCTCCCAGTGATTTGCCACAAGATTAATCCCGCGCTCCGGCCCCGGCAAGTACAGAACCTGCTGTATGCAACCAATTGCATGTTGAGCTACGACTGGTGGCCTCATTGCGGTTTCCGGTTCGAAGTCCTGTTGATCCTTTTGAGGCAGATCCCGTATTTGATCGATTCTATTTACGTTTGCGCTTTGTCGGTTGCTGCGGCTTTTCTTCGAGCACGGCAAACTGAATTTTCTTTTCCACCGGATCGATGCGATCTACCAGTACGCGTATCTTCTGGCCCAAGCGGTAGGTCTTGCGGGTGCGCTGACCTATGAGTTCGCGCGTGGTTTCATGATAGGTATAGCGGTCGTCAGTTAACGAATCGAGCGGAACCAGGCCTTCCACGAACAGATCGGTGAGTTCAACGAAGAATCCGAATTTAGTCACGCTGATGATCAGGCCGTCGAACTCGTCGCCGACGCGATTCTCCATGAACTTTACTTTTTTCCACTCCATCAAGTCGCGCTCCGCTTCGTCGGCTCGGCGTTCAGCACGGCTCGATTCGTCGGCGATGTCGTGAAGTTCGTCCAGGGAGATCGGACCCAACAGAGGCGCAACTGCCTCGCGGTGTACGGAGTGGTCCCGGCGCTTGGACCAAGGAGATGGAGTGTCCTCATCTTTCGATGGCGGAACTATCCGCGCCACACCATCTCTAGTCGAGTCACGCAATACTTCTTTCAGAATGCGGTGGACGATCAGGTCAGGATAGCGGCGGATCGGCGAGGTGAAGTGGGTATAAGATTTCGCCGCCAGGGCGAAGTGTCCGAGATTTTCTTCCGAGTAGCGCGCTTGCTTCAAGGAGCGCAGCATCAGGTAGGAGAGAATTCGTTCCTCCGGCTTGCCCGCGATCTTCTCGGTCAACTTCTGGTACATGCGCGGCGTAATGTGAACTTCTTTCGGGATTTCGATTTCGCGTGGACGTTTGCCCGTGCCGTAACTGGAGCGCCGGTCAGACTTGAATTGCACCCGCTGAATCGGGAGAGAGCCCACGCCCAGCGAATACCCGAACGCGGCGGCAATCACCTCGAAATCGTAAACGCGCTTGGCATCCGGCTTTTCGTGAACGCGGTAAAGCGAAGCGACGTGATGGCTTTCAAGATATTCGGCGACACATTCGTTCGCCGAAAGCATGAACTCTTCAATCAAGCGATGTGCGATATTGCGCTCCGAACGAGTGATGCTTTTCATCAAACCGAGTTCGTCGAACTCGATTACCGGCTCGGGCAAATCGAAGTCGATAGAACCGCGCCGCTCACGCTTGCGATTAAGGATCAGCGCCAGATCGCGCATCAATTCAAAGCTTTGGACTAAGTTGGCATAGCGTTCTCGTTTTTCTACGTCGCCTTCGAGCACTGCCTTCACGTCGGTGTAGGTCATGCGTTCCGCGGAACGGATTATGCCTTCGCACAACTCATACTCCAGAATTTCGCCCCGACAATCGATCTTCATGATGCAGGACTGCACCAGGCGGTCAACTTGCGGGCGCAAGCTGCAGATATCGGTCGACAGTTCGAGTGGCAACATGGGCACGGCGCGATCGGGAAAATAAACGCTGGTACCGCGCAGCCGCGCCTCCTGATCGATCAGCGAATCGGTAGTGACGTAGTGGGCGACGTCCGCAATGTGCACATGAAGTTCAAAATTTCCATGTTCTAGTCGGCGGACAAGGACAGCGTCATCGAAGTCGCGCGCCGTCTCGCCGTCAATCGTAACTGTTGGAAGATTGCGAAAGTCACGACGTCTTTTAGCTTCGAAATCTGGAATTGTGGGGTCGATGCGCCGCGCTTCGTCCACAACTTCCGGCGGAAAACGATGCGGCAGATGAAATTTGCGGATGATGATTTCGACATCGACACCGAAGTCGTCTTCGTAACCCAGAATCTCAACCACTCTGCCCCGCGGATTCTGTGTAGCCGAGGGCCAGTCGGTAATTGCGACATCCACCACTGCGCCCTCTAGATCGTTCCATTCGGTGCGGCGGGCTGCCTCGTTGCCGAGAACTCTGTCTACAGACTGAGTTTTCTCCCGCCGAGGGCGGGACGCGCCCGGAACAGCCGGCGAGACGCCAGAGCTATTAGATGCGCCGCTACTTTGTTCTTCCGGGTACTCCATCCCTGGCGGGATTACGATTTGCTGCGAAATCTTCTGATCAAATGGCGTGACGTAGTTGCCGCGAGTGCCGTGATGAAAAATTCCCACGACTGTACTGTGGGCACGCGCTACCGGCCGCACGATGCGGCCTTCGGCTCGGCCATCAGGACGGATTGCGACAATCTCCACCAGCACATGGTCGCCATGCATCGCGGATGCTACGGCGGGCGGAGGAATGAAAATATCTCCCGCTAGCTTTGCCTTGAGTTTTTCGTCAAGAGAGGACGGGTCGGGGGTGACGAATCCGAAGCCGTCGCGATGCATGCTCAATCTTCCGACCACGGCGTACTTGCCTCCGGTGGCCTTCGGAATCGCGTAGCGGTCGGAATCAAGCTGAATCAATTGCCCACTGCTTGCCAGTCGCTGCAGGCGCTCGGAAAGTTGTTGGCGTGCATTGCCATGAACACCAAGTTCTCGCACCAGTTGCTTAAATCCGGCGCTGCCTTTGGGCTGGCGTTCGATTTTCTTCAGAATGGCGGAATCGGAAAGTCTGTCCACGATCGCGGATTAAGCGCACCTCGAATCATAATACGCAACCTTGATCCTCGTCGCTGCGTCCCACCCCTGCCGATATTGGCAGACAGTCTTGCTGATCAGCAAGACGTTCACAGTATAAGAACTGCCGAACGGGAGGAGGAATTACATTTTGGGCGTTCCCAGACCGGTACAGCGGCATGGTTACGAAAGGGTCGAAAAGCACAGAAAGCACAGAATTTCCACAAGACTTGAGGCTGTTCGCGGAGTAGAATTCGTTTGGTCACGAAAGTGCGGTTTGACCCCCAAATCAACATCTACTCGTGAGGAAAGGATTTTTTCAACATGTGGAAACCCACTAATCAGCCTTCTACGACACCATCCCGGCCGGGTGAGCCGGAACGTCCCTCGATTCCTACTCCGGTGACGTCTACGCCTAGCGAGTCTGTGAACGCAGCGCCTCGTGCGGCAGTTGCGGCCAGTACCGCGGACCAGGCGACGATCGGGAAATCGCTGGTGATCAAAGGCGAAGTGACCGGCTCGGAGTCGCTTTATATTGACGGCCGCGTGGAAGGCTCCATCAACCTCGCGGGTAATCGCGTTACTGTCGGACGCAATGGCGTGGTTTCGGCCAACATCAATGCGCGCGAAATCGTGGTGTTGGGGAAAGTGCGCGGCAACCTGACCGCCAGTGATCGCGTGGATATCCGCAGCGACGGATCGCTCACCGGCGACGTGGTCGCAGCTCGCATTTCGATCGAAGATGGCGCGTTCTTCAAGGGCGGCATCGATATCCGCAAGGGCGGGCAGAAGCCGAATGGCGAGGAAGTGAAGGCGCCGTCCACTGCGACCGAAGCTGTCGCCGCAAGAGCCTAAAAATATTTCACGGTCAGGTCTTGGGCTTGGCGCCTGAGACCTGCAAGTTCATTGGCTACGGAACAATTCCCTTAGTCAGCTCTTCTACCTGTTTCTCGGCTGCCTGCGGCAAGACTGGCGCTTTGCGGCGGCGCAGATCACCGGGTAACTGAGATTGCGTGAGCCACAGCCCCGCAGCAACTGCTCCAGCCCATGTAATTCCGATCAGCGCAAGGGCCTCGATGTCTGCAATGCGGCTCCCGCTTACCATGACGGCAGAGGCGACTCGATAACTTAGAACGCCCGCCACGACTGCGGTGATCGTAGCTTTCCCCAATTCCTTCCATTGCAATTCAGTCCACGGAACCAGTTTGCGTTGGTGCACAAGGATCGCCATCGCCAGACAGTTGGCGGCGATTCCTACGTCGGACGCAAGCGCAAGCCCAACCGCGGACAATGCGTGGTACAAGGCGCGATACATTGGCAGCGATGCGACCGTGATGAGGCTACTGGCAACCATGGGCGTAAGCGTATTGCCGGCGGCGTAAAAAGCGCGGGCGTAAAGTCCTTGTGCCGCCCAAAAAACCAGGGAAAGCGAAAACCAGAAAAAGAAAGTCGCCGTGGCCTGCGAGTCAGCGAAAACGAAGTGTCCGTGCGGCAACCGGTATACGAGGTCTATCAAGGGAAGCGCGGCCGCCATCATCAAGCTTGAGGCCAGGAGCGCGGCAGCTGCGGTGCGGTAAACCGACCCATTCACCGTGGACGCAAACTCGCCGAAACGTTTTTCGCCGAAGAGGCGGGCAAAAAACGGCAGCGAGGCCTGGCCGACCGCTTGGCCGAGAATTGCAATCGGAACTTGCAGCAGGCGCTTGGCATAGTTGATGTGACTGATGGCGCCAGCTGCGTCCGAAGCGAAGTAGCGCAGAATCCAGTCATCAGCACTTACCAGCGATACTCCAACCATCAGCGGAATCGACATTCGCACCCATTCCCGAAAAGCTGGGTTGCGAACATCGAACGAGATGCTGAATCCCGTGCCCACGCGCGCAGCCCCGATTGCATTGATGAGAAATGGTCCGACGAAGGTCCCGATCAGAGCTCCGTAAGCCAGCGCCGCGATTCCGAGCGTGCGGGAAAGAGTGACGCCACCAAGGATGATGAAGCCGTTGTAGATCAATGGCCCCAAGGCGGGGAATAGAAAAAGCCTGCGGGATGAAAGCACCGCGGCAACAATTCCGCCAACGTAAAAGAAAATCTGCGCCGGCAATAGGACGCGAGTCAGATGCACGCATAAATCCAGCTGGGCGGGCTTGAAGTTGTGAAACATCAGCCGTGTAATTTGTGGCGCGAATATCTCGGTCAGAACCACGCCGATGCCGAGAACGACCGTCATCACCGTAATAATTACGGAGAACGTCTTTTGCGCGTCTTGTTCCCGTTTTTCCGCCAGGAAGCGGGTGTAAATCGATACAAAAGTGATGGAAATCGTGCCGCCCGCGACCAGATAAGCCAGGAAATCAGGAATTTGGAAGGCCGCTATATAAGCGTCAGTGGTCGAGCCCGCACCAAATGCCCACGCCGTATAGGCCTCACGAACATAACCGACAATGCGCGAGAGGACCATGGCGACCATCAAGAGGATGGTTGCCGAAAACGCAGTATGCTGGTGCGATGGCTGGATGAGGCGTAGCCAGCGGCGTGCGGCCGTCACCTTGTCGGTTTCAGTATCAGGGATGAAATCCGCCATCAAGTGGCGATTTTACACGGAGAAGGCGGTTCCTCTCGTTGGGTCGAATGGTTCCTGCTGACAATAGTTACCGGAATGAAATCAAAAGATTCTGCCGCACCGTACAAAAAGTTAATTTTGACAGGTAGGCGCAAGCCGCCGCATAATCCGAGTCGTGCCGCAATCCGTGGTTACCGGTCCAGCTTCGTTTTCCGCTTTACTGCGGCGCTCGTTCCGTAAAGCTTTTCCTCCCGCCGTCCGTGGACAAGGCGCTTATCTTTGGGATGCGCGCGGGAAACAATATCTCGACTTTGCTGGATCCGCCGCGGTCAATTTCATCGGCCACGGAGTCGCCGAAATTGCCACGGCTATGGCGGCGCAGGCGAAGCAGGTGGAATTTGTCCATAGCGGACAGTTCACCACTCCCGTGGCCGAGGAATATGCGGCGGAATTGCTCGAGTTTGCGGGCAAGAACTTCGAGGGGGGCTGCGTTTACTTTACCTGCGGTGGTTCAGAGTCGGTCGAAACCGCTCTCAAGCTTGCGCGGCAGTATCAGGTGGAGATCGGCCACACAAAACGCCATCAGATTATCAGCCGAGGACAGAGCTATCACGGATCGACTCTGGGAGCATTGTCCGTATCAGGTAACAAACGCCGGCGTGAGATGTATGTTCCAATGCTGCGGGAGTTCGCGCACATCGCGTTTCCGTATTGCTACCGCTGCGCCTTTGATTGCACCGATGGCTGCCGCAATTGCGGCCAGGAGTACGCGGCGGAGCTAGAGAAAGCAATCGAATCTGCAAACGGAGAGGTTGCCGCATTCATCGCCGAGCCGGTCAGCGGAGCAACGCTCGGTGCAGTTGTGCCGCCACCTGGCTACCTGCAAAGTGTGGCCGAAATTTGTCAGCGGCGAGGCGTTCTCTTTGTGGCCGACGAAGTCATGACCGGAATGGGTCGCACGGGAAAAAACTTTGCCGTTGAGCACTGGGAGGTTGCACCCGATCTTATAGTCACGGCCAAGGGCTTATCGAGCGGCTACGCGCCCCTGGGCGCCGTCATAGTGTCGAAAAAAGTGGCCGACGCCATTGCCTGCGGTTCGGGAGCTTTTCTGCACGGCTTCACTTACAATTCGCATCCAATTTCATTGGCTGCAGGCAGGGCTGTGCTGAAATTTGTGCAAGCGCATGAATTGCTGCAGCGCGCCGACTCGCGACAACCACATTCGATCGCAGCCACGCTGCGTCGAGAATTGCAAACATTGCTAGGGACGGACGCGGTTGGTGATGTACGCGGCATCGGATTATTGTGGACGGTGGAACTTGTCGCCGATAAAAACAGCAAGCGCCCATTTGACCCAGAGGTGAATTTCGCCGCCCGAGTAGCACAAGCGGCTATGCGGCGAGGACTGCTGGTTTATCCGGTACAAGGCTGCATGGATGGAATTGCAGGCGATCATTTGGTAATCGCGCCTCCGGCCATCATGACGGAAGAGCAGATTATCGACGCGGTAAACCAGCTGCGAGAAGCAATAAAAGAGAGCGTTGCCTGATGCGGAAGACCTAAACGCTTGCACCAATTAGAATCAATCGCATGATTGATCCCCACCGATTCCTGCTCTTTCTTGCCTCGGCCACGCTGCTTGCAATTGCTCCCGGGCCTGGAATGTTATATGTGCTGGCTCGAACGCTCGCGGGCGGGCGTCGCGAAGGAGTGCTTTCCAGTCTGGGGACATTTGCCGGCGGCCTCGTTCATGTCCTGGCGGCAGCCACCGGGTTGTCGATTGTGCTCGCCACCTCGGCGACCGCTTTTGCGGTTGTTAAGTACGCGGGCGCAGCTTATCTGATTTACCTGGGGGCTCGCATGATTATCAGCGCGCGTCGCGATTCTGATAGCGAAATCCAAATCACGTCGAGCCGTGCGCCCAAGAATCCCTTCTGGCAAGGTATTGCCACTGAAGTCCTGAATCCGAAAACCGCGATCTTTTTCCTCGCATTCATTCCACAATTTGTAAACCGCGTAAATGGCGGAGTGTTCTGGCAATTTCTATTGTTGGGCACAATCTCGGTCGTGCTGAACACCTCGTGCGATCTCATAGTGACGTTTGCGGCAGCACCGATCGGTGCGCGTTTGCGATCATCCGCGACCTTGCGTCGCAGGCAACGAACGGCTACTGGACTTACCTTGATTGGTTTGGGAGCATTTGTCGCGGTTTCCGATTCCAGGTAATTTACCCGTCGGCCATTCAAGTGGTTTCCCCAAAGCCGAGGTTGTGATACCCTCGCACTCCATGTCCCAATCCAAGTCAGAACGGCGGTCGCGGGAGCGCGTACCCGCGCGAGTGGGCGTGTCAATTCAATCGCCTGCAAGTCAATCGGATACCGGATATACCCGAGATTTGAGTGCCAGCGGCATCTTTCTTTATGCAAACTCTGAAATGAAAGTGGGAAGTGAACTGGAAATGGTTCTAATGCTACCGGCGCAACTAACCGACGGGGAGAAGCGATGGGTGTGCTGTCAAGCTTCGGTCCTACGCGTGGAACCCGGCGGAGCAGACGGGCGTTTTGGCGTGGCGGCCAGCATCCGCACTATCGCGACACTGCCCGAGATCCCGGGCTAAGATCGTGTCAACGAACGGCGCGAAAACACGGTCGGTTTGTGAAAAGTTATTGAAAAGTCATAATTCTGCTTCCTTTCTTGCGTTGGTTAATGCCATAATGCTGGCCCTTGGATTGCTCAGCTCCAAGATATCGTTATTAAAAACTGCAAATGTCAGGTGGTTCGGTTATGTGGATGGAAAAGCTGTCCTACGGTGTTCTGCGTGTGCTTACGCCGCTGGGACCCCGGTATCTTAATCCTTCGTTCCTGCAACGGCTTTACTTGTTATGGATTTTCCGCAACTTCGAAACTCTGCCTGTGAAAGTACTTAGCCAGCGGCAACAAAGGCGTATTGAGAGCATGTGCGCGCGTTACGGATTCCTTTCGGTGTTAGAACGTGGGGTCGTGGACACTCCGCTGCTTGGCACCCTGGAACAACGTCCGCCAGTTGCGGCTGCACGTGCGCCCGAGCGAAGCGTATCCGACACTGTGTCGCCATTCGCTGCGGACATTTAACAAGCCCGCGAAGAGCTAGTGAGGTCTGGGCCACGGAGCATCCTCATCCTCGTATGGCGTAGCTAGCTACGCCTCCGCCCCCGGTGGAATAGAGCGAATTCCGCGATCAGGTATTATCGTGCTTAACCCGGTCGTTAACGGGAGAAACCGCGGATGAAAAAACGAATCGCTTCTCCAGAGAAACGCAGCGCACTGCGCAGGCAAGAGCATAACCGGAAACACACTCTCCTACGCCGGGAGTGTTACAAGTGGCTAAGGAAAAACATGCCCGAGGTTTATGAGAAGCTGAGAAAAAAAGCCGGGTTGACGAAACCCGGCCGTCCAAAAGCCTGATAGCCCCGTAGAACTAAATCACTCCAACGCCAGTGTCCCTTAATTCACCGTAATACTTACCGCCTTCGACGGGATTCCATTTGCCACCACCACCAGCGAACTTGCTCCGGTCTCCATTTTTGCAGGCACATCGAAGTTGGTTGAAACGATGGCGTTGCCCGTGGCGACCGCCATGGTGCTGTGGTCGTGCGTTTTGGCATAGAAAACGTGATGCGTAGCCTGATTCGTGATTCGCACCAAAGGATAATTTGTCGCGGTCTGATCCTCGTCACCGAAGGAGGCAGCCTGAGACAAGCCGTTAAATTGCTTCCCCGAAATCTTGTAGGTGGAACCGCGCGTGACCGACTTTGCATATGTTGTAATCACAGGCGCCCACGCAGCCTTGTATGTCCCGGATGAAGTGTAGACCTGGCTGCCAGCGACAATTACTTCTCCAGTAGGAAGCACCATCAAACTGCTGCCGGCCCCTGCAAAAGGTCCTGCAATAAGAGTTTTTCCATCAAACTCATAAAGAGTTCCGGAATCACCCAATACCAGCGGCCGACCGTTTGGCAGTAGAGCAGCAAATGAATCGCCCGCGTTGTCGCTGTTTGGGAAATCGGGACCAACCGTCCATTTGCCGGGATCTGTAGGATTCTTGCCCGGCGTGTAAATGGCCGTATGGCCGGCGCCGCTGCCGCCGTTCGAACCCGACCCGGTAGCCAGAACAGTTCCGTCAGTTTGAAGAATGCCAGGACCTACTTCTCCGGGAGCAGGATAGCAACCGCCGGGATAGGGAATACAGCCTCCGTCATGCGGAGAATGCAAATCGACAATCGTGCTGCCGGCTGTAAACCATTTTTCCATCGAATAAACGTATTTTTCCGAATGCGGAGCATCCTTAACATCGTAAGTTAAGACCGAACCGTCAGGCATGAGGGTCCAGCCCTCCTCGGCATTGAAATCTGCTTTACCTGTCGAACTCAGTTCAGTCCACGTGAGCGTCTTGGGATCCAGCACTGCCATGCGCTTATCAAGTTTTCGTCCCACCATGAACTTTCCGTCAGGCAAAACCACTGCCGGCGAGTCTCCTATATAACCCCAACCCTTGGGATGACCGAGCGGAGTCCATGTATTCGCTTTGGGATCGTAGATGGCAGCCATGTTGGTAAGCAGAAATTGCAGGTTGTTATATTCGCCGCCAACAATCACGAGTCGGCCATCGGCTAACACAGCGGATGCGAAATACAGAGGCACGTAGCCCGAGGGCAGGCTGGCGACCTGCGACCAGGTTCCGTTTATGTAACTTCCGTGGATATCAGGAGTGAGCTTCCACCAATCAGACTGGTTGTTGCCTTGAAAAATGGCAGTGCCATCGGTCATCAAAAACCCTATGCCCGCGCCGTCGGGCGGCTGGTTCTTGAGGTTCTGCAGCTTTTGGGCAATCGAAAAAGTGGAAAACAAGATCACAAGCACGAGAACGGTCAACACGGGTTTCTTCACGGGTATAATTCCTCTTTTGACTGAAAATCACTCAAACCAGCGCCCGTCGCGGCTTTCCGGATGCTCGCAAACGGCGCGCTCGAAGTCTACTCGAACTGGCCAACCTGGCACAATCGATTAATTCAGAATTACGGGCGGGTGGGAGAGTTCTGACTGAGCACCTGGTGCTCCTTGATCCAATCGTTCGCCTGCTGCTGCGCTGCGGCGACTTGTGGGCGTGTCATTCGCGACGCGAGCACGGACACCCGATATTTGCTGGCTTCGTCCCCGCCGGCTTGCGCCAAGACCGACCAGAAGTAAGCTTTGACTTGATCTTGCGGAACGCCGCGCCCCGCCCAGTAGTAGGCGCCGAGGGTAGCCTGAGAGACGACGTGTCCTTGTTCCGCGGCCATGGAGAACCAACGCACGGCTTCGCCGTAATCCTGAGGAACGTCATCGCCAGTCGCGTAGGCCGCGCCCACGGAAAATTGGGCTGCGGCGTCGCCCTGATCGGCCAATTTGCGCAGACCCTGGAGACCGCCGGGTACGGCTGCAACCGCCATAGGAGCCCTGGAAGCCGCTTTTGCCGGTGGCTGAGCAGCGGAAAAAGCACCGCCGAGCCTGGCGAAGTCGGCCGGTGAAATCAGCCACAACGCCGCAGATATTGCGGCAGCTGCGGTCGCAGCAATCAAAATCCTACTGGCACGGGAAAAATGGAGAAACGACAGAGCTGCAGATGTCTCGTTGGGAAATTCATCGTCCACCAGCGCCGGCAATGAAGCTGGCGCGCCTGACTTTTCGACGGTCGCCCTGGCATGGTTTTGCTGAGAGTAAACTGGCTCACTCCTTTCCTCGGCACCCGCACGATAAATAGCGTTGGAAATGATTCCTGCGAGCCGCTTGAGCACAACCGGGTCGTTGGTGCTGAAGTTGTAGGGTTCGGGAGAGAAGACTTCCAGAAGGCCGATGACGGCCTCGCCCCACAAAACGGGAACTGCAATCATGCAACGAATGCCCATCGCACGGCAGCTCTCACGATCCACCAGCGGATCGGTTTCCGAGTCTTCACAGCGTAGCAATTGCCCGGTACGCACGCATTCTCCCGAAAAACCCGAACTGGTGGTCAGCCGTGCGCCAAGGCTGGGAGCATCTTGCCCCGAACTGGCGCGGCAAATCATAGTGGCACCTTCGGTCAGCGCAATTGCGGCGCCGGTGGCGCGAGTGAAGGTCTGGGCTCTTTGCGCCAGCAGTTGCAGAGTTGAATCGAGATCTGAACCCAGGGAATCTACTTCTCGCTTGACTGCGGCCAAAGCCGTCAGAATCGACGTGTAGTCGGCCGGAGCCGCGGGTTCGAGTTCCTGGCGCATCCAGTTAACCAGAGCACTATTCTCTGTGGGTTTTGCGACGGGAGTCGAAGATGCCATGCGAGGCAACCCCTCGGTTGATGCCTGACCGACCAATCGGCTGCCGTACAACTGATCAGTTACTCTGTCGGCCTGGTAATTAACGCATGCCACCATCAAATTTACGAAAAGCCATTCTTTGAGCTGGCGAACTGCATTGTCGGGCATCTGCGGAAAACTGATTCCAACGCGTCCTGTTCCATCAGCCCAAACAACTTCGCCGGGTGTGTTAATACGAGTTTTGGTGGCTGCCAGATCCAGGCACAAATTTACTTCACGCTGAATATGCAATGGAAACGAAGCCTGGATGGCCATTCCGTCTTCGTTGATGTCGATGATCTTGCTGAGCTCGAGCAACTGCTCATTCGAATTTCCATTAAGAATGGCGTACGCGGGGGTATGAACCTTTTGCCGCACTCGTCGCCGGCGAGGGCTTAAGCCAAGAGGCAGTTCCCGGCCGGCCTCTACCGGGTTCGATCGAAGCGTTCCCATACCTGAGCAGGAATACATATTACCCCAGGTTGAAATTCTTTTATAGGATCAAACAATTTGAGCCGGTTTTCTAATCGGATACGCTTAGTCCGAATTTCTCGCCAGTTGAACAAAATCGGTCGTGGTCTCGGGCTGTATGGGATGGATCTCCCGCTTGGCGCAGTCGTCGAGGATAGCAGGTACTTCGAATAAGGCTCGATTGCAATATTGGGCGGCGTTGCGGCGCAGTTCGTTGAATGTCGCATCGTTGAGTAAGCGCTGCACCGCCGAGGCAATTTCTTGGAAGCCAGGTATAACAATGCCACAACCTTTCTCGGTCACCCATTCCGCGTTATAACGCTCTTGCGGCAAGGTTTTGGCGTTGCATTCGACAATTACTGGCAAGTGAAACTGCAAGGCTTCGCTGATCGAACCGGGGCCTGGTTTCCCGATGAAGAAATCCGCAAGAGCCATGTAAAACTCGACATTTTGAGTAAAACCCTGCACCAGGATGGGCTTCTTCGTTTTCAGGGTTTTTAATTGAGCAGCAAGCTTCTGGTTATGTCCACAGAGCAAGATTAGCTGAACGCCAATATTGCTCTGATCAAGTCTCTTTACGATGTCGACCATCACGCGGGAGCCGTGGCCGCCGAAAAGCACAATGCCAGTTGGACAGGCGGGTTCAAGCCCAAGTCGCTCGCGTTCCGAAACTCGATCCACTGCGATTTTCTGATAGAACCTGGGCTTCAAAACCATTCCGGAGATTTGGAATATCCGCTCTGACGGGTGGCCCATCCTTACAGCTTGTTGTCTAGCGCGCTCGGTCGCGACAATGATGTATTCAGAGTCCGGCTCGATCCAAAAGCGGGGCGGGTAATCAGCCAGATCGGTAAGCAGGGTAACGAAGGGCGTCGATTGCGACCCTCGAAGGCTCTCGGCCAGTTCACGATTGAAGTGTGGAATTACAGAAAGCACCATGTCTGGCGGATGTAACGACCAGTAGGCCCGAAGCGCGTTGACGATTGGCCGATGATAAAGCCGGATCGTTGTTTGCAGAATCGCCAACAGTTGAGGCGTGAAACGCGTCCAGCCTTTCCGCAAAATCAGATTGTAAGTGTCCTCAATGTGCAGGCCGGTTATGCGATGAAGAACATCGAGCGGCGCAAGCACTTCCTGCATATTCAAAAGGTTGACGTCCCAAGGCTGCTGTTGTTCTGAGAGGGTGGATTTTAGAGCATCGGCTGTAGCGCGGTGCCCCCCGCCGGCGTGATGGAAAACTATTGTTAGCTTACGCAAGCGTCTCCTGAAAAAGACCTGCTGGGCCCAGTGGCTTCACCTTTCAATGTTTTCGTACTCCGCATCGTGCCGTTGGACCGCTTCGTCATTCAGATCGTCGAGGACCGTAGAATCTTGTTCGCCTTGGTCATCGGCAGCATCCTGATTACCGGCCTGCGCGCGATATTCGTGAATGCGCACGCCGGTCGGGTCAATGGTCACGTAAGTGAGCCGCTCATCCACCCATCCGCCGGCATTGTAGTAGTGTATGTTCTCTTTCTCCTGATGCATGGCTTCATGGGTGTGGCCGCAAAAAATCCGGTCGGCCTTATGCAGACGTGCGTGAAACAGAGCGCCTGCCGCCACTTTGTGCGACATGCGCAGCCAACGAGTATTGATGCGGTCAATGAAACGGGCTACCGGCTTGCCTTTCAGATCAAGCCGTTGCAATTGCAGATAGAGCAGCGTGCCGAAATAATTAAGACGGAGGTTGTTCGCGAGGAGCCTGTCAAATTGATGACCGTGAATGGCAAGATGCTGAAGACCGGCGTATTCCCACGTGTATTGCTGATAGACGCGTACTCCGACAAGGTGAGACATGATGTCGGCCAGGCCCTGGTCGTGATTACCTTCAACCCAAACTACTTCCAAACCGCGTTTAGGGTTGGAAAGCTTGCGAATGAACCCGAGAAATTTCCAATGTTCTTTGGTCAGGCGGCGGAAATTCAGGTCGGCGAAGATGTCGCCCAGTAGAATCAGTCGCTGAAAACGATTTTCCTTTAGGACGCAAGTGGCCTCGCGTGCATGGCTGGTGTCGGCGCCCAAGTGGACGTCGGAAAGGATCAGCGTATCGTAGACGGGCGGATCCACGCCTTTATTTCTACCGCGCTAATGTTACGGGCTGATGAAATCCAGGTAACAGTTCGGTAAACATGTAACTCTTTAGGTACCCGTCACGTGGTTGGACGTGAAATGTCGAAACCGATAGCCAAATTGCATTCCTTCAAGCCGTGGCGGCTTGGATTGCGGCTAGGCATCATGGTACTGAGTTGCGCATGGGGAGCCGCGCCAGCGCGGGCGCAGATGCCCGCGCCGGTCAGCTCTTTGTCAGATGCGGAGCGCCTTTCTGAATCGATCGCTGACCAACACGGAATACTGATCTCGGAGGATAAAACCTGCCTTTTCTACCGCCGCTGGCCCGCTGCTGGAGGCAGTTCGAGCGATCGCGTGGTCATCGTGTTGCATGGAATCGGATATCAAAGCGGTCCCTACAAAGTCATCGCCGATGCGCTGAATCCCCAAGGAATGGACGTCTATGCCTTGGACGCGCGAGCCCATGGCTTGTCCTGCGGACGGCGCGGGTATATCGGCACTCCAGCCGAGGTCGCGCTGACGTTTCAGCTATTGTGCAGTTTGTTCACAATGAACGGCTTGACGCGAAGATTTATCTGCTTGGCGAAAGCATGGGAGGAGCCTATGCCCTCAACTATGTTCGAAAAAATAGTGCCGAACTGCGCGGCTTGATCCTTTTAGCGCCCGCGCTCGGTTTGAACAAGCACCAAGTTTTTCAAATCAGAAACATGAGTTTGCTGCCTTACTTTCTGTTTGCCCACAGAGCTGCGAAGGTTAGCCTGACAGGCAAGCGTCTCGAAGAAAGTTCGCCGGACCCACAGTTTATCGCCGAGCGTCGTACCGATCCTCTGGCATATAAGAAAATAAGTTTCGGATACTTATGGGACATCAAGCGCCTTGTAAAAAATTGGAAAAGCGAGATCGCGCCTAATTTGGACCTGCCCATGCTGATTGTTCAAGGTGGAAAAGATGCGATCGTGAGCCGTAAGGACTGCAAGCTTTTGGCACAAATAAAAGCAACTCACGGAATCGACGATAGACAATACAAGTTGTTCCCAAGAACTCGCCACACCACACTGTGGGACCCCGACACACCAGAGATCCTCAAGTTTGTGACGCAGTGGATAATCGAGCACTAAGGCGGGACAACCTTATTTGTGAGCTGGCGGGACGTACTCTTTTGGTGGAGCTGCGCCTTCCCCGAAAAAATACTGCTCCATCTGTTTCACAATCGCTTCCTGATCTTCGCGGCGGGCAGGATTGAGCCGATATTCGTTCAACAGCATCTTGCAAAACTCTGTCCAACCTCTCCAGGCTTCCTGAGAGACGTTGTCGTAGATCTTCTTTCCGAATTCCGTGTCAAATGGAGGCTCATCCAAGCCCGGGAGTTCTTTGTGCAATTTGACACAGAAAACATTGTGCTGAGCCATATGTTTTTTCAAACCTCGTTCTAAAAAATTATCTCATACGCAAGGGAACTGGAGTCAGTGCTCTGGCCTAGCCGCATTTGCCGGTGCCGTGACATTTGCGACGTGAAGATGAGCAGTTGCCCGGCTCGGCCAACTTGCCGTCTGGCCCGATGCACGTCTGCGTGTGTAGGCACCAATACAAGCCTTCGTTCGAGGGGGGCACGGTAGGGTCAGCTTCGGTGAGGATGAACTGTGCCTTCCAGCGCAGCGACGGACAAAGATCGGGATGTTTGGTATTGAAACGATCGGATTCGATGACCGGTGACTGTCTGCTCATGCGGCACTCCCCGATGCAGCTTTCATGATGACTCGTTTGACGGCAACTTTTGCCAGCTGAACTTTGTAGGCGTTGTGATTGAGCGGGGTCGCAGCCTGCAATGCGCCTTCTGCAGCAGCGTTAGCGGCTTCTTCGGTAATCGTGCCGTGGTCGCGCACTGCCTTGTTCAACGCCTGCTCGCCATCTCCGGCGCGCCAGGGGATCGGCGCCACATAGCCCAGCACCAGGCGCGAGCCAAATAGATTTGCCCCATTCATATTCAGCGCAACCGCAGCCACAGCCAGGGGCCAGTCGAAGGCCTCCTTCTGTCGGATTTCATAGTGCGCCACTCTCAAATTACGAGTTGGCGGCAGAATTACTTCCGCGAGAATCTCGCTCGGTTTCAAATCGTGCTCGCGCTGGTTTTCGCTTTTCGGGGTGACATAGAAGTGCTCGACCGACTGTTCGCGCATTCCTTGTGGACCAATCAAGCGGAGAAAAGCCCCGTAGGCGATCAGCACAGGAACAATGGACGAGGGGCTGACGAACTTTGCGGGACCATCGTTTCCCAAAATCGCGTGGTAACGATTTTCGCCGTTCGCAACCAGATCCTTACCTGACTCGCTTTTTGGCAGCAGCCCAAAGCCGCCGCGAAAATACCAGCATCGCGGACGCTGGCAAAGATTTCCGCCAAGCGTGGCCATATTGCGGATCTGCGGGCTGGCAGCGTCGTTGATCGCTTCAGCGAGCGCGGGATAATCCTTTATCACATTCACATTATCGGCAAGTTCTCCGAGCGTGGTGAGTGCGCCAATGCGAAGTCCTTTCGGCCCCGGCGTGACTCCGTTCATTTCCTTGATCTGTTTAATATTCACCAGACGCTTGGGATGGACGACGTCATCTTTCATTAATGACAAGAGATCGGTGCCGCCGGCGAGCACTTCAGTCTGCCCCCAGGTTGCACCTAACAGTCCCACTGCCTGTTCCTTGGTCGTCGGACTGGCGTATTCAAACGCTCGCATTATGCACCTGCCTTATGCGACATGCTCTGCGAACTCAGTGCCGCGAGAACTTTGTCGGGAGTAAGCGGCAAGAATGAAACCCGCGCACCAATCGCATTTGCCACTGCATTCGCAATCGCTGCTCCCGGAGAAATCACCGGCGGTTCGCCCAACCCAATTACGCCCCGCTCGTCGTATCCCTTGCCCGTCATCATGTGCACCACGAGTTCAGGAATGTCGTTCAAACCGGCGAGCCGGTAAAACTCCATATTCGCATTGAGCATGCGTCCGGTCGCCTGATCCATTATTTTTTCTTCAAACAGCGCATAGCTGATTCCCATGGTCAACGCGCCATAGCAACTGCTCTCCGCCATCTTGAGGTCGATGATCAGGCCGCAATCCTGCACGGCAACCATCTTCTTAGCTTTCACGATTCCAGTATCCGTATCGACTTCAACGTAAGCCATGCCCACCCCACCAACGCCGCTGTTGGTGAGGTCGGGATGATTCTTACTCGGAATTTGATCGTTGTGTCCGCGCGCAGTAATCGCCGTGGCGCCCATCTTCGAACAAGCCTGCTTCCAGTCCAGCGACCGGCTTGGGTCGGTCTTCACTCGCACGGTGCCATTGACGCATTCGAGATCGTCGGGTTGCGCGTTAAGCGCGGGGACAACTTTCGCGAAGAGCGCTTCGCGGGCATCAACCGCGGCGCGGCGTGTGGAGGAACTGACTCCTCCGGGCGTCGTCGAACCGCCCGAACCACCCGAGGGAGGGTAAAGCGAGTCGCCGATATAGAGGTTGATCGCCTCAATCGGAAGACCGAGAGTTTCCGCGGCAACAATCACAATCGTTGTGCGC
>DASYOD010000023.1:0-4468 GCA_036008085.1 Terriglobales bacterium
TGTCCCGCGCTTTGTCGAACTCATCCTTCTCAGTCTCCTCGGTGTCGAGCGTGGGCCACTCCCCGTTTTGCAACATTACGTTTGGGAAATCGCACCCGCAACCGGATGTAGAACCGACGTATTGGACTTCGGGGTTAGAGAAATATTGCCTGATCGCTGCATCACGTTCCGTAAGCGACTCGACGCTTAGGTCGGGAGCCTCTTTATTCCACGCAACTCGTGGCAAGGCGCTGACCGTTCCTGCGTACAGGACAAAGCACATGAAACTATTTTAGCATTTGGACTCCGGCCCGACACCGCAAGTGCCTGAGAAACGCGGTAATCGGACAAGTGAAAACGACTGACTTCCCAGAAATCGAGGAGAAACAACTGCGAATTCAGTTGCGTTCTTTTTGCGTTGTAGGATCGGAAATGATGGGCAATGATGGGTTGTGAAGGGGAGCTAAACGCTTGAGTTTTCAGCTATCTCGTTTGTTTGACGTGTCCGGCCGCAGTTTATGAGTCCGCTGCTCTATGCGTGCGTAATAAGAGGATTAGGAATTAGCAATTCGCGACAAGGGAAGGAGCGAGAAGTCCTGTTGCACAAAATTCTGCGCGTTGCACATTCTGTTGCACAAATCACTGCCCAAGACGCCCAAAACAGCCCATTTCGATGTAGTACCATGTACCGTAAGTTGTTGATTTGTATCAGACTGGGGTACTACCTAGCGAATTTCAAGACCGCCGGTTTCAACCGCTCACCCACTCCTCCGTTTGTAATTCTAACGTACTCGGTGAGTTAGCGGCCAATTTGTGAAACGTTATGTGCCGATGACTGGATTTTGCAGCTGGTAGGGGCTGGATTCTAGCAGCCCCGCGACTTTCTCGACCGCCAAACCTCAGAACCCACATTCGGCCAGTGCAGCGCGCGGTCACAAATATGGTGGTTTAACCAAAGAGCTCTCTCGCCCTGTGGGACGAGTAAGAGGTGGCAACTTGCACATGCTGTTACGGAATCGCTCTCGTATTCGCTAAGCCATAGTTGGGATCCAAGTTACGATTTCATAGGCTTGCTATTTGCCCACCTAAGTTCGAAGACGGAGAAGGAATGCGAAAATGTGCAGTTCTTCTGGCAGGCTTAGCCCTGTTCAGCTCAGGTTGTCACTTTAAGACCAAGGATCTGCTCAGAGCTCTGGAAGCAAGCAAAGCGGCACCGGTCACCGTGACCGTTTCCCCGTCCAGTGCCAGCCTTCCTGCATACGGCACGCAACAGTTCACTACAACAGTGACCGGCGCCTCCAATACGCAAGTTACCTGGCGCCTGGGGGGCCCTCCCTGCGCCGTTGGACAGGATTGCGGTTCCATTAGCGCAAAGGGTTTCTACATCGCTCCGGGAGTCATACCAACCCCCAATCCGATCACTATCACAGCCTTCGCAGGGGCAGACGCGCTCGCCGCTGCCTCAGCGCAAGTGACTATTACCCCTGCCGTCGAGGCGCAGGAAAATCTGCATGGCAGCTACAGTTTTCTGGTGAGCGGCTCTGACTCCGAAGGTACGTTGTCCGTGGCGGGTAAGTTTGTCGCTGACGGGGCGGGGCAATTGCACAGCGGCCAGATGAGTCTCTGCCGCGCGCAGGCTCCTTGCGTAGAGCAGGCGTTCGCAGGCGGGTATACCTCAAGCGCCAAAAACCAAGGAAGCTTCTGGGCTGACGCATTGTCCGAAGCAAAATTCCGCTTTGTTCTCAC
Organism: Terriglobales bacterium; assembly: GCA_036008085.1. Classification (GTDB taxonomy): domain Bacteria; phylum Acidobacteriota; class Terriglobia; order Terriglobales; family Acidobacteriaceae; genus JABDBE01. The sequence goes on from DASYOD010000023.1 coordinate 1,726, forward strand.
TGAGAGTGGCGTGGTGAATCTCCAACTGGACGACTCCAAAGGATTGCACGCCGCAGGGATCATGGAATCCGCTAAGGACATTTCCAAGGAATAAACTACGATTTCTAAGGGCTGGATCAGTCCTAACGCTGGCCACAGCCAGCCTATTTCTAGCTTCTCGTGGGTGCTAGATCCCAATTCGCCGCGCTCCATGTGTCAAAGTGTTTGCACGCATAACGAATCGCAATATTTGGCTGCGGCCTTTTTTCAAATAGCATTGACATGCTCCGAGCCGCACCGTAGCATCGCCTTTATCTGATGGCGGTGCGTTCATTCAGCCGGCTTGGCAGCGGAGGTCCCTCATGAGTCTTCGCGATTTTATTTCTAAACAGTGGATTGATGTCATCGATTGGACGGAGCCGGAAGACGGCATTCTGGCCTACCGCTATCCGATGCAAGACCGCGAAATCCAGAATGGCGGCAAGCTTACGGTTCGCGATTCGCAGCTCGCCGTGTTCGTCAACGAAGGAAAAGTGGCGGATGCATTTGGCCCCGGGCTCTACACTCTCAACACCAATACGCTACCGATTCTCACTTACCTCAAAAACTGGGACAAAAAGTTTCAGTCGCCGTTCAAGTCCGATGTTTATTTCTTCTCATCGCGCATCCAGACCGACCAGCACTGGGGCACGCAAAATCCCATCACCATCCGCGACAAAGAGTTCGGCGCGATTCGTTTGCGCGGCTTCGGAATTTATTCTTACCATATCAATGATGCGAAATCGTTTTACTCGAAAATCAGCGGGACGCGCGACATCTACCACGTCGCCGATCTCGAAGGCCAGTTGCGGAACACCATCATCGCCAAAATGACGGACGCGTTTGCCGCCAGTCAGGTGCCGTTTCTTGACATGGCGGCCAGCCAGGGCGCAATTGCCGAAAAAATCAGCGAGCAGCTTAAGCCTGCATTCACAGACTATGGTCTCTCGCTCGATACTTTCGTCGTCGAAAATCTCTCGCTCCCCGAAGAGCTTCAAAAAGTGCTCGACCAGCGCATCAGCATGAACGTCCTCGGCGACATGGGCAAGTTCACGCAGTATCAGGTGGCGCAAGCGATTCCGATCGCCGCCGGGAACGAAGGTGGCGGAGCAGTCGGAGTCGGCGCCGGACTTGGCGCGGGCGTCGCGATGGGTCAGGCAATGATGGACGCGGTGAAGCAATCCACCTCGCCTGCTCCTGCCGGCGGTGGCGCGGCTCCGCCGGCCGCGGGCGCAGCAAGTGCGACCACGAAATTCTGCAGCGAGTGCGGCAAGCCCATTCCGCGCACCAGTAAGTTCTGTCCGGAATGCGGGAAGCCCCAGGCGTAGTGGTGACGCGAGCATGAGCGGAATCGAGTGGGTCGTCGAGGCCTTCGGTTGCTCATCGGATTCGCTGCGCGACCTTCGCGCTGTGGAAACCTTCTTCCACGGCATGATTCGCGGCATGAAGCTGCGGCCCGTCGGCGAAACGCAGTGGCACCAGTTTCCCGGGACCGGGGGCATCACCGGCCTTTGCCTGCTTGCGGAGTCCCACATCGCCTGCCACACCTTTCCCGAGCACAATTCGCTGTGCCTGAATCTCTTTTGTTGTGTTCCACGCACCGAATGGAATTTTGAAGCCGCGCTCCAGCAACTTTTCAATGCACGGACCGTTTCCATTAGGCGTCTTGCGCGCCCGTATGAGGCGGCTCGCCACCAGGCGGCCAGCCACTAGTTTAGGGTGAGGTTTTTTTGTGCAACAGGTGAGCAGCGGAAGATGACCCAGCCCGTTTCGAACTGTCCCAATTGCGGTGCAAAGATTGTCTTCCAATGGTCCAGCAGCGTGCAGACGGTTTGCCAGTATTGCAAAAGCATTCTCGTGCGCACCGATATCGATCTCAAGAAAGTCGGCCAGATGGCCGATCTCCCGCCAGACAGTTCGCCGATTCAGCTCAATACCGAGGGCATTTATCGGAATAAAGCTTTCGTCGTCGGTGGCCGCATTCTTTATGAGTACGACCAGGGCGGCTGGAACGAATGGCACTTCACGATGAACGACGGCACGAGCGGCTGGCTTTCCGATGCTCAGAATGAATACGCGATTTCATTCGCCAGCAACGCCATCGGTTTGCCCGCTGCTGACCAAGTCAAAGTGGACCAGCAATATAACTGGAACAATCAAAACTACACCGTGAGCGTGATTACCCCAGCCCACTACCGCGGCGTCGAAGGCGAGCTGCCTTTCCAGTATTGGGACAAGACAGATGTCACGTTTGCTGACCTTCGCAGCCAAACTGGCAAATTCGCCACCCTCGATTTTAGCGATGAGCAGCCTGCTCTCTATTTGGGCGAATTCGTCGAGTTCGACGACCTCAAGCTCAAAAATCTCCGCAGCTTCGAGGGTTGGTGATGAGCGCAGGAACGCCGCCACTCTCGACTCCGCCAAAGCCGCAAGCGAAAGCGTTGAACTGTCCGCAATGCGGGGCAGCCATCACTTTGCGTGCGCTCGGGCACGCCGAGACTGTGGTTTGCGAGAGCTGCCATTCCATTCTGGATGCAAAAGACCCGAATCTTCAGATCCTGCAGAAATTCGAGGCCGTTACCGGCGAAGTGCGGCCCCTCATTCCGCTCGGCACGCGCGGCAAACTTCGCGGCACCGATTACGAAGTCATCGGCTTCCAACGGCGCGGTATCAAAGTGGAGGGCATCAGCTATTACTGGCACGAATATGTCCTCTTCAATCCGTA
>DASYOD010000024.1:0-8600 GCA_036008085.1 Terriglobales bacterium
CATGCCATCTTTCGCCGCGAGCACGGCGAACTTTTCATGAGCCGCCGCAAGAACCGCCCCATGTTCTTCATCGATATTGCGGTTCCGCGCGATGTCGATCCGGCGATGAACAAGGTAGATGGGATCTTCGTCTACGACATCGACGATTTGCAGCAAGCGGTGACCTCACACGTGGCGGATCGCAAAAAAGAGGCAGAGCGCGCGGCGGATATCATCGAAAGCGAGGTTGTACGCTTTCAGGCTCGCCTGCAAACTCTCGATGTCGTGCCTACGATTGTTTCTCTGCAGGATCACTTGGAAACTATTCGCCAGGCTGAGATTGACCGTGTGCGCGGACGTCTGGGGCCGCTGTCTCCGGAGCAGGAACTGGCGATTGATACACTCACTCACGGCATTGTGAACAAAATCATGCATACCCCCATTAGCACGCTGAAGACCGCGGCCCGTGAGTCCGAAGCTACCACCGTGGTGGAGTTGGTTCGCCGCTTGTTTAACTTGCGCGAAAAAGAAAAAGACAGTAAAGCCGCGCAGTCTGGTGGAGCATCGGGAGGACGCGGCTGATGGCTCGTCTTCGAATTGGTTCCCGAGGCTCTCAACTTGCTCTTTGGCAGGCTCACCACATTAGTGCGTTGCTTCGCGAACATGGCCACGAAGTCGACCTCAAGATCATCAAGACTACCGGCGACAAAATCACTGACGTCGCTCTGGCCAAAGTTGGCACGAAAGGCATGTTTACCAAGGAGATTGAACAGGCGCTGGCCGACGGTAGTATCGACCTGGCCGTGCATAGCCTGAAAGACCTTCCTACGGAGATTTCTCCGGGATTCGAAATCGCAGCCATCACCATGCGGGAGAATCCACGGGATGTATTTTGCTCGAGCAAATATAAGAACATAGATGGGTTGCCGCGAGGGGCCCGGGTTGGCACCAGCAGCCTGCGACGCCAGGCGCAGTTGAAAGCGGTGCGTCCCGACGTGGAGATTTTTCCATTGCGTGGAAACGTGGACACTCGTCTTCGCAAGCTGGAGGCGGGCGAATATGACGCCATTATTCTGGCGGCGGCGGGCCTTTACCGGCTCGGTAAAACTGAACTTGTCCGACAGGTCATACCTCCTGACATGATGTGTCCCGCGGCAGGGCAGGGCGCGTTAGGGATCGAGATTCGCGCAGGAGATACGGTCACGCGCCAGCATCTGACTTTTCTCGACGACGCTGCTGCTCGTGCCACTACCACTTGCGAGCGGGCGCTACTCAATAAACTTGGTGGAGGTTGTCAGGTGCCCATTGGCGCGTTCGCCGAAGTCCGCAACGGTCGTCTACACCTTGAAGCAATCGTCGCGGATCCTGATGGCTCTAAGGTTCTACGCGAGTCCCGTGACGGCGCCGATCCGGTTCAACTGGGAGAATCCGTCGGCCAAACCTTGCTTGAGCGCGGCGGAGATGCGATCTTGGAGGCAGTCTACGGGCAGGGAATTGCGGTCCCACAGCAACCCTGAAAGATGTGGCGCTGACATTCTCGTCCGCGTTCTGGTCAATAAATCGCATCAAGTCGGAGAACCGAAAATTGTACATACCCGAATTCAATCGCCAGGAAAACCGAGCGGCCACACTTGCGTTCATGCGGGCGAATCCGTTCGCCATTCTGGTTTCGAACGCCGACGGCGTGCCGTTTGCTACTCACCTTCCCGTGCTTATAGATGAACAAGGCGATCAGATCGTAGTGCAAGGACACATGGCGAATGCAAACGCGCATTGGAAATCGATCAAGGAAGGCGAAGAGTCGCTGTTGATATTTCACGGACCTCACGCCTACATTTCGCCCAGCTTGTATGAGATTCATGAGAGCGTTCCTACCTGGAATTACGCAGCTGTACATGCATATGGCGAGCCCACTCTTTTTTTCGACGAAGAAAGTATGCAAGCAACACTGCACCGTATGATCAACACTTTCGAGGCGGCATATATGGAGCAATGGTCTGAGTTCAGCGGGGAATATCGAAGCCACATGATGAAGCGTATTGTTGGCTTCAACGTAAGAATCAAAAGGTTGGAATCAAAATTCAAGCTGAGTCAAAACCGAACGAAGTTAGAACAAAACCAAGTGATTCAATGCCTGCATCAGAGCAAAGATACAAACGTGTCCGGAGTCGCGGAACTCATGCAGGAAGAAGGCCTGGGTCGTTGATTTCGATGGCACAGAAAACAGCCCCGCTTACCGGACTTCGCGTGATCGTCGGTAGAGCACGGCATCAGGCTGGCGCGCTTTCGTCAGGCCTGCGAGCGCTGGGCGCAGAAGTCGCAGAAATTCCTTTTATCGAAATCCGCAAGCCCCGCTCGTACAAACCTCTGGACGCAGCTCTGAAGAATTTGCATCAATACGATTGGCTGATCCTGACCAGCGTAAACGGAGTCGAAGCTTTTTGGCAGCGCCTGAATAAACTTCACCTGACGAAGCGGCAGTTGAAGCAGTTGAAGATCGCAGCTATCGGTCCTGCCACCAGGAAAGCGATTCAGAAGCACGGAGTGAAAGTGAATGTCGTTCCCGAGGAGTACGTAGCGGAATCAGTGGTGGAAGCCCTGCGCGACGAAGTGCCAGGGAAATGCATCTTGCTTGCTCGGGCTAGGGTCGCTCGTGACGTGATCCCGCGCGAGCTGCGCAGACTTGGCGCCAAGGTGGATGTCGTCGAAGCTTATGAAACCGTAATTCCCCAATCTTCTCGCGCGCGGCTGCGGGCAATTCTGAAAGATTCGAAGCGTCGTCCCGACGTGATCACGTTTACAAGTTCGTCGACGGTGAGAAACTTCGTCGCACTGCTGGGAAAAAACCTGCAGCTTACGGGGATACGTTTCGCTTCGATCGGCCCCGTAACGTCGTCGACCCTCCGCGACCTTGGCCTTTTAGTCGATGTCGAAGCGACGGAATACACAGTCCGGGGCCTGATAAGAGCCATCGTGCATGCGCCTTTAGCTTCGACAGGCGGTCAACTGGAGCTATAATCGCGGGGCAGAACAGGTCGCGAAAAATGCAGTTCCTGGTTGAAATTGCCGTTTGCACCGCAGTCTGTGTGTTGTGGAATCTTCTGATGATTGTCGGTTTGCGCCTCTCCGGGATACGCGTGCCTCTTCGATTTGGTAAACAGAGAGGGATTGGGACGCAAACTTCGCTTCTTAGTCTCGGCAAGTGGGGATATGTATTTGTGAAGGGAGTTCTTTTGTTTGGGTGGGGTCTTTTCGCTGGGATAACAGCGTCCGAATATGCATCCCAGAGATACTTTAGTCCTGCGCACAATCGGTTGACCTTGGTAAGCACAACACTTGCTCTTCTGATTTTTTCCGCTTGCGGAGTCTTCTTTGGGGTGTACGAATGGAACAGTTCGGCGCACCCAGAAGCGCGATAGATTCCACCCCCTACTCGGACAGCGAGCAACTGCAATCCGCCGGCGGCACGTGCGCCTTCAGAAATCCTGACACGCGCTGATAAGCGTCAATCTGATTTTCCACTCGCGCAAATCCGTGGCCTTCGTTCTCATAGACTTTGTAGTCGACCGTGCCGCTGCGCTTCTTCACAGCATCCACGACTTGCTGAGCTTCTTCTTTGGGACAGCGCGGATCGTTCCCGCCCGCCAGCAGCAGTAAAGGTGCCTTGATCTGATCTACGAAAAAAATTGGCGAACGGTCGTGAAATAAAGTCTCATTTGTCTTCGGATCGCCCATGGTAGCCAGATCAGACTGTTGCAGCACCGGATCTTCATTCTCGATTTCCGTAAACCAATTAACGAACGGCACAATCGGTACACCCGCGCCCCAAACCTCGGGAGCTTTGGTCACGCCCATCATCGTCAAGTACCCGCCATAGCTGCCGCCCATCAAAACAATCTTCTTAGGATCCAGAAAACCGGTCTGCTTGATGAAATCCGCCGCCGCCAAGACGTCCTGCAAATCTCCGCCGCCCATGTCGAAAAGATTGGCTTGCTGAAATTCCTTGCCGTAACCAGTCGATCCCCGATAGTTGGGGGCAATCACCATATATCCCTGGTTCACGATGTGCTGAATAAAGCGGTTAAACGAGTTCACCGTCTGCGATGTCGGCCCTCCGTGCACATAAACAACCGCCGCATTCTGCCCATTGCGAACCATGTTGTAGGGGACGTATACGAGCGCGGAGATCGTCCACTTACCATCGCGGCTGGGAAAATGCACCAGAACAGGCTCGATCATATCTTCGGAACGCACGCCGGCAACCAGCGATTGTGTGACCTGATGCGATTTCCCAGTAGCCACATGATAAACCCAAAGATCTGAGGGCGCGTTCGCAGCGTTGTGATGATAGAGCAAGCGTGATCCGTCTTTGCTGAATGAAGAAGGTTCACCCGCAAGATCATTCACTCCGCTGGCCAGCGGCAAGGGCGTGGTTTTGCCGCTCACGACATCGTGCTGATAGATATCTGTATTGCCGTCGACATTTGCGGTCCATGTAATGCGCTTGCCGTCGGGAGAAAAGTTGCCCCCGCTGATCTCCCATTTGTCTTTCGTGAGCCAAGAAATCTTTTTGCTGGTAATGTCCAACAACCCGACGTTGTCGTAGCCATTAGCTGCATTCGATGTTATGACGAGCTTTTTGCTGTCGGGCGCGAAATCATTTGCGCGGTAAAGCTGTTCGCCGTCGTGCGGAGTGAGCAGGGAACTGTGCCCAGTCGCGACTTCCGCCACAAAAATGTTCGAATCCGTTCCTTTGGCCTGTTCCTGCGTGTAGGCAATCCACTTGCCGTCATGCGGCCAGATGGGATTGTCATTCAACTTGTCTGCCGGTGTTCCTGTCGTGATATGTTTCACGTCCCGCATCAACATGTCGTAGACATCGATCTCGAACACCGACGACGTCTTCGGTTTGACCATGTACGCCAGATAGCGGCCATCGGCCGACCATCGTGGATGCTCTTCCGAAATCTCGCGCGTGTGGGTGAGATTTACCACTTGGCCGGTCTTCGGCGAAACGATAAAGATGTCCCACTGCTCATCGCCGTTGTAATCGGACATATACGCGATCCACTTGCCGTCAGGCGACCACGTGGGCGCAGTTTGCCGCTGATCGCTGACTGTAAGTTGCGTCGGCCAGCCACCCTCTGCGGGCACTAGCCACAGGTTGTTGCGACCGCTAATGTTACTGACAAACACGATTGTCTTACCGTCGGGTGACCAAGACGCACGTCCAACTTGTCGAGTCATGTACAGCTTTTCGATGGACAGGCTCTGCTGATTCTGTTCCACCTGCGCGTTGGGTTTGCTGGTGATCTGTTTGGGATCAGTAATGGCGTTAGGCAGTGGTAACGTCTGGGCTGAAGCGAACGAACTCATCACTACGACAATAGCAAACAAGAAAAGAGTACGCATGCGAATGCTGGCATCTCCGCTAAGAGTAGGAAGAAAAAGTTTAGCAGAGCGCAATATCTCCTGCATGATGCTGGTTCTTTAGCAAACTGTCTTCACAGGGTGATCGGAGGTACAATCCACAATGACAAATCACTTCCTTGAGGAGAACGCGATGGCACAAAAAGTTATTGATGTAGTTGGAACCTCCAAAGAAAGCTTTGCAAAGGCAGCGGAAAACGCGGTGGCCGAGGCCGCCAAGACCGTTCGAGGTATGAGATGGGCGCGAGTCGCGGAGTTAGAGATGGAACTAGATGGCAAGAAGATTACGCGGTATCGCACCACTACCAAGATTTACTTCGACATTGAAAAGTAGGAGGTGAAGGTTTGCCAATGCATCAGCCGTTATCTTTGGGCTCGAAACAACAACGTGAGCGTTCCTGAAAGGGAGAATGGAGAAGGGGCGTCTCGCGCGTTCAGCCCCGCCGGAGACGCCTCGGCTCGACCAACAAAAGGACATGCTTACTTCGTATTCTAAGGAGGACTGAAAATGGAAGCTACAATTTCAACAGAGCAGCTAAAAGCCAGGATCGACCGGAAGGACGGCATCAAGTTGGTCGAGACTTTAGCGCCCGAACGCTACCGCGAAGCGCACATTCCCGGAGCAATTAATATTCCTCCGGAAAAAATCAAAGAGCTGGCGCCAAGCTTATTGCCCAACAAGAATGCGGAAATCGTTACTTATTGCACGAGCACGCATTGACACGCGAGCGAATACGCCGCCCGTGAATTGGCGGCGATGGGTTACACCAATGTGGCGCATTACCCGGAAGGCAAGCAAGGCTGGATGGAGGCTGGGCTGCCGGTGGACAAGGCCGCTTAGTTCGGGGAGATTCCACGATGGCTACTGACACACTCGCATCTTCTTCTCATCACTGCGAAATTGTATTGGTCCAAGGTACGCATGATGCCAACGGTTTTCCCTGCGGCAGGCCTGCTGGTGAAACGTGCTCCGATTGTGGAAGCGAGTTGTGCGATCTGCACACTGAGGTTTGCGAGTTTTGTAACCAGGCATTTTGCAGCATGTGTATGTGGCTGCATCTGGAAAAGGCGGACGCAAAACCGGCTCAGCCGGTTTCGCGTCCAGAACGCTTAAAACGCCGAGCGTAGTGGCGTAAAGGATGATGTAAAAAAGCCACTGCGTGCTATGATTCGGTTCTAACCGTGCGAGCGGGAGTAGTTCAGCGGTAGAACGCCAGCTTCCCAAGCTGGATGTCGCCGGTTCGATCCCGGTCTCCCGCTCCAATCTTTCAATCGTTATAATCAAGCGCAATGTCCGGTTCCGATTACTCTGGTCCCAATTACTCGACGATGCTGGAGGTGGCAAAAGCCGAGGCTCGCAAAGGACTGGCCGAGAGTGGCATTCCTATCGGCGCCGCCGTGTTCGATGGGAGCGGCAAGCTGATCGGTGCGGGCCACAATCGCCGCGTACAAAATGGCGATCCATCTTTGCACGCCGAGACCGACGCCTTCCGTAACGCTGGCCGTCAGCGCAGCTATCGCAAACTAATAATGGTCACTACCCTCGCACCCTGCTGGTATTGCAGCGGGCTGGTGCGGCAATTCGGATTCGGTACGCTCGTGGTAGGCGAAAGCCGTAACTTTCAAGGCGGTGTGGATTGGCTGCGCTCGCTTGGCGTAAGAGTTGTCGACCTTGATTCGGACGAGTGTGCGTCTATGCTGAGCGATTATATTCGCGCGAATCCCGAGATTTGGAATGAAGATATCGGCGAGGAGTAGCGTCATCACGTTTGGACTTATGAAATTTGATCAACAATTGCTGCGCAGCCTTCCGAAAGTCCTCTTACACGAACATTTGGATGGCATTTTGCGGCCACAAAGCATTATTGAATTGGCGAAAGAAGCAGGCTACCGGAACCTTCCAAATACTGATCCGCTAGCGCTGGCACAATGGTTTCACCGTGGCGCGAATCGTGGAAGTCTGGCTAAGTATCTGGAAGGATTTGCGCACACTATCGCCGTAATGCAAACCGAAGACGCTTTAGAGCGCGTTGCCTACGAACAAGCCGAAGACCTCAGTCAGGATGGCGTGGTTTACTTTGAAACCCGCTTTGCGCCAGTTTTTCATACTAATAATGGATTGACTCACCAACAAGTAGTCTCCGCCGTGCTACGAGGACTGGAGCATGGGCGTAAGGATTTTGGAATCGCATCTGGGTTGATTATCTGTGCTATGCGCAATATGGACGTATCGCTTGAAATGGCGGAGTTGGCTGTGGATTTTCGCACGCGTGGCGTAGTCGGGTTCGATCTTGCCGGCGAAGAAGGTGGCTACCCTCCGAAGAAACATGTTGATGCTTTCCATTACATTCAACGGGAGAATTTCAACATTACGATTCATGCCGGTGAGGGCTACGGGAAAGAATCGATCTGGCAGGCTATTCAGTACTGTGGAGCTCACCGAATCGGTCACGGAACTAGGCTAATCGACGATATCGCAGTAGTAGACGGCAGGGCGGTGAAGTTGGGCGATCTGGCCCAATATGTTTTGGACAAGCGGATTCCCCTGGAAATTTGCCTGCTGAGCAATGTGCACACGGGCGCAACACCTGGTTTGGCGGACCATCCTTTCAAGATTCTTTATCAGGAAAAATTTCGTGTCACTCTCAACACGGACAACCGGCTGATGAGCAACACCACCATGACTCGCGAATTCGAAGCCGCGGCAGTGACCTTCGGCTTGTCACTGGATGATTTCGAAAAAATAACGATCAATGCGATGAAGAGCGCCTTCTTACCGTACAAAGAGCGCTGCGATTTTATCTATTCGATCATCAAGCCCGGTTATGCCAAAATCCGCAAGCAGCATGCGGCAGATCAGGGTGCCACAACCAGTCACGCACACTAGCCGCAAGCGTAGAAGCAATCCATGAAAAATCTTTTTATGGCGCGCGCCATTGAACTTTCGCTTCAGAATGTCCGCTCTGGACGCGGCGGACCTTTTGGTGCGGTTGTGGTCAAGAACGGCGCCATTATTGGCGAAGGCACGAATCAGGTCACCTCTACAAATGATCCCACCGCTCACGCGGAGGTGATTGCTATCCGCGAGGCCTGCAAGATGCTTGGCAATTTCAGTCTGCAAGGTTGCGAGATTTACGCTTCTTGCGAGCCGTGTCCCATGTGCTTCGGCGCGATTTACTGGGCTCGTCTCG
>DASYOD010000025.1:0-21870 GCA_036008085.1 Terriglobales bacterium
GAAGCATGTTCTTTCTGCAGTGCCTGCTGTCGCAGTTCATCGGTGACTTCCGCGCTTTCCGCTTTTTCGGTGGCGCGTTTCACGAAATCGTGAAGCGATCGCCACTCCTCGTCAGCATCGAAATCCGCAACACCCGCCGGAGTGTAATTCGGACGCACGGCTTCACTCACTCGTCCGTCCCGCGCCCCGGCCACGTAACACGTTGAAAGATGCAATAAGCCAGCGTGATCCGAGCGGCGTACAAATTCAACGATGCTCACGGCAGCATCCACGTTCGTAGTCAGCGCGTCGCGCAGGTCGGGATTAAAATCTGTCAGACCTGAACTGTTGACGATGAGATCGAGATTGTTGCGCAGAACCTGAGACATCTCATCCGTCAAGCCAAGCTCCGGCGCGGACACGTCCCCTTCCACGACTTCCACGTGCTCGCGGAGAAATCGCGCCAAGCCAGCACCGTAACGCTTGTACAGAGGATCAAAGACAGGCGAATCCTCCACCATCTTTTCAAATCGACCCAGCGCAGCATTCGACTTCTGCCGTCGAATAAGCAAGTAAATGCGTCCAATCTCCGGCAGGTCCATCAACAGATTCACCAGCCACACTTTTCCGATGAAGCCGGTCACTCCGATGAGCATGATGCTCTTTCCAGCTAGCGCCCGTCGAACCGAAAGCGACCCAGATTGGCGCCCACCGTAAAAGTGGACGATTGGACGCTCCAGCACAGGCACTTGTCGCGCAGCGGGAACGACTGCCGACTTCAACTCCTCAATTCCTTGTGGCCCGGAACTTAAACCCAGATCTCGTACCAACTGTTCAGGCACACGTTTTCCATCCGGTCCAGCGCCTGTGATTCTTGCAAAAACTCCGCGAGGACGAATCACGGGATCGAGCAATCTTCCCGTTGCCATGCCATCGCGAAATTCGAGTCGATTGGCAATCAGCCATTTTGTGCCCAGATGCCTGGCTAGCGGGGCCATCACATGATCCAGTCCCTGGCTCACCAGCACCACATCCGCGCCCGAATCGATCAACTCTTTCAAACCGCGTACGCCGTCAGGTTTCAACTGTGGCTTCAGCTTGTACTGAAAATATTCCTCGCCCAGCAAATCCAGGCGGTCGCGGCTAACTCCACGCAACACCGCGTGAACCACGCGGGTGGCAAATACGCGATTGGCTGCATACAGGAACGGACGCAGCAAAGCCATCAATAGCACCGATCCGCGTCGCATCCAGCGTCCGATGAACGTCTGTCCGTTCCAGGTAAAGAATGCGATTGGACGCACGGTGGTCAGTTCGAGAAGGCTGCCCTCGACCCGCCAATACACCCGCGCAGCATCCCTGCCATCGGAATTGTGATTTGACTGTTTCAAGTTCTGCTTTGTACCCGAGACTAAGGCGTACTAACCGTTTTACTTATTGTGCGCAGATTGTCTATTGTAAACAATAGCTGCAAAAGGACGAAGCTTAAGTGTTTTTGACGCGACATAAAGCGTTTTGCGATGTCACTTTACGCAACTTATTCAGCACATACGCAACATTAAGCTTGATTAAGTATCTGAGTAAACCTTTCCATATCAATGTTTCCGCCGGAGACGATTGCCACGATTTTCCCCGAACTCGCGCGACCAGACAGCGCCGCCGCTACGGCGCAAGCCGCAGCGCCCTCGGCTATCACACGATTTCGTTCGGCTAGCAATTTCAACGCATGCGCAGCTTCAGCTAAGGTTACGATCAACGAACCATCCAGCAATCGCCGGGCTTGCTCAAACATGTTGGGAAAAACCATTTTGCTGCCAATGCCGTCGACGAAGGACGGCGTGTATTCCACAGTTCGCGGTTCGCCTGCCGCCAGCGATGCAGCCAGCGGCGCCGCCGTTTCGATTTCAGCTGCATAGATTCGAACGTGCGGCGCCCGCGCCCGCAAAACCGCCGCGATCCCACATGACAACCCTCCTCCGCCCCAGGGGATCACTACAGCCTCGAGATCAGGCAAGTCTTCCAACAATTCCAACCCAATCGTGCCATTGCCAGCCATCACGTCTAGATCGTCGAAGGCATGGATAAAGGTGGCGTCCACCCCCGGATAAGATCGAGTCTCAAAAGTGCGCCACCAGTCGGCAAACGGAACTTTAATAACGTGTCCTCCCATGCGTTCCACTGCAGCAACCTTAGTCGCCGGTGCCGTCTCCGGAGCCACAATGGTCGCGCGAATACCCATTCGCTTCGCGCAAAACGCCACTCCCTGCGCCATATTGCCAGCGGATGCAGTGAGCACTCCCCGTTGCAATTGCTCCCGCGGGGTCCGCGCCATCACGTTCGCCGCGCCACGGATCTTGAATGATCCGATAGGCTGTAAGTTTTCCAGCTTTAGATACAGTTCAACCGGCGCCTCAGTGTTGCATCGAACCAGAGGGGTTCGCAGAGCGACGGCAGAAATGTTGCGACGAGCTTCGTCCACTTGCGCAAGCGTTATTGGCATATTTTTATCTTAATTTTGAGCGCAACTCTATTTCGGCCTACGTGTTGCGACACCGTTCTTCAGCAATTTCACCTAATCACAATATCCCACTCCGCTACAGGAGTAAGTAGTCAGGCGTACAGGCTGCACTCGATAGACCATCCCGCCTCTGGACTTTAAGCTTTCGTGTATGAAATCGACACTTCGCGGCGTGCGACCCGGATTGAAATCGATACCTGAAAGGACGACTCTGGTGAAAAGTGATACGGCGATTACAGCAACATTTCCTCTGACTTCGGACTTGGTTAAGCGCGCTCAAGAAGGCGATTCGGAGGCGTTCGCAGCGCTTTTTCACGCGCACAAAGCCCGCATTTATTCCGTCTGTTTACGCATGACCAACAATGCTGCGGAGGCGGAAGACCTTACTCAGGACGCATTTCTGCAAGTGTTCCGCAAGATCAGCAGCTTCCGTGGAGACTCAGCATTCTCCACTTGGCTGCATCGAATTTCCGTGAACACAGTTCTCATGCATTTCCGCAAAAAGTCGCTGAGCCAGGTGTCGCTCGACGAACCTTATAGCAACGAGGATGGCAGCAAGATGCGCCGTGAATTTGGTACGCACGACACGGACCTTACCGGCTGCGTCGACCGCATCTCACTGGCTCGCGCCATGACGGAACTTCCTCCCGGATACCGGTCGATTTTCCTGCTTCATGAAGTGGAAGGCTACGAGCACAAAGAGATCGCTGAGATGCTCGGTTGCTCGGTAGGAAATTCAAAGTCTCAGTTGCACAAAGCCAAACTGCGAATTCGCGAGTTGCTGGCCCGTTCCGTGGAAGAGCGAGCGGCCCAGGGGCACATTCGGAGCAAGAAACGTGCATCTGCAGCGCGCGCTTTGGCACGGCCGGAAGCACCCTCGAACTGGAGCATGCCAGACGATATGCTTATGCCGCCAGTGGCAATTGTGCCTGAATTGAGGCCGTCCATTTGATTTTGCCGAGAGGGCGAATCTGGAATTGCTATTCCTCAGGTGGAGTGGACAAGACGCTCGCGCTGTGGATGCCGGTGGCAATTTCAGGAATGATGCCCAACGTTCTATAGATCGGGCGCACGTGTTCTCGAATCGTACGGAGCTGCGATGCGAACCACGATGCGCCTGCAATGCATACAGCACCGCTAATCATCACAGTTCGCGGAGCGCCAACCCCATGCGCCAATCCTCCGGCCAATAAACTTCCAAAGGGCGCCATTCCCAGAAAAGCCATGGAATAGAAACTCATCACCCGCCCACGTTTATCGTCTTCCACAATGGTCTGTAATACTGTGTTGCTGCCCGCCATCTGAATCATCATGGTGCAGCCGACGAACAGCATTACAGCGAGCGAAAGCCATAAGCGGCTTGATAGACCGAGGGCAATCAGCCCGATTCCAAATCCTGCGGATGCCGAAGGAATTATGCGTCCCAGGCCAAGCACGTTTTTTCTCGTCGCCAGGAACATTGCCCCGGCTAAGGCTCCTACGCCCGACGCACCCATCAGAAAGCCCAATGTGTGCGGACCTCCATGCAGCACCTGACCCGCAAAAATGGGCATAAGCACCGTGTATTGCATTCCTACAAGACTGACCAGGGCCAACAACAAAAGAATTGAGCGGATGGGCACGAAATGAGTAACGTAGCTCCAACCCTCTTTTAGTTCATGCCAGACCGGCTTGCTAATCTTTCGCTGCTCGACCGGCCGGATCTTCATTGCCAGGAGAGAAGCAATCACTGCAAGGTAACTGAAGCCATCAATCAAGAAGCAATAGCCTTCACCAACCGCGGCAATAATTACCCCAGCGATCGATGGTCCGAGAAGCCGGGCCGCGTTGACCATCGACGAGTTCAGCGCGATGGCGTTGCCCAGGTCAGCACGGTCCTCGACCATCTCGATGACAAAAGCCTGCCGCGCCGGCATATCGACGGCGTTGATTACACCCTGCGCCAGCCCCAACCAAATCACCTCTCGAATGGTAATGATCCCAGCCAGTGCCAGCCAAGCCAGAGCAAACGATTGCACCATGGAAAGAATTTGGGTGACGATCAACGTATGATGACGGTTCCAGCGGTCAATCCACACACCCGCGAACGGGGCGAGAAAAAAAGTTGGTATCCGCGAGGCGAAGCCTACGATGCCCAACAGCCACGCTGAACCGGTCAGTCGGTAAACCAGCCAACTGGTAGCAACCTGCGTCATCCAAGTACCGATCAGAGATACCGATTGGCCAGTGAAAAAGAGGCGATAATTTCGCGAGCGCAGGGCGCGAAGAGCAAATTTCCAGCTCGATGCTACTTCGCCCTTACCGCGGAAAGAGTTGGGCCGCGGATTTGGTGATTGCAGTTCCGCCATAAAAGAACATAGATGCAATCGCACAGGAGAGAATTCGAGTCCAGCGCGATTCTGAGTAAGTCTAATTATTTTTCTACGCGAAACTGATGTCTGACAACGCGGTGCAATCTTTCCGCCAGCACCGACGAGGCCACCTGGACGCTCACATACGAAGCGCTAAAAAGGCAAAGCGGTGATGGCTCAATGAAGTTGACTTCGAGGAATGAATTACTGCGCAGTGATTTGATCCTTGATCTTCTCGTACTCTGGCTGTGATACGATCTTGCGCCGAACTAATTCAGTAGCGCTGCTGTACGGCCGGCCGTCAATAATGCGCTCCGCTCCTTCGGCGCTCATTCCCGGCAAACTTTGCAGTTGATCTTTTGTCGCTTTATTGATGTCGAGGGGCTGGTTGCGGTTCCATCCCTCTTTCACGCCGTCAGCGACTGCTTTCGCGTCCTTTTTAATCTCAGATGTGGCTTGCGCAGTTCTTTCTCGTACTTCATCAGGACTTGAGTTTTGCGTATTGCATCCTGCCAGGAGCAGGGGCATCAGGACGACGAGCGCGGCTATGATTTTCACCACCCTACGATGCACGCGAAGTCTCTGAGGTTGGTTCCCTTCAACTCTATGGAGAGATCACTCGAAATTCGCAATTACGAGGCTGAATTCCGTTGCCCCCTGCGAGCGTAATACCGAAATTGACTTGCAGTTGTCGACAATCCAATCGGCCCCCGCATCCCTGAGTTCCTGTTCCGGGGAAGTTGTTCTGCATGCGATCACCCGAGCGCCAGCCGCTTTGCCTGCGCGAATTCCGGCGGGAGCGTCTTCCACGACGATGCAATCCTTCGCTGCTACCCCTAGTAACGACGCGCCTTTCAAATAAGGCTCGGGGTCAGGCTTTCCGTTCTTAACATCGTCGCAGGTGATTAAACGCGAAGGAATCGGCAACCCCGCCGCACGCAGGCGGGTTGTTCCTAACTGACGAGTGCACGAGGTCACAATCGTCCATCGCTCTGGCGGAAGAGCTTCCAGCAATTCTCTCGCTCCGGGCAACGCGACCACGCCATTCAAATCTGCAATCTCGCCACTTTCCACAACCCGGTTCTCCGCCTCATGATCGCCGTGCGGAAGATACTCGCGTATGGTCGAAATACTCGGACGCCCGTGGGCTACGCGCACGACCTCGGAGGGGTCAAAGTCATGCGCCACCGCCCACTGAGTCCAAACGCGAATGACGGCAGGAGTGGAGTCGACCAGCACGCCATCCAAGTCAAAGAGCAGCGCGCCACACGTGACTTGAGTCATCCATCCAACAATAGCAAAAGAATTTGAGCAAAGACTACTGAGGTTCCTGTGTGAGTTCGGGATTCGGCATCGGTTCCGATTCCATCTCCTGGTGCCGCTTTTCACGAGCCGCATTCGACAATTCGGTAAACGTCTGCATCTCAGCCTTGGCATCTTGTGCGCGGCCCAGATGCTGAAAAACTTGTCCACGCAAGTAATGAATGCCCGGACTGTCAGGATCCAGCTTAAGGGCTGCGTCAGCCTCGGCCAGCGCCTCGCTATATTTTTTCTCGCGCTGATACACGCGCGCCAGCTGAAAGTGAGAACTGGCCAGCTGCGGATCGAGGCGCAGCGCCTTAAGAAAAGCTTTCTCCGCTGCCTGATCCTGCTGCTGAAGGTAGTAAACCTCTCCCAGTTGATCGTAGTCATAACTGACATCGGGCTCGATGGCGATGTCTTTCAGAAATTCTGCTTTGGCCTGACCCAGATCCTGCTTCTTCAGATAAGCCATCCCGAGATTGAAATGAAGGAATGGAAGAGTGGAATTGCCTTTGGCTGCCAGTCCAAGCTCAGTGATGGCGTAGTCATACTCTTCGCGGTTGAGGTAGGCTTTGCCCATCAAGAGATGGAACTCCGGCGAGTTTTGCCCGATCTCAATTAAGTGGCTGAGGGCCCGCTCCTCCAACTGCGAATTACCAGCTTTGTTCGCCGCGATGCCCAGCACATAGAGATAGTTCAATTGCCCGGAAGCCTGTGACCAGAGCGGCTCCAGCGTGCTTGCTGCGTCCCCGTAACGCGCAACAAAGAAGTAGCACAACCCGAGCAAATAGCGCGCCTGAAAAGAGTCGGGGGCATCGTGCACGACCGACTCGAACGGCGGAATCGCTTTGCGAAAATCGTTTTGCCGGTAGTAAACAAGCCCGATGTTCAGCCTTACTCCTGCCATCTCCGGCGCCAGGTGCTGCGCTTTGTGCAGCATTTCCAATGCCGGCGTCCACTGTTTTCGCCGCATATAGATCACGCCGAGATTCGCGTATGCGCCCGCAACTTGCGGATTAATCGCCAGGACGGCCCGAAAAGCATGATCGGCGTCATTCAGATTGCCACCCTTTAGCGCAGCTTCACCCTGCTGGAACAGTTTCTGCGGATCAGCATTCTCGGCTGTGGAAGGTGATTGCGATTTCTGCGTTTGGGCAATGCCGGTCTGACCGCCAACGAATAGCAGGAAAATCACCAAAAATCGCAAGCTCGAACTTGACACTGATTTCACTCTCTGATGTAGTGTCCGCCAGCAGCGGCATGGATTCAAGGCACTATCGATGCGCTCAACGGACAATAAGCTCGACCTGAAAAGCTCCACGGTCACGATACGCGATGTCGCCAAACAAAGCGGCTTTTCCTCGACCACCGTTTCCATCGTTCTGAACAATGCTCCGTTAGCGCGATACATCCCAGCGGTCACGAAAAAGCGAATCGAACGCGCCGCCAAGAAGCTGGGATATCGCCCCAACCTGTTTGCACGTTCCCTTCGCAGCAAGCGCAGTCACACCGTCGGTGTCATGGTATTCGACATGACCGACCCCTACTGCACTCTGGTCCTGCGCGGCATTGAAAATACTCTGTACCAGTCTTCTTACCTTCCCATTCTCACTGATGTACACAACGAACGCGGCCGCTTTGAGCGTTATCTCGAAATGTTGCTGGATCGCCGGGTCGAGGCGCTTATTGTGTTGGCGAACTGGCTTTTCGTGGATATTGACGTTCTAGCAGACCTCGAAAAAAGCAGCATTCCCACCGCGATGATCGGACGCGAACTGCGCAACGATTCCATCAGTTCCGTCATGGTCGACAACGAACTCGGTGCTTACGCCGCTCTCGAACACCTTCACTCGCTGGGACACCGCAAAATAGCTTTCATCCGCGGGCCAAGAGCTTTGTCCGACAGCGCGCCGCGCTGGAAAGGAATCCGCTCTTTCGCTAAATCCAGCGGGCTGGAACTCGATCCCCGGCTGGTTGTAGACCTTCCTGAATCCCGTGACCCGATTTCAAGTTTTGAAGCGGGCTACAAACTAACCGAGGATCTGATCAAACACAAGCATCACTTTACCGCGCTGATGGCCTTCGACGACATGACCGCATTCGGAGCCATACGCGCACTAGCGAAAGCCGGCCTCCGAGTTCCCGACCATTGTTCAGTTATCGGCTTCGACGACGTCGCCGCTTCCAGTTTGTACACACCATCGCTGACCACCGTGCGCCAGCCGATGGAAGCTATGGGCGAGATGGCGGTCAGCATCATTGTCGATGGAATCAATGCGGTTCAGGATAAGCGCGACCTCAAAGCCGTGCATCGCAAGCTGGCGCCAGAGCTTGCGGTGCGGGAATCGACCCGGAACGTTCTTTGATCTTCGGCGCTTTGCGAGTATATTTGCGCCATCTTTTTACTTGACAGTTAACTGACCCTACATCACTATTAACACGTTTTAATAAAGCCAGATTTGATGATTTATTAGAAATAAGGAATCGGTGGGAGCAACACATTGACCGGGTTTTCAGGGGTGAAACCTGGGTCGGTTTCTGCCGAAGTTTACATATCAGGGAGTTGATGATGAAATCCCGTCTCCTATGGTTTTCTCTCCTGGCGTTCTCTATTTGCGTTCCTGCCGCGCTGCTCGCGCAGGATACCGCGTCGATCACCGGCACAGTCACTGATGCGTCGGGCGCTGCCATCGCCAACGCCCAAGTGACAGTCATCAGCACGGAACACGGCATAACACGTACCGCGAGCACCAACAATAGCGGCGACTACCTCTTCGCTGCGCTTCCCATAGGTTCCTACAATCTCTCTGTCAGCGAAACGGGATTCAAGAAATACGAAGCCCGGGGTGTGATCCTAAGAGTCGCAGAAAAGACTCGCGTCAACGTCGTGCTGCAAGTGGGCGCGGTCAACACTGAAGTGATCGTACAGGGTCAGGAAGTCGCGCAAGTCGAAACCCAATCCTCCGATCTAGGTGGCACGGTCACCGGCAAAGAAATCACGCAACTGGAACTGAACGGCCGCAACTTCACTCAACTTATAACGCTAGTACCGGGTGTAAGCAATCAGACCGGGCAGGATGAAGCTGGCGTTGGCGTTTCGGGAAATGTTTCCTTCAGCGTAAACGGCGGCCGCACCGAATATAACAACTGGGAGATGGACGGCGGCGACGCCATGGACAACGGCAGTAACACCACCCTAAACGTCTATCCCAGCATTGATGCCATTGCCGAGTTCAAGGTGCTCACCTCAAATTACGGCGCCCAATATGGCCGCAACGGATCAGGCACAGTCGAAGTTGAAACCAAGTCTGGCACCAGCAACTTCCACGGCGATGTGTACGAATTTGTCCGCAACGACTTTTTCAACGCCACGCCTGAATTTCAGACTGCTCCCCCCGCGTATAAGAAAAACGATTTCGGGTTCACGATAGGCGGTCCGGTTTACATTCCCGGACACTACAACACCAGCAAACAGAAAACCTTCTTCTTCTGGTCAGAAGAATGGCGCCGCGAGGTTGTGCCGGCAACAAGTTTTTTCAGCGTGACCGCGGTTCCCTCGCTGGCGGAACGAGGTGGGAATTTCGGCGATGTGTGCCCGGCAGCGGGATCACCGGTCAATACAGCGAACTTTCCGAATTGTCCGGTCAATCCCCAATCTGGGCTTTATTTCCCAGGCAATCAAGTACCTATTTCCAATCCCACTGTTGTTAATGGCCTCCTGGCACTCATTCCCACGCCGAATTCCGGGCCGAACAGTTGGTTCGCAACTCCATCATTGCCCACTAACTGGCGAGAAGAACTTTTCCGGGTCGATCAAAACATTACCGACAAAGTCCGCGCCACTTTTCGCTACATCCACGACTCATGGGACCAGGATTATCCCGTTCCCCTGTGGACCAACGGCGTTACCTTTCCTACGATTCAAACCAACTTCAACGGTCCCGGAGTCAGCATGGTCGCCCGGGTCACCGCCACAGCGTCGCCGACGTTGTTGAATGAATTCGTTGCCAGCTACACCACCGATCACATCACCACCAGTTTGATTGGGCCGTGGCAGCGTCCGGCAGGTTTTCCACCGATCGGAATCTACAACAACGGCTTTGGCGGCAAAATTACCGGCATTATGTTGACGGGCGGTCAATATAACTTTGCCGAAGATCCGGGGTATGTTCCCAACGGTCCTCTAAATTCCAATCCGACATTCACTTTCCGCGACAACGTCACCAAGATTATCGGCGCGCACAATCTACAGTTCGGCATCTACGCTGTGCTGGCTCACAAGAACGAAATTCCGCAGCCGACTTATGGCGTGAACGGTCAGTTGCAGTTCAGTACCAGCAGTTCGGTGACGACTGGGAATGCCTTTGCCGATCTGCTTCTGGGTAATGTCGGCACCTTCACCCAGGAACAAGCTGCGCTCAAGATGCACGAGCAATACAACATCTTTGAGCCCTTCATTCAAGATGATTGGCATGCCACTCCGCGCCTGACATTAAACGTCGGATTGAGGATGAGCTTTTTTGGAACCTATTCCGAGAAAAATAACCTGGCTTGGAATTTTGATCCCGCCCACTACGTCCCCGGCGCCAGCAGCGTGGATCCAGTCACTGGGTTAGTGATCGGAAATCCTTTCAACGGATGGGTCGACTGCGGCGTGACGCCCGGAGTTCCATCGGGCTGCATGACCAATCACTGGTGGAATCCCGCGCCTCGCCTTGGGTTTGCGTATGACCCCCTCGGCAATGGGAAATGGGCCATCCGAGGTGGTTACGGGATCTTCTTCGAACACACGAACGGCAACGAAGCTAATACGGAATCGCTGGAGCAATACAACATCAACACTCAAACTGCCAGCGTCGTAAATATAGCGGGATATGCCAACCTGAATTCCGGTCTCCTCGGCGGCGGAACCCCTCCGCTGAATTTCGTATCGATCCCGAGCAAAGCCACTTGGCCCTACATGCAACAGTGGCATCTCGATGTGCAGCACGATCTAGGCAAAAATACGGTTGCGACCGTCTCTTACGTAGGTAGCGCCGGAGTGCATCTCACCCGTTCTTATGAATACAACCAAATGCACGCGGTTCCGACTGGCCAAAATCCCTATGCGCCTGGTCAGCCAATCAATACTGCATTCGACTGCAGTTGGGGACCAGGCAACGCTCAGCCCAACGTAGTAGTTGACGCGTACGGCGTTCCCACCAATGCCGTAACCTCATTCGGCACTCCGGTTCCCTACAATGCTCCCGTTGCCAACGGCCTTCCTTCTGGCGCCGCAGTCAATCTGTTCGTCGCTTGCGGAAACAATGCCGCTCCGTTCCTGCCTTTCGCGGGAATCGGAAGCATTACTCGCAAGGATCTGACCGGATCATCGAATTACAATGCCCTGCAGACTTCCTTGCGCCACAGTATTGGCGGGCTGCAACTGAACGCGGCGTACACGTATAGTCACTCGATTGACGACTCGTCCGACTACAACGACTCAGGCTTCGTCAACACCTACGCTCTGAATGCTTACCGCGCTAGTTCTAACTTCGATGAGCGGCACATCATTAACATTGGCTACGTTTACGATCTGCCGTTTTTGAAGGGGAAAAGCCTTACCGACCGTCTGCTCGGAGGCTGGCAATGGTCCGGCATCACAGACATTGAAAGCGGCACGCCTTTCAGCGTTTATAACGCGGGCGGCGGCAACATTCCCAGCGACAATGCCGGAGTTAACAATACGTTTGCGACGGCTGCCTCCTATCCCGACATCGTAGGCAATCCTGGCCTCGGCATCCCCGCACTTCCGCCTGGCAATCCGCCCCTGCTCTACAACCCAGCGGCGTTTGTCGCTCCTACGGGACTCACTTTCGGCAACGCCGGCAGAAACATCCTGCGCAATCCATGGCGCACGAACTTCGACATGGCGCTGCTGAAGCACTTCGCTGTAACTGAATCGAAATATTTTGAATTCCGCGCCGAAGCCTTCAACGTGTTCAATCACCGCGAGTATTCGTGGCTGGGTGGTGACGCCGGTTCGGCCGCAGACAATGCGAATGGTACCGGAATCACGACGGCGAACGCGGTAGGCTGCTATGGCGGAGCCAACAATTCAGCCGGCGATCCGAGCTGTCTTGGGAACGGGTTGCTGCAGCCGAACTCAGCGCATAACCCACGCATCTTGCAACTGGCGCTGAAATTTATTTTCTAGGAATGTGCGAAGTAGGTCCTCCGCCCTGGCCTCGAATGAGGCCAGGATTTTTTCGCCTGATAGCTTGGAAGAACCTATCGCACCTGCGCGTGCTGGCGCGACGAACTCACCGCTGCGAGCGCGTGCTCCAGATCAGCAATCAAGTCATTCGCGTTTTCAATTCCTACCGACAGTCGGATCAACTGCTCGGTCACGCCCATCTTCTGACGCTGGTCGGGGGAAATCATGGCGTGCGAGGTGAGCACGGGAATAGAAACCAGGGAATCGACCCCGCCTAAGCTGGGTGCCAATGTGAAAAGACGCAGCGCTTCAGTCATGCGTTTCGCATCTTCGCCCGTACCTTCTACCTCAAAGCTGAGCATGCCCCCGCCGCCGCTCATTTGCTCCATCGCAACCGCACGCTGAGGATGCCCATCGAGAAATGGATAATGCACGCGCCGCACTTTCGCATGTTGTGCCAGGAACTGCGCGATTCGCAGAGCGCTCTCATTCTGGCGTTGCACGCGCACTGCCAGCGTTTTAATTCCACGCAGCAACAACCACGCAGCGTGAGGATCCATTACTCCGCCGAGCGTTGTTCGCGTTTGACGAATCCTGTCGATCAAATCCTTACGGCCAGCGACTATGCCAGCAATGAGATCCGAGTGCCCGCCAAAATACTTCGTCCCGGAATGCATGATGAGATCAATGCCAAATTCCACCGGACGCTGATTAATCGGCGTGGCGAACGTGCTGTCGATCATGCTGATGAGGCCGTGCTTCTTGGCCAGCGCCGCGGTCTTATGCAAATCGACAATTCGCACCGTGGGGTTGGTCGGAGACTCCAAATACAAAATTTTGGTATTCGGTCGGATTGCGTTTTCGTGCTGCTCATACTCGACAGTATCGACCAGCGCGGTTTCGATCCCCAGTTTCGGAAGCCACTGAGTAAAAAATTTCGAAGCACCCCCGTAAATGTCCCGCTGCGCCACCACGTGATCGCCACTTTTCAGCAGGGCGAGAATTGAAGTGGTAATCGCTCCCATGCCAGAAGCAAACAGCAAGGCTGCATCAGCACCCTCGAGTTTCGCGATTGCCGACTCGACTACGGTGTGTGTCGGGTTGCCGTAGCGTGTGTAAAACATGTCCGTGTCAGTCGCACGCAGCTGCTGGTCGTTATCAGTGACCTCAAAAGTCGAAGTCTGATAGATAGGCGTGGCAAGTGGACCGTTTTTCTTGTCAAGGTTAGTACCGCCGCGAACCGCTTCAGTTTCTTGACGGTGCTGATGCTTTTTCATGAGGACTCCAACTCGAAATCGCAATTATAGTTCAAGCCGAAGTGGCGGAAGAGAGCGGCTGAATCGGCCACCCGCAGAAATTCCAACTGTGCCGTTATAATTTCAACACATGGAAACCGGCCTGAAAAATCGAGTCGCGATAGTTGCCGCATCCAGCCAGGGAATCGGGCAAGCCACCGCAGAGGCCTTCGCCGCCGAGGGGTGCCGTATCGCGATGTGTGCCCGCAATTCCCAAACATTACATGCCGCGGCTGAGCGTATTCAAAAACAACACCACACCGAAGTATTGGCTCAGGCGCTGGACGTAACTGATGCAGAAGCAGTACACCGCTTTGTCGAGGCAGTCGCTGCGAGATTTGGCGGTGTAGACATTTGCGTTACAAATGCAGGAGGACCTTCGGCAAAAGGATTTCTCGCAGCCAGCCTGGCAGAATGGCGCAGCGCCATAGACGCGAATTTCATGAGCACAGTTTATTTCGCCCGCGAAGTGATTCCCCACATGCAGCGCAGCCATTGGGGGCGAATTATCACCATCACGTCAATCACTACCAAGCAACCGGTGGCTGACCTGGTACTTTCCAATGCCGTGCGCGCCGCGGTTGTCGGTCTGGTAAAAAGTTTAGCCAACGAATTCGGCAAAGATGGCATACTCGTAAACAATGTAGGACCCGGTTACACGGCCACCGATCGCCTGAAAGAGTTGGCGAAAGCTCGCTCCGCGGCGTTGGGCAAAAGCGAAAAAGAAATTGCGGAAGGATGGAGCGCCGACGCACCTGTGAAGCGTCTAGGCGAACCCCGCGAGGTCGCCGACGCAATCGTCTGGCTGGCCTCGGAGCGCGCATCCTACGTGACGGGGCAAACCGTGTTAGTAGATGGCGGCCTGTACAAAGGCCTGTAAGAAATGGAGGACGGGCGTCTCTGGCCCTTACCGGGCGGGACGCTCGGTCTCCATTTGCACGAAAGGAAATAAATGCGACCGTTAGCATCTCGAATGGCAGTCATGACCGGTGAGGGAGCGCTGTCTGTTTACGCGCGCGCCAAGGAACTGGAGCGCGAAGGCCGCTCCATCATTCATCTCGAACTCGGAGAGCCGGACTTCCATCCCTCCGCATCGGTGAACCAAGCACTCAAGCGAGCCGTGGACGAAGGCAAAGACCGATACTGCGCCGTAGCTGGCGTCCTGCCACTACGCGAGGCGATAGCTAATTATCTTCAAGACACGCGAAACCTAAGAATCTCTCCGGCAAACATCGTAATTGCCCCCGGCTGCAAAATCGCCCTGTTCATGGCAATGATGGCATTGATTGATCCCGGCGATGAAGTCTTGTATCCCGATCCTGGTTTTCCCGGATATGCATCCATCACTCTCGGCCTGGCCGGCACGCCCGTGCCGTTCACGCTTTCGGAACGCAATCATTTCCAGCCTGATCCCGACGAGATCGCTGCGAAGATTACACCTCACACCAAATGTCTGATCGCCAACTCTCCCGGCAATCCAAGCGGCAGTGTGTACACCGACGAAGTGCAGCGCCGCCTGGCGAAACTCGCCGTGGAAAATGATTTGCTTGTACTCTCAGATGAGATTTATGCACGAATTATTTACGGCGGTGAATACGTCTCGCTCATGGACCATCCGGGAATGGAGGAGCGCACGCTCATTATTGACGGCTTCTCGAAAAGTTTTGCAATGACGGGATGGCGACTCGGATACACTGTCGCTCCGCCACGTATCGTGCCGGCTCTGCAGATGCTCGCCGTAAACAGCTATACGTGTGTAGCGGAATTCAGCCAGTATGGCGCGATTGAGGCATTGCAAGATTGCGAGGGATCGACTCCGCGCATGGTTAGCGAATTCGGCAAACGCCGCGAGCAGTTCATCCGCGACCTCAACCGCGTCCCCGGCTTCCATTGCTTACAGCCCGAAGGCGCGTTTTACGCGTGGGTGAACATCTCAGAAACCGGATTCGGCGCCGAAGAGCTATGCCGAGTCATGCTGGAAGAGGCGGGAGTGGCGGCCATCCCCGGTGCGGCGTTTGGGGCTTCCGGCGCGGATTTCATCCGCTTCTCGTTTGCATCCTCGACGGCGAATTTGCAGGAGGCAGTGGAGCGTATCATGCGCGTATCCGCAACCTGGCAAGGGACCGTAGCCGCGAAATAGTAAGTACGCAATACTCGCGACAATATATGGAGAAAGGTGCACAAATGGCAAAGACGGCACAAGCAAAACGTGTTAGTCCAATATCCAAAACGACGAAAGTAGCCGAAGCCAAGGTCGAACCAAAACACATTCTCTGGAATTCGATCCCGCTGGAAGATCTGAATCCGCTGCTGCAACGCCAGTTTGTCGTTGGGCAAGATCTGATGGTGGCGCGTGTCCTGCTGAAAAAAGGCTGCGTTGTGCCCGAACACAGCCACCACAACGAGCAAATAACCTATATCCTCGAAGGCGCGTTGAAATTTTGGATCGACGGCAAAGAAATAGTCGTGAACGCCGGCGAGGTGCTCACCATTCCTCCGCACATGCCGCACAAAGCAGAAGCGCTCAAGGACACGGTAGACCTGGACGTATTTAATCCGCCGCGCGCCGACTGGATTCAAAAAACCGATCAGTATCTGCGTGGCGGGAAGTAAATGCGCGGGATCATCTTCCGCAGATTCCAAACCGGATGACCAACCGCAAATCGAGCGACCCCGGCCCCGTTCACACGTCGCAACTGCGATGCATCGGTTGCAGCGTGGCATGTAAGAAAGCGGAACAGAATTTCCGTTGCGCCGATTGCGGCGACTTGCTCGAAATCGTCTATCCCGATTGGAACTCCGCTGGGCTGGACGCCGCCGCGCTCAGAACACTCTGGCGTCAACGGCGAACCTCCGGGCTTCCAGTCGACGAGAGCGGCGTATGGCGCTTCCGTGAATTGCTGCCGAGCTTCGACTGGCAAGAAATCATCACTCTGCGCGAGGGCAACACGCCACTTTACGAGATGCCTTCGTGCGCTCGTGTCGCCGGCCTGCAGCAGCTCTACGCCAAGCACCAGGGAATGAATCCGACGGGTTCATTCAAGGACACGGGCATGACGGTGGCTGCTTCCGCCGCCTGCCGTGAGGGATTCCGTTGGGTAGCCTGCGCCTCCACCGGGAACACCTCGGCATCCATGGCGGCGTACGCCGCTCGTGGAGGAATGCGCAGCCTGGTACTGATTCCGGAGGGAAAAGTCTCGTGGGGCAAGCTTTCTCAGGCGCTTGATTATGGCGCGGTAACCTGCCAGCTGAAAACCGATTTCGATGGCTGCATGCGTTTGTTGAACGAAGTAGTGCAGCGCATGCCCGTGTACTTGTTGAATTCAGTAAACCCATATCGACTGGAAGGGCAGAAAACAGCGGCGATCGAACTAATGGAGCAGTTCGATTGGCAGCCGCCCGATCACATAATTGTTCCAGGCGGAAACCTGGGAAACTCCTCAGCTTTGGGCAAAGCATTTCTGGAGATGAAGCAACTCGGTTTCATTTCTTCCGTGCCAAAGATTTCCATTGCTCAGGCTGCAGGCGCGAATCCATTAGTGCGAATGATGCGCGAAAATGGCGGCAAGAAGTTGATCTCGGTGCAAGCTGAAACTGCGGCCAGCGCCATTCGCATCGGGAGTCCCGCCTCCTGGAAAAAGGCAGTTCGAGTGCTGCAGGCGACGGGCGGAGCCGTCGACCAAGTCAGCGAAGTGGAAATCGCTTTGGCCAAGGCTGAAATTGGCGCCGACGGCGTTGGCTGCGAACCAGCATCGGCGGTAACGCTCGCCGGACTCAAGAAATTGGTGAAGCAAGGTTTCGTGAAGTCGAGTGAAAGTGTGGTCTTGATTTTGACGGGGCATCTACTGAAAGATCCCGAGTTCACTTTGAAGTTTCATCGCGGCGACCTTTTCCCCGCGACTGAAAGTGAAAGAGAAGCTGATATTCTTAAACCGCAGCAGCGCGCACCCATCGTACTGGACGCCACAGTAGACGCGGTTATTCAAGTCTTGAGAAAAGCAGACGACCGGCTGGAGACGTAGCAAGCTACGTCTCTACAGCGCTACGTTGCTCGCAATGCTTTATCTGCATGATTGATCACAAAAGGAAAAACCGACCGCAGTCATTTGAGATTTCCCTTCCCGCCACTTCTGCGAACCTGGGACCGGCCTTCGACGCCGCCGCTCTGGCTTTCGCTTTGTATCTCAGAGTCCGGGCGAGGTCCGCAAACGAATTTTCGGTGATAGCGCGCGGCCGCGACCCTGAAATTTGCTCACAAGTCGAAAACCACCTCATTCTCACAACCTACCGTGAAATCTTGCAGGCAGGGGAAAAAGCTGTGCAGCCGCTCGCGCTGCGCATCGACAACGAAATCCCTATCGGTAAAGGATGCGGGTCCTCCGCCGCCGCGCGGCTCGCCGGAATCGCTCTCGCGGTTCACTTCGGCAGGCTGCGCTGGACTGATAGCCGCATTGTTTACGAAGCATCCCGTCGCGAACAACATCCTGATAATGCTGCCGCGTGTTGGATGGGCGGTTTAGCTATTGCAAGAATTTCCGCCGCCGGCGAAATACAAATGGCGAATTTGCGGCCCAAAGGAAAGTGGCCGCTGCTATTCGCAGTTCCCAGTGAAAGCCTTGCCACCGAGGATGCGCGACGCATTCTCCCCAATTTGTACTCGCGGGCCGATGCTGTCGCGAACATTCAGAACTCGATGCTGTTGTTGGTGGCGTTTCTTCAGGGACAAAAAGATATGCTTGCTTCCGCGTTGGAGGATCGCATTCATCAGCCTTATCGCGCATCTTTGTGCCCCCTGCTGCCCGCATTACAGAAGCTGAGCGGGACTCGCGGAATACTGGGCAGTGCTTTGAGCGGAGCTGGACCTTCGGTATTGGTCTTCCTGGACCCAAAATCTAATGGCAGCCAAACAAAAGCTCGAGTGCGCCAATGCCTGCACGCACAAGGACTCAGTCCCGAACTGATTCAGACCGAGATCACCACGCGAGGAGCAGGCTTACGGATGCGCTGAGACAAATTCTGGCTAAAGGTTATTTTTCTCGGCTGGGTGCATCAGACGGACTCGGGATACTCAACAAGTACTGCTGAAAACTCAAATCAGGTTGGTTGGCAAAACGCTCGGGATAGGAGTATAGCGCCTTGAGAAAACTGTCTATTTCCGGCTGCGGTGATGTTCCCTTAGGGTGTTGCACATCAATAGTGTGGTACTTCTTGGTCTTCATTTACTTCTCCTGCATCGGGCGAGATTGCATGGCCACCCGCACAACTGTATTGCGACGTACTCCACCTCATCCAAGGCCTAGTCTGCTCGCAACTTGGCCTGCGAAGAGGAAATCAGATTATTTTGCAGTCATCGGTGTGTAAATGGCACCTTCGTGCTATTTCGAGACATAAAATAAGCTACCGTTGCGAACTCCAGCATCCAAACCTGGAACAATCTAGCGGCTGGCAGGCGGAATGATTCCATTCAATCGCAAATACTCCACCATCTGACCGTAGTGATCGAAGCAATGTCCCACGATCAGCGTCGACATTCCCAACCGCGTGGTCATCCCAGAGCCGAAAGGGCTTTTAATTGGGTTCAGCAGATTTCCCTCATTGATCGTCGCCGTCGCTTTGTGAACATAGGAGAACGAATCCTTGAGAAATTTCATTATGTCCGCTTTTGTCTTCACCGTGTCCGGGCCATTCTCGCCGCCCGGATCGACCGGCGGTTTTTCATCGAGAATATCCGCGCCCACCATGTAATTAACTGCGGCGACGTGTTTTACTTGCTCTGCAAAGGTACGCACGCCTTTAAATTCACCGTTTGTAGGAGCAAAGGAATATTTGTCCTCCGGCATGGCGTCGGCTGCTGAAACGAACTCGCTCTCCACACCGCCGACGGCATGATCCAGGACCTGAGCGACAGTACGGCGTTCAGACGGTTTAGTGTCTTGCGCAAGCGCTGCACAACAGCCGAGTAGAAGCATCAATGCACAGATCCACTTCGTCGTCTTCATCAATTCTCCTCAGATATATGGGCACAAGTCGCACAAGGACTTGCCTGCGCTCTGAACAAGTTTTGTCAGAAGTCGCTCGGATAGCCTCGCACATTGCCAACCCGATCACAAGTGATTGCAGCACTGCGGGAGCCCAAACGAATGAGTTCGCTCTAAGAACAAAAACGACTGTCATCCCGGGCAACGCGAAGGATCTCGGTGTTCGCCAACAGCGTCCTTACCATTAGCCTAGGACGGGTTCCTCGCGCGATGACAGCGTAGATGTTTCACTCAGCCGCCACCTTTTCTGCCGGAACGCAATTCCCAAACGGCCACTCCTTGCGCCGCCACGCCCGAAAAAGGTATATCGTCACGCCGCTGATCAGGATCAGCATTGCATATCGAATCTGGCTCATCGAATTCGTGCGCGAGATCAGCACAAACAAGAATCCGGCCGACGCAACCAACGCGGGCAGCGGATAAAGCCACATGCGAAACGGCCGGGGCAAATCGGGCCGGCGGATGCGCAATACGATCACCCCGATTGCCTGTACCAGGAATTGTAAAATAATACGAATTACGACCAGCCCAGCGATCACATCCGCCAACGACAGAAAACAAAACAAGCCTGCAACCGCGGCTAAGGCGAGCAACGACACATAGGGGAATCGACCATCCGGATGCAAGCGGGCAAACGCTTTGAAATAATTTCCGTCGAGAGCAGCGGCGTAAGGCACGCGCGAATATCCCAGCAGCAGCGAAAACACCGAAGCGAATGCCGCCCATATCACCAGCCCAGTAGCAAGGTTCGCTGCCCATGGACCATAAATCTTCTGCATGAAAATAGAAACCACATACAAACCGCGATTGTCTTGACCCGACTGGATTTCGCGCCACGGCACGACGCCGAGAATAGTGATGTTCATCAGTACATAAAGACAGGCCACCAGAACAATCGAAAGTAAAATCGCCCGCGGGATGGTTTTCCCCGGGTCCTTCACCTCGTCGCCGAGAAACGTAACGTTGTAATAACCCCAGTAATCATAGGTCGCAATCAGCATTGCCGAGCCTAACCCCAGGAAGAAATTGCGCGAGAGTGTGAACGCTCCCGGAGGAAAACTGAAAGCTTGCGCTGCGTCGAAATGAAGAAGCCCAGCGAAGATAATCCAACACATAGTTCCGAGCACGCCGGCTAACAGCAGTTTCGAAATCCACCCAATGCTCGTGATCCGGCGATACAAAAGCGCAGTTGCCAGAGCTAACATACCGATTGCAACGAAGGTGGCTCCAGAAACCAACCAATGCAATTGCAGTGTTCCCAACAGCGGCACCGGCACGCTCCAATGGCGGGCGATGAATTGTTTTTCCAGCCCAGGCCAAAAGTACGATGCGTAGCCGGCCAATCCAATCGATCCCGACGCGATTGAAAGTGGTGCGCTGAAAGAAAGCTGCCATACAAAAAGAAATGAAACCGGTCGTCCCAGGCGATTCGGTCCGTAAATCTCGCGCAGATACCCATACGAACCGCCCGAATGCGGCATGGCCGCGCCCAGTTCCGCCCAAACCAGACCATCGCACATGGCAAAAATCGCGCCGAGAATCCATCCCAGCATGGCCTGCGGCCCACCCATCGCGCTCACTATCAGTGGAACGGTGATGAATGGGCCTACGCCAATCATGTCAATCATGTTGAGCGCGGTCGCGCTGCCGAGTCCCACGCCACGGATCAGTTGCGGAGAATTCTGATCGGGCTGTGGGGGTGGCGTCATTCGCCGTAGGTCCCTGGTGGATACTGTTGACGATCGAAATCTAAATCACTGCTTCTCGTGCCCGGCACTCAACAAGTTGACATAGAGTCGTATGGCGCCGGGAACGCCCGCCGGCAGTTGGCGGAAGAACGCATACCCTGTGTAGATGTACGTTCCCTTGCCGTATTGCGCGCGCAACAAACCGCCCTTTTGTGGCTGTTCTCCCGGATCATTGGACGCTAGCAACTGCGTGTAATGGCTGTCCCACTGATCCATAAAATACAATCCGCGCTCTTGCACCCATCCGTCAAAGTCGTTTTGAGTAATCTGGTTGGGGTAATGAAAGACGCTATCGTCCGGAGCCAATACTGTTACCGGAGCCTCTTCAACCGTTACCCGCCCCCGGCTCAGTTCAGCAGGGTAAGGAGTGAAGTTACCTTTGTTGAAATCAGCTGGACTGGTTTCGTATTGCACGACCAGCGTTCCGCCGTTATAAACAAAAT